>JACQZJ010000068.1 GCA_016213895.1 Planctomycetota bacterium | reverse complement strand
GAGCCGGAGCGCCGCGAGCTGCGCGCGGCCTCGGGGGAGGTGATCGGCTTCGACCTGCTGATCCTCGTGCCGCCGCAGAAGACCGCGCCGCTGCTGCGCGATTCGGGCCTCACGGGAGAGAACGACTTCGTGCCAACGGACGCCCGCACCCTGCGCGTGGCGCCTTGCGTCTACGCCGTCGGCGACAACGCCGACCTGCCGGCGCCCAAGCTCGGCTCGGCGGCGGTGCTGCAGGCGCGCGTCGCTGCCCGAAACGCCGCGTGCGAGCTGGCCGGCCTGCCGCAGCGGGCGGCGTACGACGGCTCGTCCGCCTTCCTCATGGAGACCGGGCGTGGACGCGCCGTCCTGGTGCGCACCTCGTACGCCGGGCCCGTGCGGCAGAGCGGCCCGGGGCGGAAGCAGCGCGCGCTCAAGCGCCTGCTCGATCGCTTCTACTTCTGGCGGCTCGCGCGCCTGTGAGGCGCGCGCCGCGGCCGGCCGCGGTGTTCTAGAAACGCAACCTCCTCCCGCGTCCGGAGCGCGCCGCCTCCGGCCGCGCGACCGCCTCTGGCCCCGCCTCCTCTACGATCAGGGGACCGCGCCTGCCGCTGGCGCGGCGGGCTGGAACTCATCCAAGCCGAACGCGCGGGAACGCGCTCCCAGGCTGGCGGACGCCGGGTCCCCTTCCTATACTGCCCGGTTCCCATGCCCTCGCCGAATCGTGAAAGGAACGACGGATGGCCACGACCACCGGTGCGGATGTCTGGATCCCGACTTGTTGTGGGCAGTGCTACTGCATGTGCGGCATCAAGGTCCGCGTGCAGAACGGAATCGTGACCGAGATCGAGGGGAACCCCGACGCCCCCACCGGACGCGGCTCGATCTGCCCGAAGGGGCTCGCCGGTCCGGCCCTGCTCTACGATCCCTACCGGGTGAACTACCCGCTCAAGCGCACCAACCCGGAGAAGGGCCTGGGCGTCGATCCCAAGTGGAAGCGCATCTCCTGGGACGAGGCGCTCGACACGATCGTGACCAAGCTCAAGGAGTGCAAGGCGCGCGATCCGCGCGGCCTGTACTTCCAGGCGACCACGACCCAGGCCTCCGAGATCCGCTTCGGCGTGATCGGCTTCATGAAGGGGTTCGGCACGCCCAACTACTGGGTGTCCGGCGGCGGGCTGCACTGCGGCAACGGCGCGCACTTCATGAACGGCATCATGCACATGGCGTGGTCGATCATCCCCGACTTCGCGCACGCCAACTACACCATGAACTTCGGCTGCTCCAAGGGCCACGGCGCGGGCCACTCGGCGGTGCAGAACGCCACGCAGGCGGCCGACGCGCGCGCGCGCGGCAACAAGAACGTGGTGTTCGATCCCTTCCAGAGCGCCCAGGCCTCGAAGGCCTGGGAGTGGGTGCCGATCCGCGTGGGGACGGACGGCGCGCTCGCCCTCGGCATCGTCAATGCGCTGCTCAATGAGCACGGCATCTACGACGCCGAGTACCTCATGTACAAGACGAACGCGCCCTACCTCGTCCGTCCCTCCGACGGACGCTACAAGCGCGACGACGCCACCAAGAAGCCGCTCGTCTGGGACGCGGTGGACAACTGCCCCAAGGTGTTCGACGACCCCTCGGTGACGCGCGTGCAGTACGAGGACACGGCGCACGAATCCCGAAGCGCCCGGTGGCGACGCACTTCTTCCGCGGCTCGCAGGGGCACGTCAACTCGGGTTGGACCTTCCTCTCGATCGACATGATCAACCACGTGCTCGGCGCGGCCGACACGTACGGCGCGGCGCTCGGGCTCGGCGCCGCGGTGTGCAGCGGCTACGAGGGCACCAAGAAGCCGCTGCAGAAGCCCTACCCTTGCCCGGACGGGCTGATGGTGGCCGGCGCATGGGTCTACGACCACCTGCCGTACCCGCTGCACGAACCGCGGCCGCCGACGCGGCTCGACCTGCACGACATGTTCCCGACCTCCATCTACAACGCCTTCACCATTTGCGATCCGCGTTGGTTCGAGATCCTCGAGCGGTTCAAGATCCCCTACCGGCCGGACGTGATGATCAACTTCGGCTCCAACTCGGTGATGACCATGGGCAACGCCGAGGTAGTGACCGAGAACTTCCTGAAGAAGTTCGGCTTCGTCTTCTCCTTCCAGCTCTACATCACCGAGTTCGAGGACGCGGTCGCGGACATCATCCTGCCCGACGCCTGCTACCTCGAGCGCTTCACGCCCGCGGTCAGCTTCCCTTCGACCTTCTCCCATCCCCAGGGCGAGGACGACTGGGGCTGGACCATCCGCCAGCCGGTGGTCAAGCCGCTCTACGAGCGGCGCGACTTCAACGAGGTGATGCTCGACATCTGCAAGCGCCTCGGCATCTCGGGCAAGTACTTCAAGGGGCTGAACGACTCCATCCCCATCCGCTACGGCGGGCCAATGCGCCCGGAGAACAAGCTGGTCGAGGACGGCAGCGTGGATCACTCCTGGGAGGACATCTGCGACCGGCTGGTGCGCGACCGCTTCGGGAACGAGCACGACCTGGAGTACTTCAAGAAGCGCGGCCTCTTCACCTGGCCGAAGCAGAAGGAGGACGTCTACTGGAAGTGGTTCCACCCGGTGCGCGTGCCGGTCTACTTCGAGTACTTCATCGACGGCGGCGAGAAGATCACCAAGCTGTGCGAGTCCTTCGGGGCGCACGACTTCCTCGACTGGTCGCGCTTCAAGGCGCTGCCCGACTGGTACCCCTGTCCGACGCACACCGAGGACAATCCCGAATACGACATGTACACCTTCTACTGGCGCGCGATCCTGCACTGCAACTCGCTCACCCAGCAGAACCCGTGGCTGGACGAGCTGTCCGCCGAGGACCCGTACGTCTACGGGCTGCAGATGCACCGCGACACGGCGCGCGAGAAGGGCATCGCCGAGGGCGACAAGGTGTGGCTCGAGAACCCCGAGGGGAACAAGGTGCGGGGCTGGGTCACGCTCACCGACGGCATCGAGCCGCACCACATCGCCGTGGCGGCCGTGGCCGGGCACTGGACCGACTATCAGCCCATCGCCAAGGACAAGGGCACCTTCTTCAACGACCTGGTGGTGATGGACAAGGCCCACACCGACCCGCTGACGTTGAACCAGGACATCTGCTGCCGCGTGAAGATCTACAAGGCCGACTGAGAGGGAGCGTCGAGACATGACACGCTACGGAATGGTCATCGATCTGAAGCGCTGCTACGGCTGCTACGCCTGCGTGATGTCCTGCAAGGTGAAGAACCACACCCCGCCGGGCGTCTTCTGGGCGCGCCTGCTGAAGGGCGAGACCGGGACCTTCCCCAACACCGTGCGCCAGGCGTTGCCCGTGCTCTGCTTCCAGTGCGACGAGCCCTCCTGCCTCACGGTCTGTCCCACCGGCGCGACCATCAAGCTGGACAACGGCATCGTCATCGTCGACAAGGATAAGTGCATCGGCTGCAGCTACTGCAAGATGGCCTGCCCCTACGGCGCGCGCTACCTGGTCGAGGAGTGGCAAAGCTACTTCCCGGAGGGCCTGCCCCTCACCGAGCTGGAAGTCATGCAGCGCCAGCTCTGGGAGGAGAAGTCGGGCGTCGGCGTCTCGACCAAGTGCGACTTCTGCCGCGACCGCCTGGAGGAGGGCCGCGACCCGGCGTGCGTCAACGCCTGCCCGGCGAACGCGCGCATCTTCGGGGACCTGGACGACCCCTACAGCGAGCCGTCGCAGCTCATCAAGAAGTCGCGCGGCTTCGTCCTGCACCCCGAACTCGGCAACAAGCCGCGGGTGTACTACCTGCCGCCGAGGTAGGGTGATGGGCGACAGAGCGAAGAACACACTGGAGGCGTCATGAGCATCGAGAAAGAGCGCCAGTTCCAGACGACCTGGGGCGGAATGGTGGCGGCGTACCTGTTCCTGGGAGGCGTGGGCGCGGGCGCCTACGTGGTCGGGGCCGTCGCCGGCCTGCTCGACCAGGGCTGGCGGCCGGTCTTGAACGCCGGCCTGGGCTTGAGCTTCCCCTTGGTGATGATCGGCCTGGTGTTCCTGTTGGCGCACCTCGGCAGTCCCAGCCGCTCGTTCCTCGCCGCGTCGCGGCTCGGCAGCTCCTGGATCTCGCGCGGAGTGGTGATCGTCAGCGCCTTCCTGGCGCTCGCGGTGATCCACTTCCTCGGCCAGGTGGCTCCCTTCGACTACGTCAGCAACGCGCCGGCGGGCAGTCCGCTGCCGGTCGTGCTCTCGATCGCCGGCATCCTGTGCGGGCTCTTCGTGATGCTCTACACCGGCGCGCTGCTCAGCGCCTCCAAGGGCTATCCGTTGTGGCGGACCGGCGTGCTGCCCGTGCTCTTCATGGTGTCGGCGCTTTTCACCGGGCTCCTGGCGGACATGATCGCGGTGGCGCTGGCCGACGCGTCGACGCTCATGGCGATCCAGTACCGCAACCTGGCCCTGGCCGGCGTCGGCCTGATCGTCGTCGAGCTGCTCGTCATCTTCTTCTTCCTGCACTCGGCCTACCGCACCGACGACTCGCGCGAGGCAGCCGAGGCCATGGCGAAGAGCCCCTCCTTCATCGCCGGCGACCTCGTCGCCGGGCTCCTCGTCCCGCTGGTCATCTTCCTGGTCATGTACTTCGGGATGGCGGACGCGGCGCCGAAAACCCTCGCCGCCGCCGGTATCGCCGCCGGAGTGCTCGGCTTGATGGGCGGCTTCCTGCTGCGCAGCGCCGTGCTCGCCGCCGGAATGCAGACGAGCCTCGAGGCCGCGGGCTTCAAGTTCCGCACGCCGTCGGTCGCTCCGCCGCGCGAGGCGCCGGCCGGCCGGCTGCCGCCGCAGTAGGCGCGGCCTTCTTCCCCGAGGCGGACGCGACGTGCCGGCAGAGCTTCGCATCAGCGGCAGCGACGAACGCGTCGCCGTGGGCAAGATCGTCGGCGTGGGGCGGAACTACGCCGCTCACGCGCGCGAGATGGGCGCCGCTCCCGCGGGCGAGCCCATGCTCTTCTTGAAGCCCGCCTCATCCGTGATCGGGGACGGCGAGGCGATCGTCATCCCGCCGGGCGTGGGCGAGGTGCACCACGAGGTGGAGCTGGGCGTGGTGATCGGCGCGCGCTGTTCTCGCGTCCTGGCCGGGGAAGCGCTCGCCCGGGTGCTCGGCTACGCGGTGCTGATCGACGTCACGGCGCGCGATCTGCAGGCCGCGGCCAGGAAACAGGGCCTGCCCTGGACCCTCGCCAAGGGCCTGGACACCTTTTGTCCCATCTCCGCGGTCATGCCGGCGGCCCAGGCGCCCGATCCCGCGAGCCTCGCTCTGCGGCTGCTCGTCAACGGCGAGCTCCGGCAGCAGGGCAAGACCGCGGACATGCTCTGGAGCGTCCCCGCCCTCATCGAGTTCATCAGCGCGCGCATCACCCTGGAGCGCGGGGACGTGATCGCCACCGGCACGCCGCAGGGAGTCGCGGCCCTCGTCCCGGGCGACCTGGTGGAGGCGCGGATCGAGGGCGTGGGCGCGCTCCGCTGCACGGTGGCCAGCGGCGAGCCTCCGCGGCAGCCGTTCCAGCCGTGTTAGAATCGCCGGTCTTTCCCTGGAGAGCGCCGTGAGCCTGCCGCTGGACGGAATCGTCGTGCTGGACCTTTCCCGGATCCTCGCCGGGCCGTACTGCACGATGATGCTCGGCGACCTCGGCGCCGACGTCATCAAGGTCGAGCGGCCGGGCAGCGGCGACGACACGCGCACCTGGGGCCCGCCCTTCGCCGGCGGAGAAGCCGCCTACTACCTCTGTCTGAACCGCAACAAGCGCAGCCTGACGCTCGACCTCGCCAAGCCCGCGGGGCGCGGGATCGCCCTCGACCTGGCGCGGAAGGCCGATGTCCTGGTCGAGAACTTCTCGCCCGGCGTGACCGACAAGCTCGGCATCGACTGGCGGGCGGTCAGCGCGATCAACCCGCGGCTCGTGTACTGCTCGATCACCGGCTACGGCCCGGACGGCCCGTACCGCGACCGCACCGGCTACGACATGGTCGTCTCGGCGGTCGGCGGCCTCATGGGCATCACGGGCGAGGAGGACGGCGGGCCGGTCAAGGCCGGCGTCGCCATCACCGACGTGACCACCGGGCTCATGGCGCAGGGGGCGATCACCGCGGCCCTCTTGCACCGCGAGCGCACCGGGTGCGGCCAGAAGATCGACCTGTCGCTGCTCGAGGCGCAGGTGGCCGCCCTGGTCAACATCGGCAGCAACTACCTGGTGGCGGGCAAGAAGGCGCGGCGTTGGGGCACGGCGCACGAGTCGATCGTGCCCTACCAGGCGTTTCAGGCCAAGGACGGCCACATCGCCATCGCCGCGGCCAACGACAAGCTGTGGCAGCGCTTCTGCCGCGTGCTCGGCCGGCCGGACCTGGCGGCGGACGAGCGCTACGCCACGAACCCCAGGCGCGTGGAGCGGCGCCGGGAGCTGATTCCGGTCATCGCCGCCGAGCTGGCGAAGAGGACGCGCCAGGAGTGGATGGACCTGCTCGTCCCCGAGGGCATCCCCTGCGGGCCGATCAACGGCATCGAGGACGTGTTCAACGACCCCCAGGTGCTGCACCGCGGCATGCTTGAGGTCGTGGACCACAAGACCATTGGCAAGCTCAAGCTGGCCGGAATACCGGTCAAGTACTCCGGCGCCCAGCTCCGCGTGCGGCGCCCGCCGCCGCTCCTTGGCGAGCACAGCGCCGAGATCCTGCGGGAGTACCTGGACATGGACGAGCGGGAGATCGCGCAGCTTCGGGAAGAGGGCGTCATCTGAGGCCGGGCGGCCTGGGCCGCCCGCGTGCGAGCGAAGGCATCCACCATGGGCTACGAGTTCATCGAAGGCAACGAGGCCATCGCGCGCGCCGCGCTCCGGGCCGGCTGCGACTTCTTCGCCGGCTATCCGATCACGCCCGCTTCCTCGATCCTGCATCACATGCTGGAGCTTCTGCCGCAGGCCGGGGGCACGGCCATCCAGGCCGAGGACGAGATCGCGTCCATCGGCTTCTGCATCGGCGCGGCCATGGCGGGGCGCAAGGCCATGACCGCGACCAGCGGTCCGGGCATGAGCCTGTACAGCGAGAACATCGGCCTGGCGATCATGGGCGAGACGCCGCTGGTGATCGTGAACGTGCAGCGCCAGGGACCAGCGACCGGATCAGCGACCAAGGGGGCGGAAGGCGACATCCAGTTCACGCGCTGGGGCACCTCCGGCGGCCTGCCCATCATCGCCTTGAGTCCGGCCTCGGTGGAGGAGGCCTACCTCCTCACCTGGGTCGCGTTCAACTTCGCCGAGCGCTTCCGCGTGCCGGTGTTCCTGCTCACGAGCAAGGAGGTGAGCCTCACTCGTGAGCGGGTCGATCTCGACGCGATCGAGCTGCCGGCGCGCGTCGAGCGCGCGCGCGTCAAGGCGGAAGGCGAGTACCAGCCGCACGCCTTCAGGGAGGCGCAGGACGTGCCGCCCATCGCGGATTTCGGCGGGGAGCACGTCGCGCGCTTCACGACCTCCACGCACGACCAGCGCGCCTTCCTCACCTCCGACCCGGCCGCCATCCAGCGCATGATCGACCACTACGAGACGAAGATCAGCGCGGCGGAGGAGGAGCTGACGCTATTGAAGAGGGACTTCCAGGAGGGGGCGGAGGACCTGTGCGTCAGCTACGGCGTGACGTCCAGGTCCGTGGCCGCCGCACTCAAGGAAGCGCGCGGCCGCGGGCGCCGCGTCTCGTCGCTCGTGCTGCAGACGCTCTGGCCGGTGCCGGAGGCGGCCCTGCGCGCGGCGCTCTGCGGCGTGCGCCGCGTGATCGTGCCGGAGCTGAACATGGGCCAGTACCGCCGCGAGATCGAGCGGCTGGCGCCGCCGGGCGTCGAAGTGATTGGCGTGAACAAGATGGACACCACCCTCATCAGCCCGCGCGAGATCCTCGAGAAGGGAGGCCTGCTGTGAGCGAGGCCAAAGCCGCCTCGTACCTCTCGACCGAGACCGTGCCGCTGCCGTACTGCCCGGGCTGCGGGCACACGGTCATTGCCTCGGCCATCGACAAAGCGCTGGTGAAGATCAAGGCCGACCCGCGGAAGACCGTGATCGTCACCGATATCGGGTGCATTGGGCTGGCGGACCGGAACTTCACGACCAGCGCCTTCCACGGCCTGCACGGCCGCTCCATCACCTACGCCTGCGGGCTGAAGCTGGCGCGCCCGGAGCTGACCGTGATCACGCTCATGGGGGACGGCGCCTGCGGCATCGGCGGCACGCACCTCTTGAACGCCGCGCGCCGCAACATCGGCATCAGCCTGATCGTGGCCAACAACTTCAACTACGGCATGACCGGAGGGCAGCACTCGGTCACCACGCCCTCCGCCTCGCTTACCTCCACCACGCCCTTCGGGAACGTGGAGCGCCCGCTCGACCTGTGCGCCACCGCGATCGCCGCCGGCGCCCCGTGGGTCTACCGTGCGACCGCGTACGACAAGGACCTGCCGGACGCGCTGGCGCGCGCCATTTCGCAGCCGGGCTTCGCCATGATCGACATCTGGGAGCTGTGCGTGGCCTACTACTCGCCGCGCAACGACTTCAAGAAGGCCGACCTTCTCGACTTGATGGCCGGTCAGACGGTGCGCTTCGGCCAGCTCGCTGACGACCCGCGCCCGGAGTACAGCGAGAGCTGCCGGCGCGCGCAGCAGACTGCGCCCGGCGCCGCTTCGTCCCGCCGGGAGATCGAGGTGCGCCACTCCCACCGGCTCGAGCGCCAGATCGGCGTCGTCCTTGCCGGCCGGGCGGGACAGAAGATCCGGTCCGCGGCCGCGCTGTTTGCGCAGGCGGCGATCGCCAGCGGCCTCCATGCCACGCAGAAGGACGACTACCCCATCACCGTGATGACCGGCCACTCGGCTTCCGAGGTCATCCTCGGTCCGGAGCGCATCGACTTCACCGGCATCGACGTTCCGGACCACGTGGTGCTCATCGCGCCGGAAGGGGTGAAGCAGATGCGCGCTCGCCTGGCGGCGCTGCCCGAGACGAGCGTGGTCTACGCCGACTTTGCGCTGGAGCTGCCGGCGACGCGGGCGCGCGTGCATCGCCTGCCCTTCGCGGAAGCGGCGCAGAAGACCGGCAAGACCTCGCTGGGCGTGCTGGCGCTCTCCTGCTTCCTCGAGCACCAGGGCATGTTCCCGCGCGCGGCCCTGGAGGAGACGCTCCGCGACGTACTCAAGCCGGAGGTCGCCGCGGCCAGCGCGCAGGCGGCGGCTGCTGGCGCCGCGCTGGCAGACACCATCGCGGCGGGCTGACCGGAGGACGGGCATGGAGCCGGAAGTCCTGAAGACGGTATGCGCCCGGCGCCTCTCCACGGTCTCGGGTGAGGAAGCCGAGGAGGAGTGCCAGGTCGCGGTGGAGCGGCCGCTCTCGCTCGAGGTGGCGGGCCGGGGCCGCTAGCATTGCGCGAGTCGAGCGCGTCGCCCGACCTGCTGCTCGTCGATCTCGCAGGCGGCGCGCCGCCCGCGCGCGCGCCGCAGGAGGCGGGCCTCTTGGTCATCGCATCCTCGGGCATGCGCGCCAGCGAGGACCTGGTGCGGCGCTTCGCCGCCACGCCCGCGGTGGGCGACACGCTGCGCCTTGGCCGGCAGGCGCTGCGCGCCGCCAGCAAGTCGGTCCTCGAAAGCCAGCCCGTCTTCCGCCAGTCGGGCGGCACGCACGCCATCGGCGTCTTCGACGCGGCGGGCGCGCTGCTCGCCTGCGCCGAGGACATCGGGCGGCACAACGCTTTGGACAAGGCGATCGGCAAGTGCCTGCTCGCCGGCGTGGAGACCGCCGGCCGCGGCGCGGCGCTCTCCGGGCGGGTCAGCCTGGAAATGGTCGGCAAGTGCGCGCGCGCCGGGATCGAGCTGATCAGCGCCGTGTCCGCGCCGACCTCGCTCGCGATCGAGGCGGCGGAGCGCTGGGGCATCACGCTCTGCGCCTTCGTGCGCGAGGCGCGCGCGACCGTGTTCACGCACGCGCGGCGCGTGGTCGGGTAGGATTGCGCGCCATGAAGAACGCCAACGAGAACCCGGGTGGGGCCGCGCCAGGCTGCTTCGCCGCGCAGATCGACGCGGCCGCCTGCTCGCTGTGCGAGGTGTGCGCCCGCCGCTGCCCCAAGGGAGCGCTGCGGCGCGCGGTCGAAGGGACCGTGACGGCCATCTACTTCGCCGCCGAGCGCTGCGATGGGTGCGCGGGCGCGCCGCGCTGCCAGAAACTCTGCCCCGAGGCGGCGATCCGCGTCTCTCCCTCCGCCCAGGCGGCGTCCGAGGAGATCCTCCTGGTGCAGGGCGAGATGCAGCGCTGCTCCAAGTGCGGGACGCTGTTCGCGCCGGTGCGCAGGATCGAGGCGGCCGCGAAGAAGGGCGCCGCGAGCGCCGATCTGTTCCACGACATCTGCCCTCTGTGCCGCCGCGAGGACCTCGTCGTGCGTCTCATCGACGACCAGCGGCAGGCGCCGGGGGAGGAAGCCGAGTTCCGCTCCGGCCGCGACCTGATGCGCAAGGCCGGCGCGCGCTCCGGGAGGAAGACCGAGCCTCCAAAGCCTCCCATCGTCTGAGCGGGGGGCGCCGGAGATGTCCGGTTGGCCGACATGCCGTGTAGACGAGGCCGGCGAGCCGGGGTACGAAGTCGTGGGTAGATCCAGCAGCTGCCGCTGACACTGTGCTGGTCAGTCCGGTTCTCGCTTCGAGTCCTCCGTGATCGACGTCCGCGCCATGAGGCCAAGCAGACTCCTTGCGATCTTTCTGTGCTTCGCTGGATGCGCCTTCGAGCACGGGAGTGTCATTGAGATCAAGATGGAGCGTGGGCCGGCTGACTCTGACCGGGGCCGGGACCGCGCCGTGCTCGAATGATTCCAAACGGTGGCAGCCGAAATGGGAATGGTCGTCGACGGCCCAGTAGGTGCCCCCCACTTCGTTGAGTTCGTGGCCGAGTACCCTCGCGACATGGGCATGCGCGGCTTCTTCATGTCCGTTTGCTTCGAGGACTACGTTAGCATCGTGTACCGTGACCTCAGGTCGCCACGCGTACCTGATGTGGCTGAACGGGCCTTCTCCCTATTCGCGGCTGAGCTGGATCGGCGTGGCTTCGGCTACACCGTGCGGCGGCAGGAGGGTTTCTTCTGACTCGGCCAGCGGAGCTTGCAGGATAGTTCGGACTCCGCCAATTGGGACCGAACGCCTGACGAGGCGGTGAGGAAAACGAAAGCTCCGCGGGGAGTCGCCCCCGTGGTGCGGGGGGCGGAGGTGGGCAACCCGGGGAGTTGACCGTGTGGAATCCGAGGAGACCGCCGTCGCAGCGCGCGGCGCGCTTCGTCGCCAGCTCGCGGGGGCGCTCCTTGCTCCGGACGTCCTCCTTGTCCGGGAGGGGGTGAACGTGGTCGAAGCGGTGTTTTCCCCGCGGCCCCCCTTGGCCCGGCGGCGGCGCCGGGGTAGAGTGGACACTTCGATGGTTGACGAAGTGTGGCAGGTGCCGCGTGCAGGAGCTGCTGAACATCGCCAGGGCGCTCTCGGATCCGAACCGGGTCCGCGTCCTCATGTTCCTGCGCGGCCGGGAGCTGTGCCTGTGCCAGATCATCGAGGTGCTGGGCCTCGCCTCGTCCACGGTCTCCCGGCACATGTCGCTTCTCTGCCAGGCCGGCCTGGTGAGCGTGCGCAGAAACGGCCGCTGGCGCCACTTCCGCCTTCCCGGCGCCGGCGCCCCGCCGCGCGCGAGAAGGTGCTTGCGCTGGCTGGAGGAGACGCTTGCCGAGGACGCGGCCGTGGCGCGGGACGGCCGGAGGCTCAAGGCGGTCTTGAAGGTCCCCGTGGAGGTCCTGTGCGGCAACGGCCGCAAGGAGCGTTGACATGAAGGTGCGCTGGATGATCAACCATTCCCTGGCGATCGTCGTGGCGGTGCTCGCTTCGGCGCTGCTCGCCGCGGCGCAGAGCGCCGGGCCGCCGCAGAAGGCTGGCTCCGGCGGCTGCTGAGGACCGAAGAAGCCGGCTCCCGGTGCGGGGGCCACGCGCGCCGCCCAGAGCCTCGCGTCCGCGCTGGACGAGGCTCGGAAGCGCCAAGTGCCGCTGGTCATCGCCCTCGACGTCCCGGAGACCGGGATCCCGAAGGAGATCCGGGATCTCGCGGGCGAGAACGGCCGGGTCGTGCTCGTGGCCCTCGCCCAGGGCGGCGCGGACGCGGTCGAGGCGAAGCACCGCTTCGGACTGGACCAGGGGAAGGCCGTCTTGGCCGATGAGTTCGGCAACCCGCTCAAGAGCGGGGTGGAGGCAGGGGAAGACATCGCGGATGCCTTTCACGAGCTGGACGAGCTTCTCGCCGGCTTGACGGAGACCTGGAACGAGGCGCTCAGGAGGGGCCGCGTCCTGCTCGAGAGCGGGAAGCGCGAGGAGGCGGCGCGGGCGCTCAGCGTGTTCGCCTTCGCCGCGGGAACGGACACGGCCGCCGCAGGGAAGAAGCTCTTCGAGGAGGCGGCCGCGGGCGCGCGCGAGGAGCTGGAGCGGCTGGTCGAGGCGGCCGGCGAGAAGAAGGCGGCCGACCTCGACGCCGATGCGCGCGCGGCGCTCATCCGCGACCTGACGGGCTTCATCGAGCGCTGGCCGCGCACGCCCCTCGCCCTGGCGGCGGACCTCTGCCGGCGCGAGCTGCTCGCGACCGAGGTGTTCTAGGCGTGGCGCGCAGCCTGTCCCTGGCCGCCTGGCTGCTCTTCGCGGCCGCGGGCTTCGCCTGCGCGCCGGCGCGCGGCGTTGGACAAGATGGGACTTCCAGCGGCGGTCCGCTCGCGGGCAGCGCGTCCTGCGCGGCCTGCCACCTGGACCACCACCGTCCCTGGAGCGCAGGCGGCCACCAGGAGGTGCCGTGCGAGACGTGCCACGGCGCCGGCCTGGAGCACTCGCTTGCGACCGGCGAGCCGCGACCGCCCATGCAGCTTCCCGGCCAGGCCGACCTCTGCCTCTCCTGCCACGGCCAGGGCGCCTTCGTTTCCAGCCCTCCTCAGGTCGGCAGCCTCGAGGAGCACCTGCGCCACGTGTCCGAGAAGCACGTGACGCGCATCGACGCCGGCAAGGTCGCGGGACGCTGCGTCTTCTGCCACGATCCGCATTCCCTGGAATGAGGCACGCCCATGAGAGAGACCAGGTTCTTGTTGTTCGCCCTGCTCGCCGCGGCGCCCGCAATCGCGGCCGAGGATGAACAGGCGCAGCTCTACCAGGAGGGGAAGAGGGCCTTCCGCTCGTGCGCTGCGTGCCACTGCGCCAGCGAGCCGACGATGACGGAGGACGAGGACTGGCTCATTCTGAACGGCGTGACCAACTGCATCGACGCCGGCGAGATGACGCCAAGGGTGCGGCAGGCGCTCGACGTGTTCCTGCGCTCGAGCGAGACGCAGCGGCCCCTCCTCGTGGACGAGAAGTACGCGCCGCAGGAGGGCCGCGCGCGCGGGATCGTGCGCGTGCCCGCCACCTCCGGCAGCGCCTATCTCAGGGCGGACCGCGAGTCGATCCGCGCCGGCAGCCCTCCCAAGATCCGCCTCTACTGGCAGGCGAGCGAATCGGGCCGCGCCCTGGCCGTGCCCGCGGGCAGCTATCAGGTGATCAACTACCGCTTCTACCGCGCGCCAGAGGACGCCGCGCCAGGCCTGTGGACTCTCTCGGTCACGGACGTGAACGGCTGCGCCGATCTGCTCGTCGCGCCGGACGGGGAGACGGAGTTCCCGTTCGCGCCCGAGATGCACGGCGCGCTCTCCGTGACGCGGGTCGAGGAGGGGCTGAAGGTCGCGCTCGCGCTGCGCAACGAGAAGACGAGCGTGCTCACCCTGTCGCGCGGCGGAGGAATGTGCATCCCCGAGTTCTCCGTCAGGGACGTGCGCGGCCAGGAGATCTACCGCGTGGTGTTCGAGAACACGTGAGGCGCCCTGTCGAAGACCTGGCGTCGCCAGGAAGACACCCAGGGCCTGACATTCGCCACGCACTTCGCCAGCGGCCCCTTCGCCCTGCAAGGCGACCTGACCGCCACGCTCGACTGAGCGGCCGGCCGCGCCGGGAAAGGCGCGGTTTGCCTGCAGAATCCGCGGCCGCCGGCCGATAAGCGCTCCAGCACACACTCTGTCCGGAGCGCGCCGACATGTCCGAGATGCTGCTGGCCATCCCCTCCCTGACCGACGAGCATGGTGCGGAAGCCCTCAGGGAGGACATCCACCGCCACATCGTCTCCACGCTCGGCAACGACTTCTCGGCGCCGCGGAAAGACGTGTACTACAACGGCCTGGCGTACAGCGTGCGTGACCGCCTGCTCAGGCGCTGGATCGAGGGGCAGCGGTCCTTCTACGACCGCCGCGCGAAGCGCGTCTACTACCTCTCGCTCGAGTTCCTGCCCGGCCGCTTCCTGATGAACTACATCACCAACCTCGGCATCAAGCAGGTGTGCGAGGAGGCGCTCGCGGAGGTCGGCTTCCACCTCGAGGATCTCGAGGAAGAGGAGTGGGACGCCGGGCTGGGGAACGGCGGCCTCGGCCGGCTGGCCTCCTGCTATCTCGACTCGATGGCCTGTCTCAGGATTCCGGGCTACGGCTACGGCATCCGCTACGACTACGGCATCTTCCACCAGAGGATCAGCAACGGCTGGCAGGTGGAGGAGTGCGACAACTGGCTGGCGCGCGGCAATCCCTGGCAGATCCGGCGGCGCGGCTACCAGTACGAGGTCAACTTCTACGGGCGCTCCGAGGCCTACCACGGCGCGGACGGCCGCGTGCGCTACCGCTGGGCGGACGCGCAGAAGGCCGGCGCCTCGGCCTGCGACGTGCTCATTCCCGCCTGCGGCAACGACAACGTCAACAACATGCGTTTGTGGGCGGCGGAGTCGACGCGCGACCTCGACCTGGAGTTCTTCAATCAGGGCAGATACGTCAAGGCGATGGAGGCCAAGGTCCTCACCGAGAACATCTCCAAGGTGCTCTATCCGAACGATCAGGCCGAGGAGGGCCGGGAGCTGCGCCTCAGGCAGCAGTACTTCTTCGTGGCCGCCACCTTCCAGGACATCATGCGGCGCTTCAAGAAGAAGGGCTTCACCTTCAGCGAGTTTCCCGATCAGGTGGCGGTGCAGTTGAACGACACGCATCCGGCCATCGGCATCCCTGAGCTGATGCGTCTGCTCTTGGACGAGGAGGACCTCCTCTGGGACGAGGCGTGGGACATCTGCCGGCGCACCTTCGCCTACACCAACCACACGGTGCTCCCCGAGGCGCTCGAGACCTGGCCGGTCGACCTCGTCGGCCGCGTGCTCCCGCGCCATCTCGAGATCATCTACGAGATCAACCGGCGCTTCCTCGAGGAGCTCGAGGAGCGCTGCCCGGGCGACGCAGGCCTGAAGTCGCGCCTCTCGCTCATCCAGGACTCGCCCGAGAAGCGCGTGCGCATGGCGCACCTCGCCATCGTCGGCAGCCACAAGGTCAACGGCGTGGCCGAGCTGCACACGCGCATCCTCAGGAAGGACCTGTTCCGCGAGTTCGACGAGCTCTATCCCGACAAGTTCATCAACATCACCAACGGCGTCACGCCGCGGCGCTGGCTCTTGCAGGCCAACCCGGCGCTGGCCGAGCTGATCACGAACACGATCGGCCCTGACTGGATCACCGATCTCTACGCCCTGCGCCGCCTGGTCCCGCACGCCGCCGACCCCTCGTTTCGCGCGGCCTGGCGCCAGGTCAAGCGCCACAACAAGGAACGCTTCGCGCGCTACATGGAGCGCCGCCTCGGCATCGAGCTGGACCCGCGCACGCTCCTCGACGTGCACGTCAAGCGCATGCACGAGTACAAGCGCCAGCTCCTGAACGTGCTGCACGCCGTGACGCTCTACAACAGGATCAAGGAAGCCGGCGCGCGCGGAGCGGGCGTTCCGCGCACGATCATCTTCGGCGGCAAGTCCGCCCCGGCGTACCGCCAGGCCAAGCTCATCATCAAGCTGATCAACTCCGTGGCCGAGGTGGTGAACGCCGATCCCGCCGCGGCCGGCCTGCTGCGCGTCGTGTTCCTGCCGAATTACTGCGTGTCGCGCGCGGAAAAGGTCATCCCCGCCGCCGACCTGTCCGAGCAGATCTCCACCGCGGGCTTCGAGGCGTCCGGCACCGGCAACATGAAGTTCGCCCTGAACGGCGCCTTGACCATCGGCACTCTCGACGGCGCCAACATCGAGATCATGGAAGAGGTGGGCCGCGAGAACATGTTCATCTTCGGGCTGGACATCGACCAGGCGGCGGAGCTGAGAGCGCGTGGCTACGACCCGCGCGCCGTCTATGACGCTGACGCCGAGCTGAGGAAGGCGCTCGACATGATCGCCGCGGGGAGCTTCTCTCCGCGAGAGCCGAACCTGTTCGAGCCCATCCGCCGCTCCCTGCTCGATTGGGGCGACCACTTCCTCGTGCTCGCCGACTACCGCGCCTTCGTCGCGGCGCAGGAGGAGGTCAGCCGCGTGTACCTCGACCAGGAGGAGTGGACGCGGCGCTCGATCCTCAACACCGCCAACATGGGAAAGTTCTCGAGCGACCGGGCCGTCCTCGAGTACGACGAGAAGATCTGGAACGTGAAGCCGATCCAGCCGCGCGAGTGACGCGCGCCGCGCCCGCGTGCTACCATTGCCGGGCCAATCGACAGGCAGGACGGAGGCAGCGATGGCACGCATCACGCTCAAGGGCAATCCCATCCACACGAGCGGCGACCTTCCCAAGGCGGGCGGCAAGGCCAGGGACTTCACCCTGGTGCGGCAGGATCTTTCCGAGGCGAACCTCAGGACCTACTCCGGCAAGAAGAAGGTCCTGAACGTCTACCCGAGCGTCGACACCGGGGTGTGCGCGGCCTCGGTGCGTGCCTTCCACGAGCGGGCGAACGCCCTGCCCGGCGTCGTGGTGCTGAACATCTCCTGCGACCTGCCGTTCGCCGCCGGGCGCTTCTGCGCGGCCGAGGGCATCGCGAACGCCGAGACCCTGTCCGCCTTCCGCTCGAGCTTCCCCGATGACTACGGCCTGCGGATCACGGACGGCCCGCTGCGCGGCCTGTGCTCGCGCGCGGTGATCGTGCTCGACGCCGGCGACAAGGTGCTCTACGCCGAGCAGGTGCCGGAGATCGCCCAGGAGCCGGATTACGACGGGGCCCTGGCGGCGCTGTGAGCGCTCGGACGCCGCGCCTGCCCGAGAGCGCGGACGTCGCCATCGTGGGCGCGGGCGCGGCCGGGCTCATGGCCGGCATCTGGGCCGGCCGCGGCGGCGCGGGGCGCAGGATCGTGCTCCTCGACGGCGCGCGGCGGCCAGGGGCCAAGATCCTGGTGTCGGGCGGCGGGCGCTGCAACGTCACCCATGACGAGGTCGACGCCTCGGCCTACGCCGGCTCCTCGCCGCACGCCATTGGCAAGGTGCTGCGCCGCTTCGACGCGCGCCGCGCCGCGGCCTTCTTCTGCTCGATCGGCGTGGAGCTCGAGCGCGAGGAGGAAACGGGCAAGCTCTTCCCGGCGAGCGGCAGCGCGCGCACCGTGCTCGAGGCGCTTCTCCGCGCGGCGAAGGAAGCCGGGGCGGAGCTTCACCATCCCTGCCGCGTGGAGAGCGTGACGCGCGCCGCCGAGGGCTTCGTCCTCTCCGGGGAGTTCGGCCTGCTGCGCGCGCGGCGCGTGGTGCTCGCCACGGGCGGGAAGAGCCTGCCCGAGACCGGCTCGGACGGGCACGGCTTTGCCATCGCCCGCTCCCTGGGCGTGGGCCTGACGGAGCGCGTCTTCCCCGCGCTCGTGCCGCTCACCCTGCCGCCCGGACACTTCCTCTGCGCGCTGAGCGGCGTGAGCGCGCCCGCGCTGCTCGAGCTCTGGTCCGGCGCCGGAAGGCGGCTCGCCTCCTCGGCCGGCGCCGTGCTGTGCGCCCACTTCGGGCTTTCCGGGCCCGCGATCCTGGACATCAGCCGCCACGTCAACGAGGCGCTCCATCGCGACGCTGGAGCCGCACTGACCGTGAACTGGCTGCCCGGCACGCTGGCCGCCGAGCTGGACCGCGGCCTGCGGCAGCTTCCGCCTGCAGACGATGGAGGCGCGCGCCTGCCCGGGCCTGCACCTCTGCGGCGAGATCTGCGACGTGGACGGCAGGATCGGCGGCTACAACTTCCAGTGGGCCTGGGCGAGCGGCTACACCGCGGGCGTGTCGCTCTGAGGCGGACCGCGCTCAGAAGCCCGCGTGCTCGGTGCGCGCGATGATCTCGTCCTGCAGGGACTCGGAGAGGTCGCAGAAGAAGTCCGAGTAGCCGGCAACCCGCACGATCAGGTCGCGGTGCTCCTCGGGCTTCGCTTTGGCCACGCGCAGCGTGCCGGCGTCCACCACGTTGAACTGGACGTGATGGCCGCCGAGGCGGAAGTAGCCGCGCACGAGCTGCGCCAGGCGCGCGATCCCCTCCTCGCCCGCGAGCAGCGCGGGCGCGAGCTTCATGTTGAGCAGGGTGCCGCCCGTCCTGAGCCTCTCCGCAGGAGAGGCTCATCCGGAATTCACGAATTTCACGCGGGTCGTTTGAGCTGAAGACACCCGTGACTCCGCCGGCGTGACGGGATGAGAACCTGGGCAAGGCGTCCCTCGTGAAGCTGGGTTGCGGGCGATAGCCTGCGATGCGGAAGACCGTGGTGCGGATGCCCGGTCCGTCCTGGACGGAGAAGCGTTGGATGTTGAAGACCAGGCCGGTGAGCATCGGCGTGCCCGCGCGCCGCGGCGCGGAGCGGCGCAAGCCTTCATTCTAGCCGCGATCCCAACCGTGGCCGGCGCGCGCGCGGCCCGCTACCATCTGGGGATGCTGCGCTTTCGACCCGACTTGCTCCTCCTGGGGCTCCTTCTGCCCGCACTTGCCGTCCCGGCCTGCGCCAAGCGCGATGGCGGTCGGACGAACGTCATCCTCGTCTCCATCGACACGCTGCGCCGCGACCGCCTCGGCACCTACGGCCACGCCGCCGGCCTGAGCCCGAACCTCGACCAGCTCGCCGGCCTGAGCGTCGTATTCGAGCAGGCCGTCACCCAGGCGCCGTGGACCCTGCCCGCGCACGCCGCGCTTTTCACGTCGCTCTCCCCGTCGCTGCTCGACCTGGGGCACTTCGCCGCGCCCGGCCGCATCAGCGACGAGGCGCTCTGTCTGGCGGAGTTCCTCAAGGGCCACGGCTTCCGCACGCTGGCGGTCACCGCCGGCGGGTTCGTCAGCCCGGACTTCGGCTTCGCCCAGGGCTTCGACGAGTACCAGGCCGGCCCTTTCCACACCAACGAGATCGTGGACCGCGCGCTCAAGCAGCTCGCCGCCCTGCCGCGCGACCAGAGCTTCTTCCTCTTTCTGCATACCTATGACGTGCACCGCTACGCTCCGCCGCCCCGCTTCCGCGCCGCCTGGGTCTCGCCGCCCGGCGGCTCCGTGCTCGGGCGCGAGAAGGACGTGGCGCACTTCCTCCAGTCCTGGGGCAACCGCGCCAAGGTCGCCGCGCTCAGCGCCGCGGACTGGCGCTACGCCGGAGAGCTGTACGACGCGTCAGTGGCCTTCGTGGACGATCAGCTCGGCCGGCTGCTGCAGGTGCTGGACGAACGCGGCCTCCTCAAGGACAGCCTGGTCATCGTCACCTCGGATCACGGCGAGGAGTTCGGCGAGCACGGCGGCTCGGGCCACGGCTACAACCTGTACGACGAGAACCTGCGCGTGCCGCTCATCCTCTTCCACCGCCCACTCGCGCCGTGCCGCGTCGCGCCGCAGGTCAGGCTGCTCGACGTCGCTCCCACGATCGCCGACCTCCTCGGGCTCGAGCCGCCCGCCGACTGGGAGGGAACCAGCCTGGCGGCGATCGCCGGCGGCGCCGAGGAGCGCCTCGCCGCCCTGGCGGAGAACTCGCACACCCTCGCCCTCAAGTCGCTGCGCACTGCCGAGTACAAGTACATCCTCTCGCTGCGCCGGCCGAGCGAGGCGCTCTTCGACCTGCGCGAGGACCCGGGCGAGCGGAACGACGTGGCCGCGGCGCTGCCGGAGGTCGCGGCCCGGATGCGTTCGGCAATGAAGGACCTGATCCGCAGGAACAGCGCGAACACCAAGTACCGCGACGCGGCGCGCGAGGAGCTGAGCGCGGAGCGCAAGGCCGAGCTCGAGGCGCTCGGCTACGTCGGCGGCCCCGGCGCCGAGAGCGGCGAGGGAGCGGACTGGCTGGCGGTCATCGAGCGGCTGGAAGCGGCCGCGCCGCCCGCCGGCCGCTGAGCGGAGCGCCGCCGTGCGACGTCTCGCGCCGCTGCTGTGTGCCGCCGCCCTGTTGGCGTCCTGCGCGAAAGAGCGGGCCGCGCCGCAAGGGAACGGCCTGGACGTGCTGCTCTGCGTGATCGACACGCTGCGCGCCGACCACCTCGGCTGCTACGGCTATGGCCGCGCCACCAGCCCCACGATCGACCGCCTGGCCGCGGAGGGCGTGCGCGTGGCGCAGGCCACGGCGCAGTCCTCCTGGACCGGTCCGTCGATGGTCTCGATGATGCTGTCGCGCCACGTGGCCGATGACTTCGTGAAGATGCCGCGCGGAGCGACCCTGGCGCAGATCCTGGCCGAGGCTGGCTACCGCACGGCGGCTGTCCAGTCGAACATCCTGCTGGAGGCGGGAAGCGGCCTGGAGCGGGGCTTCGAGGACTACGCGCTCCGCCCCCTGCCTCCGCAGTTCACCGAGATCCTGCGGCACGACGACGGCCGCCCGCGCTTCATCTACGTGCACCTCACGCATCCGCACGATCCGTATGAGCCGGCGCCGCAGTTCGACGTCTTCAAGCCCGGGCCGCTGCCGCGCCACCAGATCGAGGACTACGCGGCCTTCCTCGAGGAGGCCCATCCGACCTGGAGCGCGGCGGAGCGGTCGCGGGCGCTGGACAAGGCCGCCGCGCACGTGGCGGCGGCGGTCGCGCGCTACGACGGGGAGATCCTGCAGGCGGACAAGGTGGTCGCCGATGTCCTCTCGCTGTTGCCGCGGCCCGAGCAGACCATCGTGGTCATCGCCGCGGACCACGGCGAGTGCCTGTGGGAGCGCCGCGAGGCTCCTTCCGCCCTGCTCGGGGCGGACACCGGCGACCTCCTGACCGTGTTCAAACCCACGCACAACGTGCTGCTCAGCGAGGAGCTGATCCACGTGCCCCTGATTCTCCGCGGTCCGGGCGTGCCCGCGGGCGCGGTCCTGCCGGGCCTGGCGGAGAACGTCGACATACTGCCGACCATCCTGGAACTGCTCGGCCTGGAGCCCCCCGAGGACATCGACGGCATCAGCCTCGCCGCCGGCATGGCGCGCCTGGCCGCGGGCGAGGAGCCCGCCGGGCGCGACATCGTGTTCTGCAACACGACGCTCTTCACCGCGGCGCGGGCGCGCGGCGGCGAGAAGCTGATCCTGCCTTGGCGTGAGGTCCAGCCCGACCAGCCGGCCCGCTTCGACCTGGCCGTTGACCCGGGCGAGCGCGCGCCGCTTCCGCTCGCCGGCCGCGAGTTCGCGGGGCTGGCCGGCGCGATCGAGGAGTTCCGCGGCCGCGCACTGCGGGCGTCCTCGACGGAGAACGTCCTGGACGCGGACGTCGAACGGCGCCTGCGCGAGCTGGGGTATGTCGGGAAGTGAGCGCGACGCAGGCGCGTCTTGGCACGCGCCGGGGAAGCCGTAGAGTGGGCGGACTCCCGTTCGCCGCGCGGCGCGGCGGCCGCGGGCGGATCGCGCTGGACGCGGAGGGCAACGGCACGTGCTCGAGAACCGGTTCGTCCTCTTCCTGCTCCCGCTCGTCTTGTTCCTCGTCTGGCTCGGCGCGCGCGCCCTCGCCGGGAGGCGGACGGCGCGCTTCACGGTCAACGTGTCCTTCAGCCTGGTTCTCTAGCTCTACTTCGCGGCCGTGGCCGGGACCGGCATCTTCTGGGTGGCGCGGCAGGAGCTTCCGGTCTTCGACTGGCACTACCTGCTCGGCTACATCACGCTCGCGCTCGTCATCGCGCACGTGGTCCTGAACTGGGGCCAGGTGGCGACGCTCTTGCGGCGCAAGGCGCCGGCGGCTTTCAGAACCTCCTCGGGCGGCGCGTTCCGCGCCTGGGTGAAGGCGTCGGGCGCGCCCGTTCTCGTGGCGCTCGCGGGCACGGCGCCCTTCCCCGCCGGCGGGGAGTACGCCTCGGAGAGGATCGTGGTGCACGTTCCGGCCGCGGGCGGCGGACCGGCGGCGCCAGCGCCGGCCGAAGCGGCCGCTCCCGGCGCGAGCGCGCAGCTTCTCAGCCGCGGCTCCCTGGTCGAGGCGGAGGGCGAGATGATCTCGATGGCCGAGTACTACCACCGCGGCAGCTCCTACCCGGAGCGCACGCGCCTTTCCGGCGTCACCTGGAGGGCGCGGCCGCCCGTGTACAAGGAGTACCCGGACCGCCCGGTGACTGCCCTGCCGCAGCCTGAGCTGGCAGGAGGCGGCACGGTGCTCGCCGCGACCGAAACGTGGCGCCGGGGATGCGACCGCCTGCAGACCTCTTCTCTCGAGCTCGCGGAGCTGTCGCTCCTGCTCTTCTGCGCGCAGGGCATCACCAAGGTCGAGACCATCTCCCTCGGCGTC
>JACQZJ010000067.1 GCA_016213895.1 Planctomycetota bacterium | reverse complement strand
GCCGGCCGACCGTGATCTGCCCCTCCTGCATGGCCTCGAGCAGCGCCGACTGCGTCTTGGGCGTGGCGCGGTTGATCTCGTCCGCGAGGATCAGGCTCGAGACGAGCGGCCCCTCCTCGAAGGTCAGCGCGTGCCCGCCGCACTCGGACTCGACCAGCACGTTCGTGCCCTGGATGTCGGCCGGCATCATGTCGGGCGTGAACTGGATGCGGGAGAAGGGCAGGTCCAGGGCGCGCGCCAGCGCGCGCACGAGCAGGGTCTTGCCCAGGCCCGGCACTCCCTCGAGCAGCACGTGGCCGCCGGCGAGGAGCGCGCTGAGCACGCCCTCCACGACCTCCCCCTGGCCGACCATGACGCGGGCGATCTGCGCGCGGATCGCGTCGTGCGCCGCCTGGAACTGGGCCGCGGCCGCTTTCGCCGCCTCGCTGCCTGCCGCTGTCGTCATCGCTCGTCCTCTGTGCTGGGGGAATCCTCGGGGTGTCTCTCGGCTGGCGCCGCGGCGGCGCGCCGCAGCTCCAGGAAGTAGTCGCGCACCAGGCGCCCGACCCAGGGGTCGAGCGCGCGCTCCGGCACGAAGTTCAAGCCGCCGGCGCGCGGCGCGCGCGCGCCGGCGTCGAGCGGCGGCGCCTCTTCCTCCTCGGGCCGCACCTGCTCGCGCGTGATCTTCACCGTGCCCGGGTTCGGCTTGCCCTTGACCTGGTCCGGAATGGGCACGCCGAGCACGAGCGAGGCCGTGCCGCGCGACTTCTTGCGCGGCGAGGGGCCGCCGCGGCCGGAACCCGGGTCGCCGCTCTGCTGGCCGATGCTCAGGTCACGCGAGGCCGGCGGGCGGCGGTCGCGCAGGTTGGGCTGCATGCCGCCGCGCGCCTCGTCGATCTCGCTCTCGTCCTCGATGTCCTGCTCCTCCTCGAGCGCCTCGTCGCCCGTGGAGGGGATCTGGTCGAGGGTCGACCAGTGCGAGGCGACCGGGTTCCGTGCCGCGCCGCCGCGGCCGCCGCGGCTGGCGGTGGCGCCGCTGCTCTGGCTCGGCTTCTTCTCCGGCAGGGGCAGGCCGGCGCCTTCTTCCCGGCGCGGTTCCGCGCCAGGCGCCTCGGCCGGCTGTTCCAGCGCGCGCGACTCGGCCGGCTCGCCGCCCGCGGCCGCGTCGCCCCCGGCCCGGGCCGCGCCGCGCGCCGCGGAGGCGGCGGAGTCCCTGCCGGAGCGCGTCATGCCCGGCACGGCGCTCTCGGCCCGGCTCGCGTCTTGCGGCGCGGCCGCGGCTCCTGGGCCGGAGAGGCGCTGTTCCCGCGCCTCGGCCGCGGCCGGATCGCTCCTCTCCGGCCAAGGCGCCTCTTGCGCGCGCGCGGCCGGCTCGAGGCCGGCCTGCGGGCGGAGAGCAAGCGGAGCCCGTGCTCCCGCCGCTTCTTCCGGCTGCGCGGCGTCCGTGCCGCGAGCCGGGAAGAAGAGCCCGCAAGCGATGAGCGCGGCCGCGGCCGCTGGCCAGGCGAGGTCTCGAGGCCGCGCCTTCCTGCGGCGCAGCCGCACGTCGAGCGTGGCCGCGCGCGCCCTCTCCGCGCAGGCGGCCGCGTCCTCGATGGCCGCGATCATGAAAGGCGTGCGGTGCGCGGCGGCGAGGAACTCGTCGGCCGCGACCAGGCGGTCCGCGAGCTCGAGGCGCCGGTCGAAGAGCGCGAGCGCCGCCGCGCGCGAGACAGGCGCGAGCGCCCGCCTGAGGACCAGGACGAGGCAGCCGAGGGGATGGAGGAGGCAGGCGAAGAGCGCCGCGACGTGGAGCGTCGCCGCGCTTTCGCTCTCGGCGGCGGCGAGGCGGCCCGCGAGGAAGAGCGCCGCGGGCGCGAGGAGGAGCGGCAAGGCCCGGGCAGCGGCGGCCGGCAGAGCGGCAGCCGCGCGCCGTCGCCGCAGGTGGGAACGCGCCCTGGCGGCCAGGCCGCCGAGCGCGCGCGAGAGCGCCTCGAAGCCCGCGTTCATTCCCGCTCCGCGCCGGGGACTTCCGGCTCGATCTGGACCGTCTGTCTGACCTCCTGGGTGAAGCGGTTGCGCAGGATCGCGACCACCGTGACCTGCTCCGGGTCGATGCGCGTGGGGCGCAGCGTGAAGTCGGCCCGATGCCCCGCCTCGTACTCCTCGAGATGCGCGGCCAGCTCGTCGCCGACGGCGCTGAGCGAGCGCGAGAACTCCACGACCTGGCGGCCGCCCTCCGGTGCGAAGCGCACGCCCTCCGCGCCCGGGGTGAGCGCGGCGCGCGCCACCATGCAGGGCAGCACGATCTTGTTTTTTCCGGGGAAGAGGACCGTCTTCTCGGCCAGCACGATCTCGAGCTGCAGCGCGGGATCGGCCGGCCCCGCGACCTCCACCGAGCCGCGGAGCACGTCGTCCTCGAGCCGCGCCTTGGCCTGGAGCCGGTGCTGGGCCGACGTCTCGAGCACGGCGGTCACCGCGGCGCGGTACCTGCGGTAGACCTCCTCGACCTCGCTTTCGCCGCCCCCCGCGTCGATCTCCTCGCTGCCGTCGATCACGGCCGTGGGCGCGCTCTGCACGAAGAAGCGCTCCGCCGCGCGCAGGGAGAGCGGGTTCATGAGCGGATCCGGCTGCGGCAAGGGGAGGTGGTAGGCCAGGGCGGCGAGGTGCTCGCGCGGGAAGTAGTCGAGCAGCCCCTCGAGGCCGAGCTCCGCGGCGTAGCAGGCGTCGGCGTGGGCGCAGGTGAAGAGCTCGATGAGCGCCGTGCGTCGCACCGTGTCCCGAGGCGCGCCGTCCGCCGTCTCTTCCTCCTCCTCGTCTCCTTCCTCCGCGGGCTGGTAGCGGTCAGCGGTGCGAAAGGCCGGCACGCGCCCCTCGAGCAGCTCCGCGATCGCCTCGGTCGAGAGCCCGCGCGCGTCCGCGAGCGCGCCCTGCGTGCGCTTCATGCCGGAGAGCGCCTGCGCGGCCGTCTCGGGATAGGTCAGTCCGAGCACGAACTGCGAGAAGGCGCGCTGCGGCTTGCCCTGCGCCTCGTAGAGCCGGCAGAGGTCCACGCGCACCGCGCCGTCGTGCTTCAGGCCGAACGCGGCCGAGAGCAGGTGGCGGTGCGCTTCCTTGAGGTTCCCCTGGTCGAGGTGCAGGCGGCCGATCGCGGAGTGGATGCGGTGCGCCGCCAGCGGATCGCGGTCGTCGCGCGCCGTGCTGATCCCGAGTTCGCCGGCGTGGATCGCGGCGGAGGCGCGGCCCTGCTGCACGAAAAGCTCGACCAGGGAGAGCGCGGCGCTGGTTTTCAGGTCTGCGGGCCGCGTGCGGTGCACCCAGTCGAGCGCGCGGAGGAGCGCCTTCTCGCCCTCTGCGCCCGCCTCCAGGCGCGCCGCGAGCAGGATGTCCGCCGCCTCCTCGCTCAGGCGCGCGGCCGGGTGCCCTTCCAGGTAGCGCTCCAGGGCCTCGGGAGTCCCCTCGGCCAGGGCCTGGAAGCAGGCGAAGTCCTCCTCCGGATAGTCGGGGGAAGAGACGGGCGCGAACGCGACCAGGTGGTTCACGAGGTCGATCTCGACCCGCAGGCAGAGCAGCAGGTTGAGGCCGGTCTGCCCCACGCCGCCCGCGCGCCGCGCCGCGAGGCGCGCCGGGCGGAGCGCGACAAAGGGCGCGAGGTCGAGCTGGCTCGCGCGGAAGGGAGCGAGGTCCCCGGCGGGTCTTCCCTGGCGCGCGCATTCCGCGGCGTCGACCAGCGTGTCGAAGGTGGAGGTGGCGAGGGCCATCCAGGCGCGCGTCTCGCAAAGCTCGACCGGGAACCAGAGGAGGCCCGCGCTCTCCTCGAGGGGAGCTTGCCGTCCCTGCCGGTCGAGCGGCGGCTCGGCCAGGGCGTCTCGCCGCGGCTCGAGCAGGATCTCGCCCGCGGACAGGTCGAGGACCACGTGGTGCAGAGCGAGCGCGCCGAGACCGAGCGTGCCGGCGCAGGCGATCTCCTCCAGCTCGAGCGCGTAGCGCCGGGTCAGCTCGTCGTAGACCTTCGCCGGCCCTTCTCCGGGGACGAAGGCGTCGAGCTCGCAGCCCGGGATGTTCAGGGTGACCGCGTCGCCTTCCTCCAGGCCGAGGTCCCGGGCGAGATCTGGGTGCAGCAGCAGGCGCGCGGGATTGTCGATCTCGACCAGGAGGTGCACCGGGATGCGCGCGTGGCCGGCGGACACGTCGCAGCGCAGCACGAGGCGGCCGCCCGCGACCCGGACCGGCAGCCGGCCGCCGCCGGAGGCTTGGCCGGGGGCGGACGCGGCCGGCAGGGCGCAGAGCAGCAGGACGCCGAGGAGCCGGGCCGCGGCCCGCCGCATGCGCGATCGCTCCTTGTGCTGTTCCGTGTTCAAGCCTGCTCGGCCTCCGTGCCGCGCGAGGCGCCCGCGGCGCCTCGACCAGAACCGAGTAGTCTACTCCCCGGCTCCCTCGCGGCGGCGCTGCAACCGGCCAAGCGCGTGCCGCTCAGAGCAGCGGCGAGGCGAGGCGCGCGCCGGCGCAGGCGAGGCGCAGGAGGAAGTTGCGCCTCTCGTGCTCCTTCTGCCGGACCTCAGCCGCGTGGCGCAGGTCGTCGAGCATCTGGCCGGCGAGCTGGTCGACGAAGCGCGCGCCGTAGACGAAGGCGTTCAGCTCGAAGTTGAGGTGGAAGGAGCGCATGTCCATGTTCGCCGAGCCCACGGTCCCAACCCAGTCGTCCACGACCATGGTCTTGGCGTGCAGGAAGCCGCGTTCGTAGTGGAAGATGCGCACGCCGGCCTCGAGCAGCATCGAGTAGTAGGTGCGCGAGGCGAGGGTAACGAGCAGGGAATCGGAGCGCGCGGGCAAGAGCAGGCGCACGTCGATGCCGCGCAAGGCGGCGCCGATGAGCGCCTCTTCGACCGCGGTCGAGGGGATGAAGTAGGGGCTGGTGATCCAGACGCGCTCGCGGGCGTGAGAGATCGCCTGGCTGAAGAAGTGCGAGATCGGCGACCAGGCGAGGTCCGGCCCGGAGTCGACCACCTGGACGATGGCCGGGGAGTCCGGCTCGGTTTCCGGGTCGGGGAAGTAGCGCGCGTCGTCGAGGAGGTCGTCGGTGGCGCGCATCCAGCTCGAAGCGAAAGCGACTTGCAGCATGAGCACGGCCGGTCCGGCGATGCGGATATGGGTGTCCCGCCACCTGCCGTGCGCCGGGTCGAGCCCGAGGTACTCGCGGCCGACGTTGATGCCGCCGGTGAAGCCGACCTTGCCGTCGGCGATCACGATCTTGCGGTGGTCGCGGAAATCGACGCGGTCGCGCCGCCGGAAGCGGCGCAGGAGCCGCCACACCGGCCGGAAGGTCGCCACTTCCCCGCCCGCTTCCACGACTGGATTCCAGAAGTTGGCGGGCAGGTCGACACTGCCGATGGCGTCGGTGACGACCCGCACCTTGACGCCCTCGCGCGCGCGGCGGGCGAGGCGGTCGCGCAGCGCGCGGCCGGTCTCGTCCGGCTGGATGATGTAGAACTGGACGTGGATGTGGTCGGTCGCGGCCTCGATCGCGCTGATGATCGAGCGGTAGGTGGCCGCGGCGTTGAGCAGGATCTCGGCGCGGTTGCCGTCGCAGGCCGGCAGGCCGGTCAAGCGCCGGCCCAGGGCGAGCAGGCTCTGCGTGCGCGGCTCGATCGCCTGCGCGCGCGGCTCGCCGGCCTTGGCGTGCACGCCGTGGCGCTCCTCGAAGGTCTCGAGGAGCTGCGCCACCGTGGCCGAGCGGCCGGCGATGCGCACCGCCCGCGTCCGGCCGATGAGGATGAAGAAGAACAGCCCGACGAAGGGCAGGAAGATGATCGCGAACAGCCAGGCGAGCGTGGCCGTGGGCCGGCGGCGCTCGGCGAGCAGCAGCGTGACGATCGCCAGCACGTCGATCAGCAGGGCCGCGGCAAAGACCAGGTAGTCCGTCACCGGGACGCGCCTCCCAGGAGTTCCCGAGCCTAGCAGCCCGGGCAGAAAGCGCGCCGGGATTCGCCGCGCCCGCGGCGGCCGGCGCGCTAGGTTATGGCGCTGGTTGACGCAGCGGGACGGCAAGCGATGGACGCGTCTGCGCAGGGATCGAAGCCCGGGTGCGGCCTGGCCTCAAGCCTCGCCAGGCAGTTCGGCCGGCCGGCCGGCCTGGCGGGGAGCATGATCGGCCCTTTCATGGCATGGCGAAACCGCCGCCTGAATCGGCTGGCGGTGAAGCTGCTCCAGGCGCGCTGGGCCGACCGCGTGCTGGAGATCGGCTTCGGCCCGGGGAAGTGCATCCGCTTCCTGGCGCGCGCCGTGGGGGAGGGTCTCGTGGCCGGCGCGGACTGGTCCGAGGTCATGGTCGCGCAGGCTGCGCGGCGCAACCGCCTCTATGTCCGCGCTGGCGAGGTCGATCTGCGCCTCGCGTGCGTCACCGCTCTGCCCTTCCCTGACGGGCGCTTCACGCGGGCGCTGGCGGTGGACTCCTTCCAGTTCTGGCCGGACCAGGCCAGAGGGCTCGCCGAGGTGCGGCGCGTGCTCGGCGAGAAGGGCCGGCTGCTACTCGTGCTGCGCCTGCGCACGGGGCGCCGCCGCTTCCCGCGCCTCCCGGGGTTCACCGAGCAGGATCTCCCGGCGGTCGAGGAGATGGTGCGCCGGGCGGGCTTCGGTGAGGTCCGCGTCGAGCGACGCGACATCGGCGCGCCCGTTGCCGGCCTCATCGCCGCGCGCTGAGGCGTGCCCGGCGCGCGGCGGCGCTGCCGCGACCGAGCCCTCGCGCGCCGGCCTGCCGCGGCCGAGGATGCGCTCGCCGGCCGCGATGCTGGAGAGCAGCGCCCAGGGGTGGAACGGACGGCTGACGTAGTCGTCGATTCCCGCCTCGATGGCCTCGATCAGGCGGCTCTCGTCCTCGGGGCCGAGGATGAGGACGATGTACGGCTCGCTGCCGGACTCCAGGTCGCGCAGCCGCCGGCACAGGTCGATGCCGTGCGCGCCCGGCAAGGCCGAGTCGATGACCACGACGTCGGGATGCGTGGCGCGCGCGCGCGCCAGCCCGGTCATGCCGTCCTCGGCCTCGGCCACGCAGTAGCCCGCGCGCGCCAGCTGGCCCACGATCACCCGGCGCAGGCACGGCTCCGCCGCCGCCACGAGAGCCCGGAAACGGGCGCCGTGGCCGGTCCCGGGACGCGAAGAAGGGGTACATGGCGGGCGGTTCATGAACGGGATCCTGCGCGCTGCGGCGAGGTCATCGCTTCCCTGCCCTCATCGGCAGATCTTGAGCCCTTTCGCCGGAAAAATGCCCGTCTCCGGCGAGTCGAGCGCTCCGCGGCGCCGCGCGCGGCACGACGAGCTGCCCTTCTCCCCGGCGGCGAAATGGGTTATCAAGGCGACCATGGAGTCCCGCGCCCGCGCCCCAGGTTTCCTGATTCGGTTCCTGGCGGCGGGGCTCCTCGCGTTGCTCGGACCGGGCTGCACGAGCGCAAGGCGAGTCGAGACTGTGGACGATCTGGTCGAGCAGGCGCGCATCGGGGCAGTCCGGGCCGGGGCCATGATCGCCGCCGCGGGCGCCCTCCCCGAGGGCATGGAGCAGCGCCGCAGGGGACAGCGGCAGCTCGATCTGGCCCGGGAGGCGCTGGACGAGATCCTGGCCGCCTCTCCCAGCCACGCGCGCGCTCTGGACGTGCGCGGCCTGGTCGCTGCGCTCGGCGATCGTCCTTACGAAGCGGCGAGCTTCTACCGCAGGGCCCACGCCGCCGGGGCAACGAGCGAGGCCTCGCGCGAGCACTTTCGCCTGGCGGCCGAGGAGCTGAAGCGCCTCGTGAGCGCAGGCGCCGGCCGCGAGGGCGAGGCGCTGGAGCGCTCCATCCGGCACCACGAGACCGCCGTCGTCGCGCTCGCCGGGCGCATGCCTCCCGAGATCCTGCCCGAGCCGGTCGCGGGAATCGTGCTCGACATGCTCTGCGACCGGGCGGATCTGCTGCTCCTCGCCGGCCGCCTGGACGAGGCGGAGCAGGCCTACCGCGAGACCCTGGACCTCGCTCCCCGCACCGCCCGCTGCTACGAGGGGCTGGGCTACGTGGCGCGGCAGCAGGTGCGTCCCTGGCGGGCGGCGCGGGAGTTCAAGCGCGCTCTCGCCATCGATCCTGGCGCCGTGGCCGCGCTCGCCGGGCTCTGCGAGCTGCTCCTGAAGCAGGGGCGTCCCGAGGCCGCGGCGCGCTACGCGGAGCGCCTGCGCGGGCTGGCGCCCGCCACCGATTCGTGACGGCAAGCGCGCCGGGCCTCGCCTCTACGGGGAGCGCTCGGCGCGCGCGCGGAGCAGCAGGTGCGCCGCTGCCTCGACCCACTCCGGCCGGGAGTTGAGCGCGGGAACCAGCTCCAGGGCCTCGCCGCCGCGGGCGCGGAAGCGCTCCGCTTCGCGCACGCCGATCTCCTCCAGCGTCTCCAGGCAGTCGGCCGTGAACGAGGGGCAGAAGACCAGCACCCTCTTCTGGCCGCGCGCGGCCAGCGCGGCGAGCGCCTCGCTCGTGGCTGGGCCGATCCAGCGCGCCCTGCCCAGGCGCGACTGGAAGGACGTGCCGTGGCTCCCGGGCGCGAGTCCCAGGCGCAAGGCCAGGGCGCGCGTGGTCGCCAAGCACTGAGCGCGATAGCAGCGGCTGTTCTCGGTGCCGAGTTCCGCGCAGCAGTCCGGGGCAACGAGGCAGCGCCCGCGCGTGGGGTCGGCGGCGCGCACCTGGCGCTCCGGCAGGCCGTGGCAGCTGAAGAGGACGTGGTCGGGCGAGAAGCGCTCGAGCGCTGGCCCGACGGCCGCGGCGCATGCGGCGAGGAAGCCCGCGTCCGCGAAGAAGGGCGGGACGAGAGAGACCGCCTCGTCCTCGAAGTAGGCGCGGGCATGCCGGCGTGCCGCGGCCTCGGCCGAGCCGGACGTGCTTTCGGCGTGCTGCGGGTAGAGGGGGAAGACCACGACCCGCTCGCACCCCGCGGCGGCAAGCGCCGCGAGCCCGTGCTCGAGGCGCGGGGCGCCGTAGCGCATGGCCAGCTCGAAGGGCATGTCCGGCAGCCGCTCGCGCAGGCGGTCGCGCAGGGCGAGGCCATGCACCAGGAGCGGCGAGCCCTCCGCCGTCCAGATCCTGCGATAGGCGGCCGCCGAGCGCGGCGAGCGCAACGGCAGGATGACGAGCCGCAGCAGCAGGAAGCGGGCCAGCGGGTGCATGTCGAGCACCCTCGGATCGGAGAGGAACTCGCGCAGGTAGCTGCAGACGGCCGCGCGCGTGGGCGCGGCGGGCGTGCCGAGGTGGACGAGGAGCGCTCCGGTGCGGCCGGCGGCCATGCCGAGATGCAAGCCGCGCGGGGCAGCGCGTGTCCAGTCCGAACTGGTTCGGTGCGGGCGGGAGGCGATGCAGCCGGCGGAGGAGCGCAGGGCTGCGGGTCCGTCGCGATGCGCAGAACCGGCTGCCGCGGCCGGCCCCTCGTCTGGTAGGTTGCCGCGCCGTGAGAACCCCCTTGCTTGCCTGGTCCGCCGCGCTCTCCAGGCGCGGCTGCCGCGATCCGCGCGCGGGAGGCGCGGCGTCTTGAGGCGCGCCGGCCTGTGCGCCGCGGCTGCCTTCGCCCTGGTCGCCGCCGCGACGGTCGTGGCGACGCGGGAGCTGCGCGCGCCCGCGCCCGTCCCGGCCAGCGCCCCCGCCGAGTGCTTCTCGGCCGAGCGCGCGCTGGCGCACGTGCGCGTCCTGGCCGCGCGCCCCCATCCCGTGGGCTCCGAGGAGCACGCCCGAGTGCGCGCCTACCTGGTCGAGTGCTTCCAGGAGCTGGGCCTCGAGGTCGACGTCCAGGAGGCGAGCGTCGCGCTCCAGGCCTCGGCGCGGAGCGTGCTCGCGGCCGCGGTGCAGAACGTCGTGGCCCGTCTCGCCGGGACGCGTCCCGGCGGCAAGGCCGTAGCGCTGGTCGCGCACTACGACTCCGCGGCCACCGGACCGGGCGCCGCGGACGACGCGTCGGGCGTGGCGGTGCTGCTCGAGACGGCGCGTGCGCTCAGGGCGTCCGCGCCCCTCCCGAACGACGTCCTGTTCGTGGTCACGGACGCCGAGGAGGTCGGGCTCCTCGGCGCGTGCGCGTTCCTGCGGGAGCACCCGCTCGCGGCGCGGGTGGGCGCGGTGCTGAACTTCGAGGCGCGGGGACAGAGGGGGCCGGCGATCATGTTCGAGACGAGCGGCGAGGACGCCGCGCTCATCGAGGCGCTCGCGGCCGTGGCGCCGGACCCGCTGGCCAGCTCGCTCGCCAGCGCGATCTACGGCGCCATGCCGAACGACACCGACTTGACGGTCTTCAAGGAGCAGGGGATCCCGGGACTGAACTTCGCCTTCATCGGCGGGCTTTGCAGCTACCACAGCATGCTCGACCGGCCGGACCTGCTCGCGCCGGGCAGCGTGCAGCACCAGGGCGGAGCGGCTCTCGCCCTGGCGCGCCGCCTCGGCGCCGCGGATCTCGCGCAAGCGCCGCGGGGGCGCAGCGTCTACTTCAGCGTGCTGCGCGCCTTCGTGGTGCGCTATCCCGCGGCGCTGGCGCGGCCTCTCTGCGCGCTGAGCGCGCTCGCTCTTCTGCTCGCCCTGTTCGCCGGCGTGCGCCGCCGCTGGATCGCGTGGGGCGCTGTTCTCGTGGGCTTCCTGGCCGTGCTCGTCGCGGCGGCGCTCTCGGTCCTGCTCGCCTTCCTGGTGCGCGAGCTGTTCTGCGGCGCGGGCGCGCCGGCCTCGCGGGCGCGCTGGATCCTCCTCGACCACGGGGACCTCTTGGCCGCCGGGCTGCTGCTGCTCGTGGTCGCGCTCTGCTCCCTCGTGTTCTCCCGCGCGCGCGGGCTGTGCAAGGTCGAGGGCCTGTGGTGCGGCGCGCTCCTCTGGTGGGCGGCGCTTGCGCTCGCCAGCGGCGTATTCCTGCCCGAGGGAGCGTACGTCTTCTCCTGGCCGCTCCTCTTCGCCGCGGCGGGCCTCGGCCTGTTGGTGCTGCGGCCGCGCAACCGGTCGTTCGGGCCGGCGCAGGGCGTGCTCGTCTGCCTCGCCATCCTGCCCGGCATCGTGCTCGTGACGCCGCTCCTCGGGATGCTGCATCAGGCGCTGACGCTCGAGGCGGCCTGGCTGCTCGTGGCGGCCGCAGTGCTCCTCCTCGGCCTGCTCGCTCCCCTGCTGGCGCTCATGACCGCGCCGCGGCGCTGGCCCCTCTGCGGAGGAGCCGCGGTCGCGGGATTCCTGGTTCTGCTCGGCGCGGCGCTCCGCACCGACGTCGACGCGCGCCACCCGCGCCGCGACAGCGCGCTCTACTGCCTCGACGCGGACGCGGGGCGGGCGTTCTTCGCCACCCTCGACCAGGAGCTGAACGACTGGTCGGTCCAGTTCCACGCCTCCGAACCGCGCCTGCGCACGCTCGAGGAGGTGCTGCCGTTCCTGCACGCCGAGTGCCTGGTCTCGGCGGCGCCGGTCGCGACGCTGCCCGCGGCGCAGTTCGACCTGGAGGAGCTGGTGGAGACGCCGGAGGAGCGCTCTTGCGTGCTGCGCCTGCTCGCGCCGCCCGGCACGCGCAGCGTCTTTCTCTCGATCGCCGCAGGCGTGCCTGCGCGCCTGCTCGAGGTGGATGGCAAGGAGGTGCTGCGCGCGGGAGCAGGCGCGGGCGCACCGCGGCGGGAGACCGCGGCCGGAGTGGCGCTGCGCTTCGTCGCGCCGCCCGCCGCGGGCGTCCTGCTGAAGCTCGTCTTCCGCACCAAGGAACCGGTGGAAGCCGTCACGGTCGTGACCAGCGACGGCCTGCCCGAGCTGCCCGGCGCCGAGTGGGCGCCGCGCCCGGAGGACGTCATGCCCTACCCGAACGTGCCGGACAGCGTGCACGTGAAGCGCACCTTCCAGCTCTGAGCACGCCGGCCGGCGTCTCGTCTCTCGGTCGGAGAACCCCGGTCGCTCAGAGGCCGAACTCGAGCGAGACGGCGTTCGACGCCCAGGTGACGGGCGCCAGGGTGAACGCGGCGAAGTGGAAGCGGAGCCCGGCCAGGGCCGGAACGGAGCCGCCCGGCAGGGCCAGCGTCGCCGTGGCGGTCCCGGTCGCGGAGAGCGTGCCGCCGAAGTCCGCGAGGATCTGCGAGTTCATCAACTGCAGACCGGCCTGCGTCACCGCGTCGAAGACGAGCGGAATTGGAGTCCCGTCCACCACCGTGGCGGGAGCCGAGCCCGTTCCGCTGATTCCCACGATGTAGGGCCGGTGCGCGTGCTGCGCTCCGGCGTCGATGGAGAACTGGACCGTGCCGCCCTGCGCGGCGGAGAGGCACGAGCGCGAGGCGACGAGAGGAGCGACCGTGCCGTCGCCGACCGTGACGAGCCGGAAGTCGTCCAGCGTCCAGCCGCCGAACTGCAGCCCGCCGTCGCTCTTGAGCTGGAAGCGCACGCGCACCGACGGGTTGTCGTCGGCCAGGGCGGAAACGTCGACCTCGTGCAGGGTCCACGCCTTGTCGACGGTGTGCTGCGCGCCGCCTCCCGGCGTCTTGGCGTTCGTCCATACCGTCTGGTTGTTGACCTTGATCCGGGCCTGGTCGTAGAAGCCGTCCTCGACCGTGAGCCAGCGCTGGTAGCGCAAGAGGACGCCGGTCCGGCCGGTGCAGTCGATCGGCGGCGACTCGAGGTAGTTCTCGACCTTGGCCTTGTACTTGCCGTTGAGCCCGGCGAGGCCGAGGTCGTTGCCCCGCGCGCTGTGGCCGCTCGCCGCCGCCGACGGATCGAAGCCGGAGGCGCCCTGCGGCTTGCCCTTCTGCCAGTCGTCTTCCTTCTTCTCCTTGACGCTCACCCATCCGTTCTCGCCCGGCGCCTCGAAGTCGTCCTGGAAGATCGGGGTGATCGTCCCGACCTTGAACCTGAAGCACGCGTCCCCCGGCCTCTTCGCCTCGGGCGTCCACTCGGCGTACCCGGCGGAGTCGGTGGCGTGGATGTAGTAGTCGACGTTGCCGTGCCCGGGCAGTCCCGGGATCGACCCGAGCCATGCGCCCGTCGTCGCAGACTTCACCATCGCGGTCGTGGTCCACGCTCCGGCGCCGGCGCGGTAGACCAGATCGACCGAGGCGACGGCGTAGGAGGTGAAGGAGGCGACCGTCGCGCTCGTCGCGTAGGGCCCGCCGGAATCGGCCGAGCCGGCGAGCGGCGCGTGCAGGATGTCGAGGTCGACGGGCTGAGCGAGCGACGCCGCGCTCGCCACCAGGGACCGCGTGATGTCATGCGCGAGGTCGAAGTCGTTCGCGCTCTTGCCCGTCGCGTCCTTGGCGGTGTGGATCCAGGGCGAGAAGTGGTTGAAGTCCTCGAAGAAGAAGACAGAGGGGATGCCGCGGCTCTGGTACGAGTGGTGATCGGAGTCCCCGGCGTCGTCGAACCCGCTTTTTACTCCCAGCCAGGGAAGGTACGCGCTGGTCACGTCCATGCAGAACTGGGTCAGGTCCGTGTCGGTGGCGCCCAGGATGAAGTCGACGTCGTACGCGTCGCCCGCCTGCCGGTACGAGATCATGTCCAGGTTCAACATGCCGAGAACCTGCGCGCCCGAGTCGACCAGGCCCTGGGCGTCGGCGCTCGATCCGTCGAGGTTGAACTCCTCGGCCGCGAACAGCACGACGCGGATCGTGGCTTCGAACTGGCCCTGGGCGAGCACGCGCGCGGCCTCGAGGAGGCCGGCCGCTCCCGAGGCGTTGTCATCGGCGCCGGGCGCGGGCTTCTCTGCTCCCCCCTCGTTGATCGAGTCGTAGTGCGCCCCGAGCACGAGGATCCTCTCCGGGTGGGTGGCTCCCGGGAGCTCGCAGATGATGTTCGGCGCGTAGCCGGCCTGGAAGGTCTCGGTCGTCACCGTCACGCCGGGAATGGCCTGGAAGCGCGCCACGAGCCAGTTCTTCGCCAGCAGGGCCTCGGGCTGGTCGGAGCGGCGCGTGTGGAAGGACGAGAGCTGGCTGACCGCGTTCTGGATGTTGCCCTTGCTCACCTGGGCCACGAGGGAGCTGACGCGCGGGTCGACGGTGACGGGCTGGGCGCCAGCCGGTGCGGCGAACAGGAGGGCCCAGGAGAGGGTAAGGGACGCCGCGGTGATCGGGGTGGATTCGAACCTGCGCATGGGGTCCTCGCTCCGAAGGATACCTCCTTGAACCGCCGCTGCGACCTCGTACCGTTGCCTGCAGGTCAGAAGTGCGTACCGCGAAGTGCAACGTTGGGGCAGCGACCGACAGCCGAGCGAGCGGCGCCGCTCTGCCCGGCGATTGGCGCGCATGCCTCTTCGGCGCCGGCTTCCTCGGTCTCGCGGCCTGGTTCGTCTGGGGGCCGAATCTCGCCGTCATTCCCGATCTGCGGGGCGCCGGGGCGACCGAGCCCGTGCTCCTCGGGTCGTTGCCGCGCTCCGTTCTCGCCGGCCCGCAGGGCGCCAAGGTCAACGGCTTCCTCAGATCCTGCTCCGACTGCCATCGCCTCTTCCGCCCGCGCGCGGCCGATCCCGCGCCGCTGCGGCTGCAGCACCAGAGCGTGGTTGTCGAGCACGGAGACATCGTGGCCTGCCGCGCCTGCCACCTCGAGCCGGGCTACGACCTCCTGCGGCTGAAGGACGGCACGCCCTTGCCCTACAGCGAGTCGCTCCGTCATTGCCTGGAGTGCCACGAGGAAGTGCGCGGAGACTTCGAGCACGGCCTGCACGGCCGCGCGGACGGAGGCTGGGACGCGCGCTTCGGCGCCGTGCGCCACCTCGGCTGCCTGGAGTGCCACGATCCGCACGTCCCGCGCCTGCCCGTGATGGACGAGGTGCGGCCCCTCCCCGGCCCGCGCACGCTGCGCATGGGAGAGCCGCGCGCCGCGCGCGCGGAGGGCGGGCGATGAGCGCTCCCTCGCGGCGCGCGTTCCTGCGCGGCGCCCTCGGCGGCGCGGGCGGTCTCGCGGCCGCCGCGGCCAGCCTCGCTCCCCTCGGCAAGGGCGCGGCGACGGGTTTCAGCCTGGAGAGGCTGCTGCAGCCGCACTACCTGCGCATGACCCCGGAGGAACTGAAGCAGGTCCTGGCGCGCGTCGAGGCGGAGGTGCTGGAGCGCCACGGCGTGCGGGCCGAGGTCAATGACCACAAGGCCCTGCCAGGCGTCGAGTTCGCCTTCGCCCTCGATATCGACAAGTGCGTGGGCTGCCGGCGCTGCGTGCACGCCTGCGCCGCGGAGAACAACGCCAGCCGCGACCCGGAGATCCAGTACATCCGCGTGCTGGAGCTGCCCGAGGGCAGCCTCGACCTCGCTCAGGGCGACCATCACTACGAGCACGAGCGCCTGCCGCGCGCCGGGCGCTACTACCTGCCGATTCAGTGCCAGCAGTGCGCGGACCCGCCCTGCGTGAGCGCCTGCCCGGTGGGCGCCACCTGGCAGGAGCCGGACGGCGTGGTCGTCATCGACTACGACTGGTGCATTGGCTGCCGCCTCTGTATGGCCGCGTGCCCGTACTGGGCGCGGCGCTTCAACTTCGCGCCGCCCGCCGTACCCTCCTCCGCGCTCAATGCGCGCATGGACTACCTGGCGAATCGGCCGCGCTCGGCCGGCGTGGTGGAGAAGTGCCACTTCTGCCTGCACCGCACGCGCGCCGGACTCCAGCCGGCCTGCGTCGAGGCCTGTCCCAACGGCGCCCGCAAGTTCGGCGACGTCCTGGACGAGGGCGGCGAGCTGGCCTGGATCCTGGCGCACAAGCGCGTGTTCGTGCTCAAGCCCGAGCTCGGCACCCTGCCGCGCTTCTACTACTACGCCGGCGAGGACAGCGCGCGCGCCTCTCCGGCGGCGCCCGGGCCGGATCGCGAATGATGCGCGGCTACCTGCGTTTCCTCGGCCGCTCCTTCGTTCTGAGCTTCGCGGGCGGCGGACGCTACCAGGCGTGGATGTTCGCGCTCACGGCCGCGGCGCTGGTCGGCGTGAACGCCGGCGCGCGGCAGTGGACCGCGGGCCTGGCGACCACCGGCCTCTCCGACCACGTCACCTGGGGGATCTACATCGCGGGCTTCGCCCTGGCCGTGGGCACCGCCTGCGCGGCCGTGCTGCTCGTCCTGCCGCTCTACTTCCTGCGCGGCCAGGACCTCCTCGATCTCGCGCTCCTCGGCGCGGCGCTCGCCGTGGCGTGCGTACTCGCGGCCGCTGGCTTCGTGATCGCCGACACCGGGCGTCCGGACCGCGTGCTGCACATTCTGGTGGAGCTGCCCTGGCACGTCCTGGCCCTCGGCGTGTTCCTGCTACTGAATCTGCATGTCTGGGGCAGCCTGGTCTACTGCGCCTACTTGGGCCGGCGCCCCGGCCGCGCGCTCCTCCTGCCCTTTGCGCTGCTCGCGGTCCTCTGGGCCTTCGGCGCCCAGTCGGCGGCATCGTTCCTCTACGTCGGCCTCGGCGGGCGCGCCTTCTGGGAAACGCCGCTCGGCGCGTTGCGCTTCGCGGCCGCGGCCTGCGCCGCGGCGCCGGCCGTGCTGCTGCTCACGCTGCTCGCGAGCGGCATGCTCTGCGCCGCGGGCGAGGCGGGCGCGCGTGCGCTGCGCCTGCTGCGCGCGCTCCTGGTTGCCGCCCTGTGCGCGGACCTGTTGCTGTGCGCCGTCGCGCTCCTGCTCGAGTTCCTCGGCCGCGCGGCGCCGCGTCCGTCCATGACGTATCTCTACTTCGGGCTCGACGGCCGCTTCGTCCTGGCGCCGTGGATCTGGACCGCGCTCGCGCTCAAGCTCCTCGCCGTGTCCCTGTTCTGGCTGTCCGCCTGGTCGCGGCGGAAGGTCCTGGCCTTTGCCTGCGGCGCCGGCCTCGCCGGCGTCCTCGTCGAGGAGGCCGTTGGTCGGATCACGCCCGCGTTCGTTCCCTCGCCGCTCGGCGAGGTGGTGGAATACGCGCCGACCTTGAACGAGGCGCTGGTATGCCTGGGCGTGCTGGCCGTTGGTTTGCTCTCCTACAGCGTCCTGGTCCGCATCACGGCGGCGGTGAGCGCGGGCCGCTTGACCAGCGCGCCGCCTTTCGATTCCTGCGAGAAGACGGGAGGACCGTCATGAGTCGCAGGCCATCGGCCTGCGCGAGCTCAGCGACGAGACGCGCGGCTGCTACGAGTGCCACCAGCGGCACACTCCCGGCATCTGCCGCCAGTGGGGCGCGAGCGGCCACTTCCGCTCCAACGTCGGCTGCTACGAGTGCCACAGCGCGAACGAGGGCGAGCCGGACGCGTACGTGCACTACGACTTCTTGATGTCCAACATCGTTACGCCGCGCGACTGTTCCCGCTGCCACGACCGCGAGGTGGCCGAGTTCTCGGCCTCGCGCCACGCCCTGGCCGGGGACGTCGAGGACTCGCTGCAGCAGGTGCTCGCCGACGTGGTGGAGGGGAGCCGCGCCTTCAAGACGGCGGGCTTCCCGGACGGCGTGTCCGCCGCGGCCGTGGCGGGCTGCGCGCAGTGCCACGGCTCGCAGATCAAGCTCCTCGAGGGCGCCGTGCCCGACCCGGCGACCTGGCCGAATACGGGCGTGGGCCGCAGGAACCCGGACGGCACGCGTGGCGCCTGCCACGCCTGCCACGCCACGCACATGTTCTCGGTGGCCCAGGCGCGCCACCCGGACACGTGCGGCAAGTGCCACCTCGGCCCGGACCACCCGCAGAAGGAGATCTACGAGGAGTCGAAGCACGGCATCGCCTTCTTCGCGCTCGAGGATCTGGTGCGCCTGGACGCGCCACGCTGGGTCGTGGGCGAGGACTACTTCACCGGCCCGACCTGCGCCTCGTGCCATCTGTCGGCCACGCCGAACCAGGACGTGACGCACGATCCCGGCCTGCGCATCAGCTGGAACAACCGCGTGACCGTCGCGGAGCGCGCGGACCTGGCCGACGAGCGGCTCGGCCTCGCCAGCATGGACATCACCTGGGAGGAGCGCCGCATGAGCATGAAGGACGTGTGCGGCTCCTGCCACAGCGAGCGCCTGACCGACCACTTCTTCGTGCAGTACGACGGCGTGATCGAGCTGTACAACGGCAAGTTCGCCCGGCCCGGCCAGGAGCTGATGGACCTCGCCGAGCCCCTCCTGGCGGACGGGGCGCCGTTCGCGCGGCGCCTCGACTGGACCTGGTACGAGCTGGCGCAGCACGCGGGCCGGCGGGCGCGCCACGGCGCGGCCATGGCGGGCCCGGACTACACCCACTGGCACGGCCTCTACGACGTGGCGCGAGTGTTCTACAACGATCTCACGCCAGCGCTCGACGCGCTGGCGGCGCGCGCCCTGTCCTCCGGGGACAGCCAGCAGGTCGAGGGGGGGCGGAAGCTGAAGCAGAGGCTCGAGGAAGTCATGCAGTCCGCGGATCACGCGTGGCAGCTCGGCGGCGCGGACGCCGAGGAGAGAGCGCGCCGCGAAGAGGCGCGGCGCAAGTTCGAGGAGCGCTGGGGCAGGTAGGGGACGGCTCCTTCGCGGCCTGCTGGCGCCCGGATGTTGCGCCTCAGCAACAGGGCAGGAAACCCTCTGGGCAGGGCCGTCTGGGGACTGACGATCCATTTCGTGGATGGTATACTGCACCTGTTGTTGTTCACTCCGAGCCGGCTTCCAAACCCTCGCGTTTCAATCCTCTCCGCGCGCCAGACGGGCGCGGAGTCTTACGGGGTCCGGCATCGGCGACCATCGGACGTGGTTCAAGGAAGGAAAGCAGCGATGAAGAGAACACTCCTGTTGGGGGCCGGCTTCCTGGCGACTCTTGCTCTCTTGCCGGACGACAGCACGGCACAGACCGGTCCCGCTCCCGGTCTCAAGCCGCAGGCGCGGACCTTCGACATCATCCTGAACGACAGCGGCAACGACGTGATCCACCGCCTGGCGAACCTGAACCAGGATCTCGACTTCAACGGCGCCGGCGAGACCATCTTCCACTACCACGCCGGGATCGCCGGCGGGCCGGCGACCGGGAACCCGTCTTGCGTGGCGGTGGACGCGCGCGGCCACGTGTTCATCGCGGACACCACGGGAGACGTGATCGTGCGCACGATCGACTACACGGGTGACGGGTCCGCGCACGCGACCACGCCGGTCGAGTGGCAGGTCTGGCTCGACGCCACCAACGCCTCGGGCATTCCCCTGCCCACGATGAACGAGTTCGCCATCGACGCCAACGGCGTCGTGTGGGGCACGAACGCCGGCGCTGGGACGACGCCGGCGGACTTCGTGTGGCGCGCCGAGGACCTGAACGGCGACAACGACGCGCAGGACGCGGGCGAGTTGACCATCGCCTACGACTCGGCGACCGGACCGTTCAACATCCAGGTTCCGTTCTGCATTCTTCTCGATCCGGGCCTGACCGCCAGCCTCTGGGTCTCCGACTTCTACTCCACTCCCGGGTTCTACCGGATGACGGACGGCAACAACGACGGCGACTTCATGGATCCGGGCGAGGTGATCGTTGCGTACACCGGCACGCAGCCCGGCCAGCCCGGCTTCGCTTTCCCCGCGAGTCTGGGCGTGGGGCCCGACGGCGATATCTACGTGTACTGCGCCGGCACCTTCAGGAAGATCCTCCGGCTGAGCGACTCGAACGCGGACGGCGACTTCGAGGACGCGGGCGAGTCGTGGATCTACGCTGACAACACCGGTGTCTTCGGAGCGACCCACCTCGTTCCGTACATCGGCTACGGCATGGAGGTCGACGAGAACGGACGCCTCTTCTACAACGAATCATCGAAGGGCGACTGGGTCATCATGAACCAGGACCTGAACGGCGACCTCGACGCCCAGGACGCGGGCGAGGGCCAGATCGTCTGGGACAGCTCGGTCGCCATCGGCTCGACCTCTACGCCGCGCGCGCTCTGCCTGCTGCCCACGCCGCTCCTCTCGGCGCCGTCCGCGGTGTCGATCAACACCACGTGGAACCTCGACTTCAAGGGCGCGGACTCCGACAACTACCAGCTGCTCATCGGGCTCACGCCGCTCGGCTACAACCATCCGCTGCCGCCGTACGGCTACCTCACCCATGACCTGATCGTGCTCACGGGCTCGTTCACCCTGGACGGGAACGGCGATGCTCAGTGGGTGCTGCCGGCGCCGGCCAGCCTGCTCGGGCTCACCGTGTACTTCACGCAGGTCGCGGGCAAGCTGCCGTATCGCTACTACATGTCGAACGGGATCGCGGTGACCTTCGTGCCGTAGAGACGGCGCGACGCGAGAACACCATCCCAGGAGAGGCGGGCACGCTCCCGGCCGCGCGGGCCGGGCGCGTCGCCCGCCTCGTGCGTCTCGCCTGGCGGCGCGCGCGGGGTCAGACCCCGTAGATCTCCCCGAACTTCCGCCGGACTTGGGCGAGGAACGCCTCCATGCCCGGCTCCCGGCCGGTCACGTCGCGGATGAGGTCCCGCGCCTGCAGCAGGCGGCCGCGGGCGTGGACCTTCTCGCGCAGCCACTCGCGCAGGGGCAGGAGGTCGCCCTGCGCGATACGCGCCTCCAGGTCCGGGATGTCGGAGAGCGCTGCGTCGAAGAGCTGGGCCGCGTAGAGGTTGCCGAGCGTGTAGCTCGGGAAGTAGCCGAACGAACCCATCGACCAGTGGATGTCCTGGAGCAGCCCCTGCGCGTCGTTTCCCGGGCGGATGCCGAGCAGGGCCTCCGTGCCGTTGTTCCAGGCCTCCGGCAGATCCTCGAGCGCGAGCTTCCCCGCGAACAGATCGCGCTCGATCTCGAAGCGCAAGACGATGTGCAGGTTGTAGGTGAGCTCGTCCGCCTCGGTGCGGATGAAGGACGGCGTGACCTCGTTGACCGCGCGGTACATCGCCTCCACGTCCAGGTCCGCGGCCACGCCCGGGAAGAAGTCCTGCAGGCGCGGCAGGAAGTGCTTCCAGAAGGCCCGGCCGCGGCCCACCAGGTTCTCCCAGAGGCGCGACTGGGACTCATGGATGCCGTAGGAGGAGGCCTCGCCGAGCGGCGTCCGCGCCCAGGCCTCCGGCAGTCCCTGCTCGTAGAGGCCGTGCCCGGCCTCGTGGATGACGCCGAAGAGCGCCGGCCGCAGGTCGTCGTCGCTGCTGCGCCAGGTCAAGCGCACGTCGCCGCGGTGGATGCCCGAGCAGAAGGGGTGCGCGGCGCGGTCGATGCGGCCCGCTTCGAAGTCGAATCCCATGGAGCGCGCCACCTCGGTCGCGAAGGCGATCTGGCGCGCGGGCTCGTAGCGCCGCCGCACCGGCTCCGCGTCCACCTTGCGCGCGGCGAGGACTTCCTGGACGAAGGGCTTGAGCTCGGCCCGCAGCTCGAGGAAGAGGCGCTGCAGGAAGGAGGTCGTGACGCCCGGCTCGAATTCGTCCAGCAGGGCGTCGTACGGCGTCTCGGCGTAGCCCAGCGCCTCGGCGGTTCTCTTCTTCAGCGACACGAGCCGGGAGAGGTGGGGAGCGAAGTCTTGAAAGCGGCTCGCGGCGCGCGCCTGCTGCCAGGCGACGAGCGCCTTGCTGCTCGCTTCCGCCACCTCGCGCACGATCGCCGCCGGCACCTTGCTCGCGCGCTCGTGATCGCGGCGTGCTTCGCGCACGAGCGCGGCCTCCTCGGCGGAGAGGTCTTCCGCGGCGGTGCGCTCGGCGAGGCGCTCGAGGAGGTCGCCGACGCGGGGCGCGCACAGCTTCTCGTGGCACAGGCCGGCGAGAGCGGCCAGAGCCGGCGCGCGGCCGGCCAGGCCCTTCTGCGGCATGCACGTCTCCTGGTCCCACGAAAGGAGGCTGGAGGCCGCGTGCAGGTCGTGGATCTCGGCGAAGGCCGCGCACAGCGAGGTCAGGTCCTCGCGGATGCCCATGGATCCTCCCGGAGACGCGCCCTGGCGCAAGAAGAAGGGGCGGCGCGCACCGCTGGCGCGCGCCGCCCCGATCCATGTCTGGCGGGTCGGGAAGGAATCGAACCCTCAACCCCCTGATTTGGAATCAGGTGCTCTGCCAGTTGAGCTACCAACCCGTGTCGGACGACCAAAGTCTACGGGACGCCGAGGCAGGCGACCACTGCCCGCTCGGAAAATACGCCGGCCCGGGCGCCAGGCTGGCTTGACGAGCGGGCTGCTACACTGGCCGCGGCCGCGCACAGGAAAGGCAGCGAAGGTGGTCTACATCTCGGTCGACGTCGAGGCGAGCGGTCCCCTGCCGGGCTTCTTCGACCTTCTTTCGCTGGGCGCGGTGGCAGTGGCGCGCGCCGGCGGCACATATGAGCCGCGCGGCGACGGGCTGTACCTCGAACTCCAGCCCCTGCTCGGCGCTCTCGATCCGCAGGCGATGGCCGTGAACCGCCTTGATCTCGAGCGCCTGCGCCGCGAGGGCCTTGGCCCGGAGGAGGCCGCGCGCCGCGTCGAACGCTGGCTGCGGGGCGTTGCCTCGCCGGCTGATCCACCCGTCTTCGTGGGGTACTGCGCCAACTTCGACTGGGCGTTCGTCAACGACCTCTTCCATCGGGCCGGGATCGAGAACCCCTTCGGCTACAAGGCCCTGGACATCCGCTCTCTCGCCCTGGGAGTACTCGATCTCGACTGGCAGGAGCTGCGCCAGGAGAGGATCCTGCCGCTCCTCGGTCTCGAGCCGCTGGCCGCGGAGGAGGCGCACAACGCGCTGGCTGACGCGCGCCACCAGGCGCGCATGCTGGCGCGTTTGCTCGAGATCGCGGCTGCGCGAACCAGCCCGGACATCTCATCACCGGTGCGCGAGGATCGGCCCAACGCGTGAGGATGAGAACTGGCTGAGACGATCAGGGGGACGCGGCCGCGGGACAGGGTGTCCTGGCCGAGGCATCGCCGCCGAGATCGAGGCGCGCGGAGGATGCCAACTCGGTGGAGTCCTTGACGGCGAGCGACGACGAGATCGACGACGAGGGCCGGCCAGGCGCGGACCGGTGATGAGAAGTTCGGGCTAGCTCGGCGCGGGGCTGAAGCGGCCCTCCGGGCGGGTCAGGAAGCGGCGATCGCTGCGCAGGATCTTCCTGAGCAACGCGACGGCTCCCTGGTCCAGGGAGAGGCGGCGCGCGATGGCGGTCGGCCTGAGCGGCTCTCCCTCGCGCAGCAGCACGTCGAGCGCGCGGCGCGCCAGCGACTCGGAGAGATCGCTTCCCGCCAGGCCGACGTAGCCGCTGCCGAGGAACTCGAAGCCGCCAGTGCGGCGCAGCAGGTCGCCGATCAGGATCGCCGCGGGCGGCGCCGCGAGTCCAGGCGCGCAGCCGTCGAGGTGCTCGGCGAGCAGGTCGAGCGGCATGACGCCGCCCGCCGCGGCGATGCGTTCCCTGGCCTGGCGCGCGATGCGCTCGCGCGCCGCGCCGTCGAACGGGTAGCGCTCCGCCAGGTCGAACATGCCGCGCGCCACGCGCAGGAACGTGCCGCGGCCGACGAGCGTGGCCGAGATCGCGCCGTCGCTCACCTGGCGGCGCTCCTGCACGCGCCGCTTCAGCTCGGAGTAGGAGAGCGGGCCTCCGGCCGCGGAGAGGATCGACTCCAGGATCTCGGAGACGTGCTGGACGGCGGTGGCGCGGCTGCCGGCCGGCGCGAACGTCCCGCGGCCGAGGTGCGCGAAGCGCTCGTCCTCGCGCAGCACGGCCGCCAGCACGAACTCGCTGACGCCGGCGAACTGGGAGCGCGCGCGCAGCGCGGCGCCGAGCAGCGCCACCGAGGTGGGGCGGCCGGAGTCCTTGAGGAGCTGCAGCGCGGCGTCGGCGAGCGCGGTCTTGAGGCTCGCCTGCACCGAGAAGCGCTCGCGCAGGTCGTAGAGGCCGCGCCGCACCAGCACGAAGCGGCGGTCGCGGCACAGCCGCAGGCGCACCTTCTCCTCGCTCAGGCCGAGACGCAGGAGAGGAGGAAGGGCGAGGCGCTGCGCCACCTCGCTGAAGTGCAGCGCCTTGCCCTCGGCGAGGAGGATCTGCCTGAGGTCGTCGCCGAGGCCCTGGCACTGCGTGCGCACCAGGACTTCGCCGTCCGGACCGGCCGCGACCTCGCGCCCGAACAAGGCCTCGCACAGCGCGCGCACCAGGGCGAGGCGCTCCTCGCCGAGATCGAGCCCTCGCAGCACTTCGCTCGTGAGCGCGCGCAGGGAGAGCGATTCCGTGGAGCGGCGCAGGCGCTTGCGCAGGCGCGCGGCCAGCGTGCACAGCGTGGCCGCGGGCACCGCGGCCAGGCGGCCGTCGGCGAGGCGCGCCAGCCGGTGGGGCAGAAGGCGCGCCAGCATGCGCGCGACGAAGCCCGGCCGCAGGCCGCCCTGGGCGAAGAAAGGCGAGTCCTGCAGGACAGCGGGATCGGCCACGCCGCCGTGCCGCATCAGGACGGCGACGGCGTTGTCCGCGGCCGGATCGGTGATGCCCGCGCTGAAGCGCCTGAGTTTGGCCCAGGCCGAGTGCTCGATCTGGCAGGCGCGCGACTCGGTGATCTCCATGGCCGCGCCCGCTTCGGTCAGGGTGTGCGGCTGGTCGCGGTCGCGTCCCTCGCGCAGCTCGACCAGGCGCCTTTCCTTGGGCTGCAGGCGGCCCAGGATCTGTTCCAGGGTGCCCGCGAAGTCCTCGGGCCAGTTTCCGGTCTGACCGTGCAGGAAGCGCTCCATCTCGCCCTGGATGCGGCGCAGGGTGGCCTGGCCGAAGTTGCGGCGCACGAGCAGCTCGTTCGCCGACACGCGCGTGAGGTCGCGCAGCGTGCGCAGTCCCAGGTCCTGGCAGGCGCGGCGCGCGCGGCGGGGCAGGTCGAGAGCGGCGACCGGCACCTGGGAGAGGCGCGGGTCGAGGCGCAGGTCCACGCCGACGAGTTCGGGCGCCGGGAAAGGCTGCGCGCCGGCGCCGCCGCCCTGGGCGAGCATGCGCTGCGCGGCGTTGATGACGCGGTTCACCGCCGCGAGCGTGGTGGCGCCGAGGTTGCGCAGCTCGAGCAGCCTGCGCGCGCCGGCGTGCACGTAGTCCGCGACCGTCTCGATCCCCTCACGCGCGAACACGCCGCGCGCCCGGTTCGAGATCGGCAGGTGGCGAAGCGGCAGAGCGAGGAGCGTCTCGGCCAGGTCGCCCGGGAACGAGCTGTCGTCGAACGGCACGGCGGGGACGCCGGCATTCGGCGGCTGCACGCGCAGGGCCGCGCGCACCTCGCGCAGACAGGTGTGGCCGAAGCCGCGCAGCGCCAGCAGATCGTCATCCGTGCGCGCCGCGAGCTCCTCGGCCGAGACGATGCCCGCTTCCCGCAGCCGGGAAAGCGTCCGGTTGGAGAGTGGGAGCGAGTCGATCGTGACCGCACGCTCCACCGTTCCCTGTCGACGGTCCATGTTCCCCCGGAGCATCCGATAATCCGTGGTATCCGCTGGGAGAACGCACTGCGGCGCCCGGCGCCTCTGCCGGGTCCGATGCGTCTCGCCGGCCTCTTATCGGGATTCGGGGCGAAGTGGATTGAGCAGATCGCGGCCGATGTGCGGCCCTTGCTCGACCGCGGCGCGCGGCGCGCGCTCGCGAGCCCGAGGATCAGATCTCCTGCAGGGCCGCGAGAACCTCCTCGGCGTGGCCGTCCACCTTCACCTTGGGGAAGACCTTCCGGACGATCCCCTTCTCGTCGATGATGAACGTGGAGCGGATGATCCCCATGGTCCGCTTGCCGTACTGGACCTTTTCTCCCCAGGCGCCGTACTTCTCGGCCACCGCATGATCGGGGTCGGATAGCAACTTATACGGCAGCAGGAACTTGAGCGAGAACTTGGAGTGGGACTCGATCTCGTCCGGGCTGATCCCCACGATCACCGCGCCGAAGGCCTTGAACCTTCCTTCCTGGAGGGCGTCGCGGAACTTGGTGGCCTGAGTCGTGCAGCCCGGCGTGTGGTCCTTTGGGTAGAAGTAGAGGATGACTTTCCGGCCCTTGAAGTTCCTGGACAGCCTGACCTTCTCGCCGTTCTGATCGAGCAGCGTGAAATCGGGCGCCTTCTTCCCTTCGACGACGATCATGGTCGCCGGGCTCTTCTCCGGAACTGTCTGGCTCATGGCGCTTGGCTTTTCTGCTAGGTGACCCTGGAGTTGCCCCACAGGACTCGGCGTGACTCCCGGATCTGCGGTTCTGCGTCCGGAGTCCGCACGGATTCCAAGCCCTAACTTCTACCAGAAAGACGCGTTCGTTTCAACTGCTTGCGATTACCCGTGCTCGGCGAGCGGCAGGAGCAGCGTCCACGCATTGGATAGCCCGTCCCGGCGACGCCGCAACCAGACCCGCTCGATCGGAACCCTCGGGCGCCCGCCGTCTCCCCGCGGCAGAGGATGCGTCCGCTGCTTTCCTTGGCAGCGCCTCGGGGCGCCAGCCCCGGGCTCGCTGCATCAGTCGGTTCGTTTTCGAATCCCGCTGTCGCGCCGGGAACCGCCTCGGAAGCTCGTCGTATGAAGTCCGGTTGATCGATGAAAATGAGGGCCTGGTAGTTCGGGCCCCGCCGGCGTGGGCGTTGGCAGCGGCCGTCCACGCCGGTGCTTATCAAGGCGGCGGGCGGCTTCCCATACGGAGGTCGCCCGCCGTCCTTTTCGGGTCCGGGCGGCGCGCGACCGGCGCCGCTCCCGCGGCGGCGAGCATCTCGAGGGCGATCTGCCGCTCGCGGGAATCGCCGACCTCGAGCAGCAGCTGCCAGTAGATCGCGCGGGCGCGCGGTTCGCCGGGTTCGCGGACGGAAGAGAGGATCCGGCGGGCCTGGGCCGGGTCCCCGGCGAGGAGGGCTTCGGCCGCCTCGAGCAGCGGCGTGCGCTCCCCGCTCGCCGCGAACTCGCGCAGGCGCGCCAGGGCGTCCGCGGCCATGCGCGCGCGGACTCCGGGCCGGATCAGGGCATCCCCGGCCGGGGCCGGCAGAGCAGCGGAGGGAGGATCCGGCGTCGCGGAGGCATCGGGCCGCGGCACATCCCGCGCGGCAACGCTCCCGCTCTCCGGTCCGAACCGGCCGAGGCCCAGGAAGGCCGCGTACGCGATCCCCGCGCCCAGCACGCAGGCCGCCGCGGCGCACGCGCGCCGTCGCCGTCGCCGCCGCCCGGGGTCGAGCGCGCCCGCACGCGCGCCGAGGCGGCGCTTGAAGAAGCCGCGCTCGCTGGAGCGGCCGCGCTTCTCGATCGCCCGGTCGAGCTCCTGGGTGAGCGCCGTGCCGGAGAGGCTGCCCGGGTCCGCGAGCGCGCAGGTCGCGGCGCGCAGGGCGGCGAGCAGGTCCGCGGCGCTCTGGAAGCGGTCATCGGGGCGGCGCGCCGCCGCGCAGCGCACGATCTCGTCGAGCGCCCGCGGCACGGCTGGATCGACCGCGCGCGGCCCCTCCATCCTGCCCTGGCGGATGGCGTCGATGAGCGCCCCGATCTCGTCCTGGGGAAAGGCCGGCCTGAGCGTCAGCGTCTCGAAGAGCGTGACGCCGAGCGAGTACACGTCGGAGCGCACGTCCACGGCCGCGGCGCCCGCGGCGTTGAGCTGCTCCGGCGGCATGAAGCGCAGCGTGCCCGGGGAGGCGGCTTCGGTGGTGAGCCGCGTCGCGTTCGGGTCGCAGGCCACGCCGAAGTCCACGAGCATCGGTCTGCCCCTGGCATCGATGATGATGTTGCCCGGCTTGATGTCGCGGTGCACGATGCCGACGGCGTGCAGATCCGCCAGAGCTCCGGCCACCGCCTGGGCGACGAGCGCGGCCGCGAGGTCTGGCCGGCGGTCGTTGCTGTGACGCCGGCGGAAGAAGTGGGCGAAGCGGCTCTCGGCGCCCGCCGCGGCCGCGCGCAGCGCGTCGCCGAGCGGCTCGCCCTCGACGTAGGCCATGGAGAAGAAGGGCAGTCCGTCCGGCTCGCCGATGGCGTGGATCTGGACGATGTTGGGGTGGTCGATCTGCGCCAGGGCCCGGGCCTCGCGCCGGAAGCGCTCCAGCGCCTCAGGCTCGTCCACGAAGCGGGGCGGGAGGACCTTCAGCGCCACCCAGCGCTCCAGGGCCTCTTCCCACGCGAGGTAGACCATCCCCATCCCGCCCTGGCCGAGGAGGCGCTCCAGCCTGAAGCCCGCGATGCGCGGCAGGCCCGGGGAAAGCGCCGCAGCGGGCCCTCCGCCCTGAGGCGCCGGGGCCGCTCCGCTGGCGCGCGCGCTGCTGTCGACCGCGTCTATCACCGCGATCTCCCACGAGGTGCTCGATCCCTGGTGTCGTGCACCCCTTTTCGGGAGATCGGGCGAGAATCCTGAACTCCCCGGCGGAATCACGCCTCGCGGAGCGCGCCGGGGACGTTCGCCCGGGACTACGGGTCACTTGCCCGCCGGCTCGCACCAGCGGTCGAGCCAGTCGAAGAAGACGCGGTGCCAGAGCAGGCCGTTCTGCGCGCCGAGGACCCAGTGTCCCTCGTCCGGGTAGCAGAGGAGGCGGCTCGGCACGCCCTGCGCCTGGGCCGCGGTGAAGGCCTGCAGGCCCTCGCTCACCGGCACGCGGAAGTCCTTCTCGCCGTGGATGATGAGCAGCGGAGTATTCCACTGGTCCACGGAGCGGTGGGGCGAGTCGCGCTCGTAGGCGGCGCGCGCCCGCGGGTCGCCCCAATACGGCCCGCCGAGGTCCCAGTCGGGGAACCACAGCTCCTCGGTCGCCCCGTACCAGCTCTCCAGGTTGAAGATGCCGGCGTGGGCGACCATCGCGCAGAAGCGGTCCTCCTGATCGTGCCCCATGAGCCAGAAGACCGAGTAGCCGCCGAAGCTGGCGCCGATGGCCGCAGCGCGGGCGCGGTCGACGTACGGCTCCGCGAACAGGTCGTCGGTCGCTGCGAGGTAGTCGTGCATGGCCTCGCCGCCCCAGTCTTTGCTGATGGCGTCGTTCCAGGCCTGCCCGAACCCGGGCAGGCCGCGCCGGCTGGGCGCAACCACGATGTAGCCGCGCGCGGCCATGAGGTGGAAGTTCCAGCAGAAGCTGAACCACTGGCCGATCGGCGTCTGCGGCCCTCCCTGGCAGTAGAGGATGAGCGGGTACTTCACCGCCGGATCGAAGTCGGGCGGGTAGACGACCCAGCAGTGCACGCCGGCGCCGTCTCGCGCCTTGACCCAGCGCTCCCTCACCGCGGGCAGCTTCAACCCGGAAAACACCTCGTCGTTGACGCCGGTGAGCGCGGCGACGCCGCCGTCCTCGAGCGACACGGCCACGATCTCGAAGGGCCGCTCGATGGTCGAGCGGCGCGCGTAGAGCGCCTTTCCAGCCGCGCCGGCGGCCACGCTCTTCAGGTCGTGCCGCCCCTGCGTGACCTGCGTGATCCTCCCCTCGAGGTCGACCTGGAAGATCTGCGTCGTGCCGGCAAAGGGCGAGCAGAAGAAGAGCGAGCGCGAGTCGCGCGCCCAGCAGGTGTCGCCGGCCCAGTGGTCGAAGTCCTGCGTCAGCTCGCGCAGGGCGCCGCTTCCGCGGTCGTAGAGCATCAGGCGCTCGCGATCCGCCTCGAAGCCGGCGCGCCGCATGCTGTGGAACGCGATCCAGCGCCCGTCCGGGGAGTAGAGCGGGTCGCGGTCGAAGCCGTCCATTCCCTCGGTGACTGAGCGCGCCGGTCCGCCCGCTGCCGGGACCAGGTAGAGGTCGCTGTCCGTGCTCGCCTCGGGACGATCGACCTGCTTCGCCGTGTAGCACAGCTCGCGGCCGTCCGGCGACCAGGCGATCTGCTCGCGGCCGCCGTGCGGCTTCAAGGGCGTGTCGACGCGCTGGCCTTCCATGAGGTCGCGCGGCGCGCCGCCGTCCACGGGCTGCACGAACAGGTGCGAGTACGTACCGTCCTGCCATTCCGTCCAGTGGCGGTAGAGCAGGTGGTCGATGATGCGCGCTTTCGCCTTGGGCAGGTCGGGATAGGTTTCCGCCAGCTCCGGGTCGAGGCGCACGCGCGCGGTGAACGAGATGTGCGCGCCGTCCGGGGACCAGTCGAAGTCGGCGGCGCCCTCTTTCACGCTGGTCAGGCGCACGGGCTCGCCGCCGCGGAGAGCGATGGCGTAGACCTGGGGCTCGCCGCCGCGCGCGGAGATGAAGCCGATGCGCTTCCCGTCCGGGGCGAAGCGCGGCGCCGAGTCGGACTTCTCGTGGGTCGTGAGGCGGCGCAGGCTGCGCTCCTGCGTGTCCAGCAGCCAGAGATCGCTGTTGCCCGCGTCCCTTTCCAGGTCATAGCGCGTGGCGGCGAAGACCAGGGAGCGGCCGTCGGGAGAGACCTTGGGCGCGCCCACGCGGCCGAGCTGCCAGAGCAGCTCGGGCGTGAGCAGGTTCTGGCCGCGCGCGAACGCGGCGGCCCAGAGCAGGAAGACGAAGGTGCGGACGGCGCGGCTCATGGGCGCTCCTTTCTCGTTCCGGGAGCCTTGGCGCGCAGTGTAGCGGCGCGCGCTACTCCCGCGCCTCCACGCGGAACACCGTGAGCGGCGGCCGCGCGATCGCCTCGATCAGGCGCGCGCGCCGGCCCAGCTCTTCGATGCCGGCGCCGCCCGGCGCCTCGCCGGCGCAGTAGACGTAGTAGACCGGCCGCCCCTCGGCGGCGTAGAGCAGCACGTGCCGCAGCCCTTCCTCCTGCAGCTCCTTGCCGATGGACAGGCTCTTGATGCCCGGCGTGGCGCCGCCCTTCCCCTGCAGGCGGTAGAGGTGGATGAAGTTCAGGTGCGGATCGGCAGCGGCCGCGTCGTTGACCAGGATCTCCCGGCCGCGCCCCAGCGCCGGAACGGCGAGCGTGACCGGGAAGTTGACGATCACCAGGGCCGGCCGCTCGAGCTGCGCGTCCAGTCCGGGGAGCGACTCGAGCAGCGCGGGCAGGGGAGGGATGCGGCTCTCGGGGAAGATGGACGCGAGCAGCGGGCGGCCGAGCGGGAGTGCCGCCGCGGCGACGGCGAGGACGAGGGCCGCGGCCGCGGCGGTCCGCGCCCTTCCCGGGATGAGACGCGCGGCGCCGGCGGCCAGCGCCTTCGCGCCCGCGCCGGCGAGCACCGCGACCAGAAGCAGGAGCGGCGTCAGGAAGCGGATGCTCTGCCAGACATAGGCCAGATGGAAGAGGAGCAGGGCCGGCGCGGCGGTGCAGGCCGCAAGCGCCCAGAGGCGCGCCACCGGGCAGAAGCGGCTGCGCACGAGCGTGCGCACGGCGCCGAGCGCCGCGAGCGCCGCGATCCACGGCGTCCAGAGCGAGGCGTCGAGGCCGAGCAGAGCGCGCCCGTAGGCGAAGAGGTGGCCGCTCTCCCAGTAGCCTTGCAGGCCATGCAGGAGGTAGCGCGGGGAGAAGACCAGGCCCGGGTTGTCGTAGACGGGCGGCGCCCAGAAGCGATAGCCGTCGCGCAAGGGATCGCCGAAGGCCGCCTGGTTGTAGGCGAGCACGGCGCCGGCGCCGAGGAGCGCGGGCAGCAGCACGAGCAGCGCGGCCCGGAGCGGCGCGGGCGGCGCGAAGCGATGGCGCGTGCCGAGGAAGAGGAGCGCCGGCAGGAGGAGCGCGAGGTTGGTGTAGCGCACGGTGACGGCGACGCCGAGCAGCAGGCCGGCGCCGAGGAGGATGGGCGCCCGCGGCGCGCCGCCGCGCGCGCGCGCCGTGAGGCAAAGCAGGAGCAGGACCGCGGCCCAGAGCGCGAGCGACGCGGTCTCGCTCATGAGCGTCACGGACGAGGACACTGCCTCGGGCGAGAGGGCGAGGATCAGGCCGGCGCAGAGCGCGCCCGTGAGCCCCTCCAGAAGGTGGCCGAGGAGACAGGCGAGCAGCAGGCCGAGCAGCCCGTAGGCGAGCGCGGCGCGCCACGCCCGGGAGAGGTCTCCGCCCTGCAGCCAGACGATCGGGGCCGCGAGCAGCGGGAAGCCGGGCGGGTAGCGCGGCGGGTAGCTGGCCGCGCCGATTTGCAGGGCGAGGCAGCCGTGCTCCGCGAAGGAGCGTGCGGCCAGGGCGTACTCCAGGGCGTCGGGCCGCGGCTTGAGGTCGACGCCGCTGCGCGCCCTGCACTCGCCGCGCACCCACAGGCCGCAGGCCACTACGGCGAGCGCGATCGCGAACAGCGCCTGCTTCTGCCCCGACATGGCGTTCGGGCTTCTCGCTCGGTCCTGCGCCGCGCGGGAATGCCCGGGCGGCCTCCTACTTCTTCTTCCTGTGCTCGCGCCCCATTGCCCTGAGGTCGCCGAAAACGAACTGGCGGAACTCGCTCTCGAGGTCGGCCCAGTCCTCGTCCTCCTCGAGGAAGAAGATCTCGGCGAACCTGTCGCCGCCGCCGTTGCCCGTGAGCTCGGCCATCAGGTACTCGTCGAACAGCTCCTTGTACTTGCCGTCCTGGAAGTAGTTCAGGAACATGATCAGCGCCCAGCCCTCGGAGTAGATGAGCCCGGTCAGGCGCTGGTTCTCGGGCTTGCCGTCCTGGTCGTTCTGCGCCGCCTTGAAACGGAAGAAGTCGTAGTAGACCAGGTCCTTGAGGGGGAGCGCCTCGCTCGCCTGGAAGGACTGCTGGACCGCCGAGTAGCGCTCGGGCACGAACTGCCCGAGAGTGAACTTCTTGACGAAGCGCTTCTCCTCCTCGGAGTACTCCAGCTTGCGGTCGTGCCCTCCCATGAAGTCGGCGAAGCCCTCCTGGAACCACGGCGATTCGGCGAACTGATTGACCTGGAACTGCCGCGCGGCGACGTCCACGAGCTGGTGCGTGCCCTCGTGGAAGAGCACGCGCCACAGGTCCGGCTGGCGCCACTGCGTGAGCACGCCGGTGGCGGGCGAGTAGAAGCCGCCCATGAACTCCTCGTTGGGAAGATGCAGCTCGGGGCGGCTCTCGCGCATCTTCTTGTACGAGTCCCTGCTGTCGAAGATGAGGACGACCGCGGGCTCGGTGAACGGCTTGAGGCCGATCCTCGGTCCTCTTCTCGACGAGGACCTTGAAGCGGTCCACTCCCGGGTCCTCGACTTCCTCGGCCTCTCCCTCCGCCTCGCTCGCGGGCGGCGCGGGCGGCGCGGGCGGCGCCGGGTCCGCGCCGTCCTGGGCAGAGAGCCGGCCCGCGGGTGTGGTCCAGAGAAGGCCTGCGAGCAGCAACACGAGGAGCGCCGCGTTTCTCTCGAACATGCTTCCTTTCTCCGTGGAGTCGAGCCCGGCTGCGCCTCGACGGTGCGGGCGCCCCGTGGCGGAGCGCCGGGATCCGCCCGCGGGCGTGCCGGGAGGGCCCGCGCCGCGCGGCAGGGCCGCAGTATACCTTGTCCGGCGGCGTCAGGAGGCGGGCTCCGCCTGATACACGTTCACCGCGCCCGCGAGCTCCCGTTCCAGGATCTTCTGGATGGCGGCGATCGCGGCCGGAGCGCTCTCCGACGTCAGGACGTAGAACTTCCACAAGCCGCGGTAGGAGTCCTCCAAGTCGCGCAGGCGCGGGACCCGATCGGCGAAGTCGGAGAGCGGGCGCACGCGCTCCTCGCCCGGGAAGCGCACGTGGATGCGCGCCTCCTTGAGCTGCATGTTGCGCGCCGGGCAGTAGAGCATCACCTCGACGTCGCGTCGCAGCCGCCGCTTCGCGGCGCGCGCGATGCGCTGTTCGGCCTCGCAGCGCGCCCGGTGCCGGCCCGGCGCGAAGAAGCGCTCGACCAGCTCGTCCTGCGCGCCGCGGTTGGCGTAGAGCGGATAGACCCCGCAGCGCTTGAACAGGCGCCGCGCGCGCAGGCGGCGCACCAGGTCGCGCGTGCGCGCGCGCGTCGTTTCGTCGCCGCGCTCGAGGTTCTCCAGGAAGGAGAGCAGGGAATCGTCCGTCTGGTCGTGGAAGTCGGCCTCGGTCGCGGCGCCCGACTCGATGGCGTACTCGGCCGCCTTGGCGATGAGGGCGCCGGCCGCGATCTTGGCGTGGTGGTAGTAGACCCGCTCCGAGAAGTAGTAGCGCGCCTCGAGCATGCGCACGACCTCGGAGAGCACGTCCTCGCGCACCAGCCCGCGCTTCTCCACGTCGATGAAGAGGTTGCCGCTCATGCGGTCGATGCGGAACGACTCGATGATGCGCGGATCGTAGGAGAGCTTGAGCCCGGTGTAGTAGGCGTCGCGCTTCAGGTAGTCGAAGATGTCGGAGCAGATCGTGTCGCTCACGATCTGCTTCCAGTACACGGGGACGCGGTCGCGCGCCGGGCCGGCGTCCAGGATGCCGAGCACCTCGTCCCGCACGCCGAGGCGCGCGAGGCGCTCGCCGAGGGCGCCGCGCGAGAGCGCGGCCTCGACGCGCGCCGGCGTGTCGTGCCGGGCGAACAGGCCGGTCTGGTCCTCGATGTTGTGGCCGAAGGGGATGTGGGCCACGTCGTGCAGGAGCGCCGCGAAGCGCACCAGGCGCGCCTCTTCCGGCGCCACGCCGAGCAGCTGCGTGGGAGAGCGCGCGCGGCGGCGCTCGAGCGCCTCGACCATCAGGCCGGCCATGTGGCACGTGCCGATCATGTGCTCGAAGCGCGTGTGGTTGGCGCCTGGGTAGACCAGGTAGGCCGTGCCGAGCTGGCGCACGCCGCGCAGGCGCTGGACCTCGGGCGTGTCGAGCAGGTAGACCTCCTCGCCGGACAGGTGGATGTCCCCGTGGACCGGATCGCGGATGACCGACTGCTTCTCCGGGAGCATGCGGCGCAGTGTAGCACGGGGCGAAATCGGGAACTCGCGCGGCGGCGGCCGGTCCAGACGGCCGTGCCCGACGTCCCGAGGAACAGCCGCCATGAAGACCCTGAACGCCGTCCTGACCTGCGCCTTCCTTCTCTCTCCCGCCCTCTGCGCGGCCGAGGAGGCCGTTCCGCCTGCGAGGATCGAGGTCGCCTTCGTCCTGGACACGACCGGCAGCATGTCCGGCTTGATCGAGGGCGCGAAGGCCAAGATCTGGTCCATCGCCAACCGCATCGCCACGGGCGAGCCGGCGCCCGACCTGAAGATCGGCCTGGTCGCCTTTCGTGACCAGGGCGACGAGTACGTGACGCGCGCCTTCGACCTGAGCGCGGACCTGGACGCGGTGTACCGGGAGCTTTGGTGCTACTCGGCCGGCGGCGGCGGCGACGGCCCGGAGCACGTGAACGCGGCGCTGCATGAGGCCGTGTTCGGACTGGGCTGGAGCGCCGGAACGGAGCGCATCCTGAGGGTGATCTTCCTGGTCGGCGACGCGCCGCCGCACATGGACTACGACGACGGCAAGGACTACCGCGAGATCTGCGCGGAGGCGGTGCGCCGCGAGATCATCGTCAACACGATCCGCTGCGGCGGGAGCGAGGAGACCGCCGCGGCCTGGCAGGACATCGCCAAGAGGAGCGAGGGCACGTTCACCACGATCGACCAGTCGGGCGGCGTGCTGGCCATCGAGACGCCGCTGGACGCGCGCCTGGCCGAGCTGAACGGCCTGCTGGCGCGAAGCTCGCTCCCCTACGGCTCGGCCGAGCTGCAGAGCGAGGAGAAGGAGAAGGTGAGCGAGGTGGCGAGCATGCCGGCGGCCGCGGCCGCGGACCGGGCCGAGTTCGCCGGCCGTACGGCCGGCGCGGCCGGCGAGCACGACCTGCTGGCCGCGGTGCGCGCCGGGCGCGTGGACCTCGATGAGCTGTCCGACGAGGAGCTGCCCGAGGAGTTCAGGAGCCTGACGCTGGCAGAGCGCCGCGCGCGGCTCGACGAGATCGAGGCTGATCGCGCGAAGCTCCTGGAGGAGATCACGCGCCTCTCGGCCGAGCGCCGCGCCTTTCTGGACGAGGCGCTGAAGAAGGCAGCGGGATCCGAGGACGCGTTCGATGCGCGCGTGCTGGCGATCCTGCGCGAGCAGGCGAAGAAGAAGGGTATTGACTAGGACTCAGGTGCACCTCGGTGGCGATGCAGCCGTGGAGCGCGGACAAGACGGGCGCTTCACGGCTGCATTGCCGTGAGCGGAAGCGGTTCGCGGGACCTTACTGCGGGTGAGCTGCGTCAAGCGAAGGGCGCCGGCTTGGAGCGGCGGTGCGATACGTGAGCCGGATCTCACGCACGGATACCAGCCCAGGCGCGAAACGCCGCTGTCTCGGACTGGCCGAGGTCGCCAGTCATGGAGCGAGCGATTCGCCGGCGGTCGTGTCGAGCGAGCCAGTTCCGGAAGTACTGCGGAGCGCGCGGCAGGTGAAGGACCTTGTCCAGGTCGCAGAGAACGAAGGTCGGGCTTGCCGGATCGAACGACCCGTCGCTGTGAGCGCGGAGATGTACGTATCTGAGCTTGATCTGGTAGCAGCCGGCTTCGTGCATGCCGTCGACGAAGGTGCGGAATCGCTCGAGGCATTCGCTGCGAGCCGAAGGGTCGAGAACGTGAAACGCCTTAGCGCCGAAGAGGCGGCGTTTCACCGTGAGGAGCCTGCCGGCGTGCCGGGCGAGCACGACGTGACCGACGGGGATCCCGAGTACCCGCTGCGTGCACAGGGCGACGGGAGACGGAGAGGTCACGCCGCGTTGGTCGAACGCGCACAGGATTCGCCACGATCCCCGGGCGTACATCGGCACCAACGGGATCACCAGGCTGCGAAGCGCTCCCAAGAACGTGTAGCGCTTGCCCCAGACCGGAAGCTTGCCGGAGGGCAGGTGGATTTCCGCCATGAACGTCTGATGGAGGGGCCGGTGATGGAGGAGACGGGTGATGCGCACCGGCAGGTGGACGCTGCGGCCCTGTTCGTCCGTCGCAGGGCAGAGCGGGTGGCCGGTAGGATCACGCAAGGTGCCGGCGCGCAGGCTGGCGGCCAGCAGCCGTTTGAGTTGGCGGCGGGATGCAGGGGATTTCAGGCGTTCGACCAGGACCAGGCCCAATCCGGCCAGGGCGATCGCGGCGAGCGCCAATCCGGCGTAGTGTGCGATGCGCAGGTGGCGTGGCACGTCCCTGTCGACGAGGCGGGCCACGTTGCCGATCCTGCGCGAGAGCGACTGGATGGCGGTAGCCGCGTCGTCGACAAGAGCTGAGACCCGGAGCGCCTCGCGGGCGAGAGTCTGGGGGTCAACCTCGCTGTCGCAAGCCGTCCCGAAGAACTCGGAGACCGCGTCGGCGGCTGCGGCCACGCTCGTCGCGACCTCCTCCGCGCGCCGTGTGCCTGACAGAACCTCGACATCGAGCTCCTCGAGGCTGGCCGCGTCTTGCCTCAGGCGATGGATCGTCTGCTCGACGGTGCGAACGAGGTCATGGCGGTCCTCGACCGCCGGCAGAGCGATCTCGAGCACGCCGCTGCGGATGTCCAGCAGGGACTGCATCAAGTCGTCGAGCTCACCCAGGGCTGAAACGCCTTCGTCGAGGAGGTCGTCGATCGCGTTTGCCGCCCTGTTGGTCTCGATCGTCGCGAGGACCGGCAACGCCGCAACCACGAGAATCGCCAACATGAAGAGCGGGCGGACGCGGAACTCGATGCGGTGTGGCACCTAGACGAAGACTCCCACAAGACCACGAGACGCTAGCAACCTGGAGCTGGAGAATCACGCTTGGGGAATCGTGGGTGCGCATTGGCCATCGGTCCCGCCGCCAGGCGCGCCAAGGGGGATGAACGGCGCCCGCGCCAGAAGTGCTTCGTAACCGCGGTCTTGCGCGCGGGGGGCGGGCGCTACAATTCAGCCAATGAAGCGGATCCTCGGCCTCGCGCTCGCCCTCGTCTTCGGATTCGCGCTCTTCTTCTTCCTGCCGGCCGCGGACCACGGCGAGCTGGCAGCGCTGTCCGTCTACGAGATGCTGACCGAGGAGACCGTGCCGGGGCCGGAGGGCGAGGTCGTGCTCGGGAGCGCGCTCCTCGCCGGCCCGGCCCTAGAGCGGACGGGAGAGGGGCGCGGCCGCCTGCTCCTCGGCGAGACGGTGAACCACGTGCCGGACGCGGGGCAGACCACGGCCGCTGCGCAGCGCGGCCTGCGCGACGCGCTGGTGCGCGCGCTCTTGAAGGTCTCGGCCGACGCCGGTCTCGCGCTCGAGATCGCCGGCATGGAAGAGCCCGTCGCGGGCGGGCTGTGCCTGCGCCTGGAGCGCGCCGAGGGCGGGCTGCGCCTGTTCTGGCGCGCTCCCGGCGAACCGGAACAGAGCGCCTTCCGCTCCTGGTCGCCGGCGCGGCGCGACGCGATCCTGCCGCCGCTCGTGGCGATCGCGCTCGCCATCTTGCTGCGCCGGCCGATCGCCTCGCTCTTCGCCGGCGTGCTGGTCGGCGCCTTCCTCGTCCGGCTCGCCGCCGGCGCCGCCCCGCTCTCCTCCACGGCCCTGGCCCCCTACGACGTGTTCGCCAGCTTCCTCTGGGAACAGCTGAAGCGCACGGACCGCGGCCAGGTGATCGGCTTCGTCATCGCCATGCTCGCCATGGTCGTCTTCTTCGACGACTACGCCAACACGATCCTGGTCGGCGGCATGATGCGCCCGCTCGCGGACCGCTTCCGCGTCTCGCGCGAGAAGCTCTCCTACATCATCGACAGCACCTCGGCCCCGGTCGCCGGCCTGTCGATTTTCAGCACCTGGATCGCCTTCGAGGTCTCGACCTTCAGCGCGCAGCTGCCTCTGGCCGGCAGGTCGCCGGACGAGGGCTACGCGGTCTTCATCGAGACCTTGCCCTACCGCTTCTACTGCATCTTCACCCTCATCCTGGTCGGGCTGGTGACCTTCGCCTCGCGCGACCTCGGCCCCATGCTCGGCGCCGAGCGGCGCGCGCGCCGCACCGGGCTCCTGGTGCGCGCCGGGGGCAAGCCCATGGTGGGGGACGTGGCCACGGCCATGGAGCCGGCCGCGGGCGTCTTGCCCCGGGCGTGGCGGGCGCTCTTGCCGCTCGCGGTCTTCATCGCCGTGACGCTCTACGTCATCCTCTACAGCGGCCAGGCCTTCGCCCTTCCCGCGGCCGAGCTGTTCACGACCGCGGGATTGTCGCAGGTGCTCGGCAACGCCGACAGCTACCTCGCCCTCTTGATCGGGTCGAGCGCCGGGCTTGCCCTCGCCGTGCTCGCCTCGCTTCTTGCCGGCATGCGGCGCGAGATCGTCACCGCGGCTTGGAGGACGCTGCGCTCCACCGGGATCGCCATCGCCATCCTCTACCTCGCCTGGATGATCGGCGACGCGTGCGTGCGCCTGGGAACGGCGCAGTACCTGACCGTGCTCCTGGGCGACGCGCTCAATCCCCTGCTCCTGCCCATCATCCTCTTCCTGCTCTCCAGCGCCGTGTCCTTCTCCACCGGGACCTCCTGGGGCACGATGAGCATCCTCCTGCCGATCGTGGTGGGACTGGCCTACGCCCTGGGGGAGAACAGCGGGCAGATCAGCGGCGCGCAGCTCGTGATCCTCTCCATCGGCGCCGTGCTCGAGGGCTCGATCTTCGGCGACCACTGCTCGCCGATCTCGGACACGACCGTGCTGTCCTCGATCGCGGCCGCTTCCGATCACATCGATCACGTGCGCACGCAGGCGCCCTACGCCGTGCTCTGCCTCGTGGTGGCGGCCTCGGCCGGCTACCTGCCGGTCGCGTTCCTCGGCTGGAGCCCGTGGACGAGCATCGGCCTGGGGAGCGCGGTCCTGGCCGCGGTCCTCTTCGTGTTCGGGAAGAAGGTCGGCGAGAACGGCGCGGGGTGAGCCGCGCCGCGGCCGCCGTCTTGCGGCGTTCGCCTACGTCCGCTCGGAGAGCCGCTCGGAAAGCCTCTCGGTGATGCGGATCACCCGCCCGGCGCAGAAGCTGAGCGTGGTGACGTAGAGCGCGGGCGCTCCGGCCGGGTCCAGGCCGGGCGCGCCGAACTGCCACTCGACGTGGTCGTCCGAGCCGAACAGGATGCAGTCCGGCTGGCCCGCCGCCGCGCGCACCTCCGCGGGCGTCATGCCCAGGCGCACGGCGGGCGCGGCCACGCGCGCGGTCGGATCGCGCGGCTTGCTCTCGGCGGGCGGTCTCGCCGCCGGCACGGCCCTGCCGCCCTTCCCCGCGGTCTTGCCCCGCGCGGCCACTGCGCCTCCCTTGCGCCCTGCTTCCGTTCCCCGCGTCCTGGCTCTGGCGCAAGTCGTTGCGCCTGATCTCCCGCGGTTCGGCTTGCTAGTCCGCCTGGCAGCAGGACTCACCACCATTCGACACCTCCTGAGTGCGGACGGCGCGGCTTGGAGCGCGCGACGATGGACACTCTTCGGGAATACCGGCCGCCCGGCTTTAATGATTTCGCGCCGGGTTTCGTGGCCGGACCGCGGCGTTTGGGGACCTCCGGACGCCCTGATAGACTGGCAGGCGCGAACGAGCGTCGTGCGGACTTGCCAAGGAGACGGACTCGTGCAGCAGAGGACACAGGAGCGCGGTGCGGAGGGGGACTCGGGGGAGATTCCCGCGGAGTGGTTGGCCGAGTTCGAGGCCGCCGCGCGCCGTTCGCTGCGGGCGCGCTTCCGCTACGCGTTCATCAAGACCTACAAGCCAGTGCTCGACGACGAGCCGTTCCGGGCCTTTGACACCACCGCCGACTACCGGCGCTGGTGCGAGGAGGCGCTCCCGGTGTGGTTGGGGTATGGCCGCGTTTGAATATCGGCAGGCCGAGGAGATCCGCGATGTCTTTGCCCGACACGGCGTGCGGTACCTGTTCCTCGGCAAGTCGGGGGCGATCCTCCTGGGCTTCCCTGACACGACGCAGGACACGGATCTGTTCGTCGAGAAGTCCGAGCAGAACGGCCGTGCGCTGGTCCTGGCGTTGCGGGAGCTCGGGTTCGCGCTCACGGATGAGCAGGCCGGGCAGGTGCGGCGGGGCAAGGGCTTCGTCCAACTGAGAAGCGGCCCGTTCGACGTCGACCTGGTGTTCGCTCCGGACGGGATCGAGGCGTTCGAGGACGCCTGGGGTCGCCGCGTCGATGTCGAGGGCTTCCCGGTGTGCCACCTGAACGACATCATCGCCAGCAAGGAGGCGTCCGGTCGCCAGAAGGACCGTGAGACGCTGCCTCGCCTGAGAGCCTTCCGCGACTACTGGCTCCGCCGCCAGGCGAACGGGAAGTAGGGCCGCCGGGTGTGATCCCGCGCCCGCGGCGCGGTTGACCGTGCCGCCGCGGCTGCTTGAATAGCCGTCGGTTCCGCGTGTCCAGGAAAGGACGCCCATGACTCCGCAGCAGCCGATCCGCGCCCCGCGCGGCCCAAAGATCTCGTGCGCGAACTGGCAGATCGAAGCCCCCCTCAGGATGCTGATGAACAACCTCGACCCGGAGGTGGGGGAGGACCCGGCCAATCTCGTGGTCTACGGCGGCTCGGGCAAGGCGGCGCGCAACTGGGAGTGCTACGAGGCGATCGTGCGCACGCTCAAGCGCCTCAGGCCGGACGAGACCATGCTGGTCCAGTCGGGCAAGCCCGTGGGCGTGCTCAAGACGCACGCCGGTGCGCCGCGCGTGCTCATCGCCAACGCCCTGCTCGTGCCGCACTGGGCGCACTGGGACCACTTCCGCGAGCTGGAGCGCAAGGGTCTCATCATGTTCGGCCAGATGACGGCCGGCTCCTGGATCTACATCGGCAGCCAGGGAATCGTGCAGGGCACCTACGAGACCTTCGCCGAGGCGGCGCGACAGCGCTTCGCCGGCGACCTCTCCGGCCGGCTCATCGTGAGCGGCGGCCTGGGCGGCATGGGCGGCGCGCAGCCGCTCGCGGCCACGATGGCGGGCGCCGCCTTCCTCGCCGCGGAGGTCGATCCGCAGCGCAGCCAGAAGCGCCTCGACAAACGCTACCTCGACCACCTCACCGACGACCTCGGCCAGGCGATCAGCATGGCCCTCGAGTGGAAGGAGAAGCGCGCGGCGCGCTCGGTGGCCTGGACCGGCAACGTCGTCGACCTGCTGCAGGAGCTCCTGCGGCGGAACATCGTGCCGGACTTGCTCACCGACCAGACGAGCGCGCACGACGCCTTGAACGGCTACGTGCCGGCCGGCATGACTCTCGAGCAGGCCCTGCGCCTGCGCCGGGACGATCCCAAGGCCTACGTCGAGCGCTCCATGGCGGCCATGGCGACGCACGTGCGCTGCATGCTGGACCTGAAGAAGCGCGGCGCCGTGACCTTCGACTACGGCAACAACCTGCGCGGCCAGGCGCTCGAGGCCGGCGTGCAGGACGCCTTCGACAGCCCCGGATTCGTGCCGGAGTACATCCGCCCGCTGTTTTGCGAGGGCAAGGGGCCGTTCCGCTGGGCCGCGCTCTCCGGCGATCCCGCGGACATCCACGCCACGGACGAGGCCATCCTCGAGCTCTTCCCCGAGGACCGCGCCCTCAGCCGCTGGCTCTGCCTGGCGCGCGAGAAGATCGCCTTCCAGGGCCTGCCGGCGCGCATCTGCTGGCTCGGCTGCGGCGCGCGCGCGCGCGCCGGGATGAAGTTCAACGAGCTGGTGCGGAGCGGCCGCGTCAAGGCGCCGATCGTTATCGGCCGCGACCACCTGGACTGCGGCTCGGTGGCCTCGCCCAACCGCGAGACCGAGGGCATGAAGGACGGCAGCGACGCCGTGGCCGACTGGCCGATCCTGAACGCGCTGGTCAACACCGCCTCGGGCGCCACCTGGGTCTCGGTGCACCACGGAGGCGGCGTGGGCATCGGCTACTCCATCCACGCCGGCCTGGAGATCTGCGTGGACGGCAGCGACGAAGCGACGGCGCGCATC
>JACQZJ010000066.1 GCA_016213895.1 Planctomycetota bacterium | reverse complement strand
CCGCAGCTCGCCGACCGTGTACGCCTTCCCGCCGATCTCCTCCGGATACGGCTCGTCGTCCGCCATTCCTTCCAGGTTCTGCAGAGCCTGCGCGGCGGTCGACTTGGTCATGATCCCAAGCACCGTGCCGCCGATGGTGAACAGGATGGAGAGGATCAGGATCCAGCGCGACGCGGCCCTGGCCTTCTTGCGTCCCGCGCCCGCAGCGCGCCCTTCCCGGCTGCGGGCAGGCGTGACGCGATCCTTCCGCGGAGCCTCGCCCGCGGAAGAAGCGCCCGCGCCGCACTTCGGACAGAACCGCTCCCCCGGGGCGAGGCCTTCCCCGCACGAAGCGCAACGTCTTCCCGGTTCCGCCGCCGCGACCGCGGCTCCCTCCGGCTCCAGCCGGGCCGCTCCACCCTGGTCCACGCGGACGATGCCTATGGTCCGGCACTCCGCGCACTGCACTCTCTTGCCATCGTGGACGTCAGAGATCGCCAGTCGTCCCGAGCAGCCGGGGCACGTCAGCGGGGCATCCATGGGTTTTCCTTCCTCTCGCGCAGACGATCGTCTGTGGATCGCCGCGGAGCCTACCGCAGGGGACCACACGGAGTCGAGAGCGCCCTCGCGCGAGAAGGACGGCGTCGCGGCCCGTCAGGAGTCGAGCGCGACGCCGCGGAAGGTCACGTCGGTGATCCCCGCGTCGAGCACCACGTCGACGATCCGGATCACGTCCTCGTAGATGGTTCCCGGCCCGGCGGCGATCGTCATGCGCAGCGCATCTTCCTGGCCGGCCGCTGCCGGCAGCGCGCGGCGCATGCGCTGCAGTTCCGCCGCCAGTTGGCGGAGGTCCTTCACGCGCGCGTTCTGCAGCCACAGCGCGACCTGATCGTCGCTCCATTGCCAGTCGCGAAAGACCTCGATCCGCTCCAGGTCGCGTTCTGGTCGCGTCTCGGTGCGTTCGATCCGCAGGTCGATGCGCTCGAAGGGAGAGCACTCGCCGCTCGGATCGACGCCGCAGTCCTTGGGCAGATACGTCTGCAGCTTCCCCTCGAGGATCTTGAACTGGATGGCGCAGAGGAAGAAGACCAGCAGCAGGAAGGTGACGTCGATCATCGGCGTCATCTCGATGCGCGTTTCTCCCTCGCACTCCGCGCGCACAGAACGGGACATGGTCGACCCTCCTCGCATAGGCGGCTGCTTCGTGCTGCAGGAACGGCCCCAGGCGGCGCCGGTTCTGCGGTTTCTGGGCCGGAATCCCCGTGGGGTGTACACTGTCGCCGCGGAGGACAGGATGGGATCGCGGTCCATGCCGGCGGAGACGAACACGGCCGAGGCGCGGTCGGCGCAGGAAGCGCGACCGCGGATCGTCGCTCCCGCCTGGTGGGCGCTGGGCCTGGCCGCGGCGTCCGCGGCAGGGTTCCTCGCGCACGGCCGCCTGTATCACACATGGTGGCTCTACTTCGTGCTGCTCTACGCGGGCGCCGCGGCCATGTGCCTGGCCGCGGCCGCCTGGTACGTCCGCGGCCGGCGGGCCGGAAGCCGCAGCACCGAGGTCCTGGCGGCATGGGTAGGCGTCGCGGTGGTCGTGGCCCTCCTGGTCAGCAGCCCGGGGCTGCGCTCGCCGTGGCCGCGCTTCCTGCTGCTTCATCTGGCTTTGCTCGCTCTCGCCCTCTTGTGCATCTCTCTCGTCGCTCTGCTCGTGGCGGCACTCATGCGCCGCACGAGCATCGCTCGCTGGGCGCTCCGCGCCAGCGGCGCGCTCTTCTTCTGGCTGGTCGTCGTTGTCTTCGGCGGCGACGCCATCGAGTGGCACGACGACCTGGCGCTGAGGCAGTACTGCGAGTCGCTGATTCCCAGGCTCGAGGTCTACCGCGCGGAACACGGCGCCTACCCGGACGCGCTCGCGGATGCGGGGATCGACCCGGAGATGCCGTGGCCATGCGTGTTTCGTGACGTCGATTACGACGGTGGACAGACCATCAGCTTCTTCATCGAGGATCCCAGCGTGCTTTTCTTCATCGGCGGCTGGTCGTTCGAGTCCGGTGAGTGGCACTACTGGAGCGACTGAGATCGAGGAGCCGCGGCTGGGCGAGCGCCCGAACACGACAAAGACCCGCAGGCTTGCGCGGCGCATGCTGCGGCCGGCGCTCCGGGTCGTGCTCTTCTGGCTGCTGCTCTTCCTGCCCGCGGGCCGACTCGACTGGGCGGAGGGCTGGGGCTTCTTCGCCGTGAACGTGGCTGTGGTCTCGCTCACCGCGGCCTGGGGCTGGCGCCGCGATCCGGACCTCATGCGGGAGCGCAACCGGCGCTTCGCCCCCAACGTGAAGGCCTGGGACAAGGTCATCCTCTACACCTTCTCGCTCCTGCTCTGCGCCCTGTTCGTCGTGGCCGGGCTGGACGCGCGCTTCGGCTGGTCGAGCGTGCCGCCGGCGCTCAAGGCGTGCGGCTGGCTCGGCCTGGCGTTGACCTTCGTCTTGGGCTGCTGGGCCATGGCCGTGAACACCTTCCTCTCCTGCGCCGTGCGCATCCAGAGCGAGCGCGGCCACGCCGTGGTCACGCGCGGACCCTATTGCTTCGTGCGTCACCCCCTGTACGCGGGAGTCATCGTCTCCGCCGGCGCGGTCCCCCTGCTGCTCGGGTCGTGGGCGGCCCTCGCTCCCGGCGGCCTGATCGCCGTCCTCTTCGTGCTGCGCACCGCGCTCGAGGATCGCACGCTGCGCCGGGAACTTCCGGGCTACGAGGACTACGCCCGCCGCGTGCGCTTCCGCCTGCTGCCTCCTCTCTGGTGAGGCGCGCCCGCGCCCTGCCGCGGACGGTTACACTTGTCGTTTTCCCAAAGGAAGCGGAGCCGCGTAGTGGAAAGCGACATCGCCCAGGCCGCGCGCATCGTGGCCGAATCCCGCCACCTCGTGGCGTTCACCGGCGCGGGCATCTCCGCCGAGAGCGGCATCCCGACCTACCGCGGCGCGGGCGGCATGTGGTCGAAGTACGACCCGGCGCGGTTCGCCAGCATCGACGCCTTCCTCGAGGATCCCTCGTACTACTGGAGCTTCTTCAAGGAAGAGCGCTACCCCGTGCTCAAGGCGGCGCGGCCCAACCCTGGGCACGAGGCGCTCGCGCGGCTCGAACGAAGCGGCCGCCTGCGCTCCGTCATCACGCAGAACATCGACGGCCTGCAGCAGATGGCCGGGTCGAAGAACGTGATCGAGCTGCACGGCAACACGCGCACCATCGCCTGCCTGAAGTGCGGCCGCACCTACTCGATGGACGAGATCCACGCGCAGCTCGCCTCGCGGGCGATCCCCGAGTGCCGCGGCTGCGACGGCCTGCTCAAGACCACGGTGGTGATGTTCGGCGAGAACCTCCCGGCCGCGGCGCTGCGCGAGGCCTTCGAGCAGGCGGCCGCCTGCGACGTCATGCTCTGCGTGGGCTCTTCGCTCGTGGTGCACCCCGCGGCGGCCGTGCCGGGCGCGGCGCTCGATGGCGGCGCGCGCCTGATCATCGTCAACCAGGACCCCACGCCGCTCGACCACCGGGCGGTCGTGGCCTTGAAGGGCAAGGCGGGCGACATCCTGCCGCGCCTCGCGGCGTGACGCGCGGCGAGCGCGGGCCGCGTCCCAGGCATGGTCCCCCTTCCGCCCGGACACGCCGGCGGCTACCGTGCCCTATTCAGCGCCTGGTCGCAGAACTCATCGCGAGGAGGACGACATGCAGAGCACGTGGGCCATCACGGCCTTCCTGGTCACGGCGGCCGCGGCCGGCGGCGGCACGGAACCGGCCGCCGCACCGCATCCCTTCTGCTTCGACGACATGTTCGGCATGCACCGCCTCTCCGATCCGCAGCCCTCGCCGGACGGGGAATGGGTGGCCTACGCGAGCAAGGTCTACTCCCTCGAGACCAACCGCAGCAGCGGCGACCTCTGGCTGGTCTCGCTGGACGGCAAGACCACCCTGCAGCTCACCACCAACGAGGCGCAGGACTACAACCCGCGCTGGTCGCCGGACGGCGCGACGATCGCCTTCCTGTCCACGCGCTCCGGCTCGGCCCAGATCTGGACCATCGATCCGCGGGGCGGCGAGGCCGTGCAGCTCTCCGACTTCCCCGTGGACGTCTCCAACCTGAGCTGGTCGCCGGACGGGGAACGCCTCGCCTTCTCGGCCGAGGTCTACCCGGACGCGGACATGAAGGAGACCGCGGCGCGCGACAAGCAGAAGGAGGAGGACCCGGTCAAGGCGCGCATCTACACCACGCTCCTCTTCAGGCACTGGGACACGTGGGAGGACGGCAAGCGCAGCCACGTGTTCGTCATGCCGGCCAAGGGCGGCGAGGCCGTCGACCTCATGCAAGGGATCGACGCCGACTGTCCGACCATGCCTTTCGGCGGCGGCGAGGAGATCGCCTGGGCGCCGGACAGCCAGGAGCTGTGTCTGACCGTGAAGATGGTCGAGAACGCCGCCTGGAGCACGGACGTCGACCTCTACGTCACGCCGGTCACGGGCGGGGACTTCGTCTGCATCACCGAGGAGAACGAGGCCTGGGACAGCGTTCCGGCCTACTCGCCCGACGGATCCCGCATCGCGTACCTGGCCATGCGGCGCCCCGGCTACGAGGCGGACCGCGCCGGCATCGTGCTCTTCGATCGCGCAAGCGGCGAGCGGCGCGAGCTGGCCCCCGACTGGGACGCTTCGGTCTCGGAGATCGCCTGGACGGAGGACGGCGGGGCGCTCATCGCCGCGGCCGAGGAGAACGCGCTCAAGCCGCTCTTCCGCGTCGACGCCACGAGCGGCGCCGTGACCAAGATCGTGCCCTCGCACTACTGCGCGGCAGCGCAGGTCGCGGCCGGAGGACGCCTCGTCTTCTGCCAGGACTCGATGTGCGCGCCGGTCGAGATCTTCACCTGCGCGGCGGACGGCAAGGGCCTTGGGCAGCTCACGCACGTCAACGACGAGCGGCTCGCGCAGGCGCTCCGCAGCGACCCCGAGAACGTGTGGTTCGAGGGAGCGGGGGGCGACCGGGTGCACGCCTGGCTCCTGCGGCCGGTCGGCTTCGAGCAGGGCAAGAAGTACCCGCTGGCGCTCATGGTGCATGGTGGGCCACAGGGCTGCTGGAACGACCACTTCCACTACCGCTGGAACCCGCAGATCTACGCCGGCGCGGGCTACGTGGTCCTCGGGGTCAACTTCCACGGCAGCACAAGCTTCGGCCAGGAGTTCTGCGACTCGATCCGCGGCGACTGGGGCGGCAAGCCGTTCGAGGACCTGATGAAGGGTGTCGATCACGCGCTCGCCGCCTACGACTTCATCGACCCCGAGCGCATGGGCGCGCTCGGCGCCTCCTACGGTGGCTACCTCATCACCTGGGTCGCGGGCCAGACCGACCGCTTCAAGGCGCTCATCTGCCACGACGGCAACATGGACGAGCGCGCCGCCTACTTCATGACCGAGGAACTCTGGTTCCCGGAGTGGGACCACGTGGGAACGCCGTGGGACAACCCGCGCTCCTACGAGGAGCAGAACCCGGTCAACTTCGTGCAGAACTGGAAGACGCCGATGCTCGTCATCCACGGCGGCCACGACTTCCGCGTGGTCGAGAGCTCGGGGATGTCCACGTTCACTGCGCTGCAGCGCCTGGGCGTGCCCTCGCGCTTCCTGCACTTCCCGGACGAGAACCACTGGGTGCTGAAGCCGAAGAACAGCCAGCTCTGGCACCGCGAGGTGCTCGCCTGGCTCGATCAGTGGGTGAAGGGCGCGTAGGCGCGCGGCGCGCTCAGCGCCTTCTCCGCTCCAGCGCCCGCCGCGTGTCCTCCAGCTCGGCGGCGAGAAGCTTCTCGTCGGGGAGCATGGTCCGATACTCGGCGGCCAGGACCTTGGTCGGCAGGTTGTCGAGCGCGTAGCGGGCGAGCGCCGTGTTCTTCTGGGCGCAGAGGATGAGGCCCACGGGCGGGTTCTCGCCGGCGTGCGTCCAGTGCTCCGCCGCGTAGTTGAGGTAGACGTGCATCTGCCCGGCGTCGGCGTGAGTGAAGCGGCCGAGCTTCAGGTCGATCAGCACGAGGCAGCGCAGGCGGCGGTGGTAGAAGACGAGGTCCACGCGGAACCAGTCGTCGCCGATGCGCAGCCGCCGCTGGCGGCCGACGAAGCAGAAGTCGCCGCCGAGTTCGAGGAGGAACTGCTCCAGGCGGCGGATGAGCGCTTCCTCGAGATCGCTCTCCGAGTACTCGTCTTTGAGGTCGAGGAACTCCAGGACGTACGGGTCCTTGATCTCGTCCTCCGGCCTGACGGCGTCCTCGGGGTGGGGCCGCGCGCCCTTCTCGAGCAGCGCCGCCTTGTTCCGCGACAGGGCCGTCCGCTCGTAGAACTGGGACTCGATCTGGCGATCGAGCTGCCGCACGGACCAACCGCCGCGCAGCGCCTCGACCTCGTAGAAGCTGCGGGCCTGCTCGTTCCTGACGGCGAGGAGCCGCACGTAGGCGGACCAGGGGAGCGGGAGGCGGGCGGCAATGTCTGCGACCGAAGGCGTCACAGATACCGGCCGTGCCCTGCTGGCCGACCGGCGGCCTTCGGGGACGGCCGTGATCGACCCCGCGGAAGTTGCAGACGGTGTCTGCAATATCTCGGCGGGATGGGCGAGGTAGAACGCTCGCATCTGAAAGAGATTGCGCCATCCGAACCCGCGTCCGTACCGGGCGGACAGGTCTTCGCCAAGCCTCTTGACCAGCGACTCCCCGTACTCCGCGCGGTCCGCGCCCTTCTGCTCGTGCTCCACGATCCTCCGACCGATCTCCCAGTAGGCCGCCGTCATGAGAGCGTTCACGGCGCGGGCCGAGGTCCGCCGAGCTTCCGCCAGCAGGCCGGCGATCCCGCCGAGGAGGTCCTTGTACCCAGGATCGACTCGCGCCGGCGGACGCCCTGCCGGCCTGGCGGGCGCGCGCGCAGGCTTCGGACCGCGACTTGTCATTCCTCGCTCTCCTCGAGCAGCCACTCCGGCTCCGCTCGGACGGCGGCGCGTCACTCGCCGCGCAGGCTGAAGACGAAGGCCACCTTCGTGCCGCGCTCCGGGCAGAGGCGCGCGTTGATGTCGTAGAGATACGCCTCCGCCCCCTCGGCGCTGTTCATGTCGAACAGACACGACCCGGCGCCGCTCAGGTAGAGCGAGACCACGTTCCCTTCCACGTCGGCCACGAACTTCTCGACGCGCTCCGTGCCCATGACCATGCGGCTGAAGCGCGAGCCGACGAAGACGAAGCCGCGGCGCGGCAGGGCCTGGCCGTTGGTGATGTAGACGATGAGGTCCTCGATCGGCCGCAGCTGCTCGCCTGCCTCGTCCGTCCAGCGCACGGCGACGTCCACCACGCTGCCGGCGGGCGGGATGGCGTCGAACTCGCGCGCCTCGCCCGAGATGATCTCCTCGGCGGGCGGGGGCGGCTCCTTCTTCACGAACTGGACCGTGCTGCCGGGCGACAGGCCGAGCGCGAGGAAGGCGGCGTTGAGCTTGGACGGGGTGGCGCGCACCATGCCGAGCGCCTCGTGCGTGAAGCCGCCCTCGGTGACGATCAGGTACTCGATGGGGTAGCCGGCGTTCATGCGGTCGAGCAGGATCACGCCGCGCACTTCGATCACGCGGTTCACGAAGTCGACGGTGACACCCTCCTCGGCCAGCTCGCGGATGAGCGTCGCGATCCCCTCGGGAGCCCCCTCGGGCACAGGCAGCGCGATGGTCGCGCTCTCCGCAGCCTGCTCCTCCGCGGGCACGGTCTCCTGCTCCTCCGGCGGCGGTTCGGCCTGCTCCTGCGCCGCCCCGGGGAACGGTGCGGGCAGAGCGAGGGCGAGAAGGAGCGCGAGGACGGTCAGCGCGAAGGAACGGCTCATCTGCGGTCTGCTCCCAGGACGCGGCAGCGGGACGCCAAGCGGAACGTACGCGGCGCCAGCGGGTTCGGGCATTCCCGCGCCGCGGGCCAGGGTCATTCGATCTCCGGCGGCGTCGACCAGCCGCCGGAGCCGAACGCGTTCCCCGACTGCGTTCCCGTGCCGCTGTTGGCCAGGTCGATGCGGTTCTTCTTCATGACGTTCTTCTCGACCGTGGTGGACGTGGCGCCGGCGCTGTTCTCGATGCCCTCCGAGTCCTTGATCACGTTGTTGCGCACCTCGTGGGCGCCGCCACTCAACCGCAGCGCGGCGCCGGCGCCGCTCATGCAGCAGTTGCGCAGGCTGTTGCCGGCGACCACGATCCCGGCGGACGCGGCGCTCGAGATCAGGATGCCGCTGGCCGCGCAGCCGGAGACCGCGTTGTCCCGGATCACGCCCGCCGTGGTGATCCCTACCACGTAGATGCCCTCGTAGCCGGAGAAGCAGCCGCTGATCTTGTTCTTCTCGATGGTGAACAGGTCGCCACTCATGCACACGCCGATGCCTCGAACGCACTCGACCTTGTTCCCCTCGATCACGTGGGCGTCGCCGTTCGCGTTGATCGCGTAGTCCTGGACGTCGCTGATCTGGTTGCCGGAGATGGTGCAGCCCGCGCCGCTGGTCATGATCCCGTAGCTGCTGGCCGAGCGGACCTCGTTGTCCTTCAGCGCGACGTCGTCCCCCGCCGAGTTGATGCCCCGCCCTCCCGCGTTCCTGATGCTGTTGTCCTTGACAATGCTGCCTGTCGCGGAGGAGAGGTAGATCCCATCCATGCCCGTGTCGCGGACGTCGTTCCCGGTCACCTTCTCGCCGGGGCCCATGGCCGTGATGCCGCGTTCCGCGCACTCCTGAACCTCGTTTTGCTCGATGACGGCGGCCGCCCCCGTGACGATGATGCCGCCCTCGCCGCTCACCAGGACCTTGCACTTGGCCACCCTGGCGTTGCTGCCGATGATGTCGATCTTCCCCTTCTGGTCGTTGCTCAAGGTCGTGCCGACGACCTTGGCGTTGCTCCCCTTGAGGTAGATGCCGCCGAAGTTGCCCGCGAGCCGGCACCCGAGAATCTCGACGTCGTCGCACGCGCTGGCGTAGATCCCGCGGTTGGAGCAGGCATAGATGGCGCAGTCCTGCGCCTTCAGGCCGTCCTGGAGGCACTGGATCCCGTAGCCCAGGTAGTTCGGCGGGCTCGGGTCATCGGCCGCGTTCTGGATGGTGAAGCCGGACACGTCCACGCCGGCCGAGTTGACGCGGATGCCGGGCCCGTTGCCCGCGCCGCTGGCCGCGCGCGCCTCGATGATTGCCTTGCCGCTCGCGACCAGCTTCAGCCCGTCCTTGCCGGCGGGGATCTCGACGTTCTCCTGGTAGACGCCGGCCTTGACCAGGACCGTGTCGCCCGGCCCGGCGAGAGCGACGCCCGAGGCGATGGTCGGGTGGGCGCCTCCCTTGGACACGATGTAGGTCTTCGCCGCGGCCGGCACGCTCAAGATCGACGCCACGGCCAGCAAGAAGGCTCCGCGAGCGGGAATGGCGGTGAACGACATGATGCAGGCCTCCTTTTCGACAACCGGCGCTCCCCCGCAGGGCCGGGCGCGAGCTGGTATCATAGCCGGCCTGACCGGCGCGTGACCCGGCGCGAGTCCTTCCCGAGCAGCCCATGAACACCGTCCACCTCCTTGTCGCCCTGGGCCTGGCGCTGCTCCCGGAAGAGAAGGCGCCCAACCCGACGTGGACCGTGCTCGCGCCGGCGACGATCACCGCGGAAGGAGACGCGACCTTCGAGACCCTGCCGGACGGCTCGATCCTGGTCTCGGGGCCGAGCGCCGACAAGGAGTGCTTCACCGAGGTCTCGCCCATCACCGGATTCCGCCTCGAGGTGCTCCCGGACGAGAGCCTGCCGCACCGCGGGCCCGGCCGCGCCGGGAACGGCAACTTCGTGCTCTCTGAGCTCGGCGTCGAGGCGCGCTCCAAGCACGCGCAGAAGGACTTCCCGGTCCCGCTCGTCCGACCCACGGCGGACTACTCCCAGGACACGCAGGACGTCTCGGGTCTGTGCGACGGCCTGCAGAACACCGGCTGGTCGATCTACCCGCAGGTCGGGACAACCCACGTGGCCGTGGTGGAGACGTCCCGCGACCTGGCGCACAAGACCGGGACCTGGCTGCGCTTCTCCCTGCGCTTCGCCTACGGCAGCCAACACGCGCTCGGCCGCTTCCGCCTGGCGGTGACCGCGGCGCCGCGGCCGCTGCGCGCGCCTGGGAGCGCGGAGGAAGAGGCGTGGCACGAGGTCCAGGACCGCATCGCCTCCACCATCGACGAGGCAGTCCTCTACCTGCTCGACAGCCAGGAGCTGGACGGCTCGTGGAGCTTCGAAGCGGTCGCCTACCGCACCGGCCAGACCGCGCTCGCGGTCTACGCCCTGCAGAAGGCCGGCCTGCCGCGCGGCCACCCGTCGGTCCTGCGCGGCGTCGAGTTCTTGAGGGCCAACGCGTCGCACAAGACCTACGCCATCGCCTGCCACATCATCGCGCTCGCCACTTACGGCGATCCCAAGGACGCGGCGCGCATCCAGGAGATGGTGGACGAGCTGATCTCCTGGCAGGTCCAGGGCGGCTTCGCCTACCCGGACGGCGCCCGGGACATGTCGAACACCCAGTACGCCGCCCTGGCGCTGCGCATGGCCGCGAAGGCGGGCTTCAAGGTGCCGCAGCCCGTGTGGAACCGCCTCGCCGACTTCGCTCTCCTGCATAAGGAGGAGAAGCGCAACCCTTACGCGGCCGCGGGCTTCAGCTATCACCCCGGCTCTGGCCCTTCCCTCAGCATGACCGCGGCAGGCGTCGGCATTCTCGCCATCATCGACGAGCAGCATCACAAGAAGCGCGGCGACGTGAAGGAGGGCATCGAGCAGGGCCTGCGCTGGATCGATGAGCACTGGGACGTGAGGAACAACGTCAAGCCGAACGAGGGCCACCAGAACCGCTACCTGCAGTACTGGCTCTACGGCCTCGAGCGCGTCGGCGGCCTGCTCGGCCGCTCGCGCATCGGCGAGCACGACTGGTACCGCGAGGGGGCGCGCTTCCTGGTGGACACGCAGAACGGCGACGGTTCCTGGTCGGCGCCGGGCTGGGGCGAGGGGCAGCCGAACACCTGCTTCGCGCTGCTCTTCCTCTCGCGCGCCACCGGCGCCACCACCGGCTCGCGGGGAGAAGCGCGCGCCGCGGCCTACGGCGGCGAGGACCCGACCGCGGACGTGTCGCTCTGCGCCTCGGGCGACTCGCCGCTCGCCATCTGGATCTCGGCCTTCGGGGAGCGCGCGCTCGCGGCCTACACCTGGCCGGAAGAGACGAGTCCGCGCGTCGCGAAGGTCGAGTACTGGTACGCCGCCGACCGCGCGGTCGACGAACCGTTGCTCCTCGCCGCGATCGAGGGCGACGCGGCACGGCCGTGCGGCGGCGAGCGCTTCGCGGTGCAGTACGTCTTCCCGCGCACCGGGACGTACCAGGTCTGGGCCGACGTGCGGGTCGCCGATCCCGCGGCCGCTTCCGCCGAGCCCGCGCTCCTGCGCTCCGCCGCGCTCGAGGTGCGCATCACCGCCGCGCCCGACCCGATGCTGGTGCGCTACGCCGGCGACGCGGCGCGCAACCTGCTGACGCAGACGCGCGTGCTGTGCCGCGCCTCGAGCGAACTCGGCGACGACCGGGCGGCGCACCTCGCGGCCGACAACCTGCTGAGCCGCGGCTGGGTGAGCGCGGACAACGACCCGCAGCCGTCCCTCGTGCTCGACCTCGAGCGCCCGGTGCGCGCCGACACCCTGCTCCTCTCCCACTGCGCGACCACGGACATGACGCGCGACCGGCGCGTCAAGCGCGTGCGCGTCGAGGTGAACCGCAAGCAGACCTTCGAGTTCGAGATGGACGGCGACGCGGCGCGCAAGACCGCGTTCCGCTTCCCCAAGCCCACGCAGGTGCACCGTCTCATGCTGCTCGTCTTGGAGACGACCGAGGGCAACGCCGAGAAGCGCGGCGTGGGTTTCGCCGAGGTCGAGCTGCAGCTCCAGGGCGGCGACTGAGCGCCGCGCCGCGCCTCAGCCGCCGTTCTTGGCGGCCGGCGCCACCGGCTCGTCCGTGACGGCCGGCACCACCTCGAACTTCAGCTCGCCTTCCTCGACCGTGGTCAGGACGCGGCTGCCTTCCTCGAACTCGCCCTTGAGGATCGCCTCTGAGAGCGGGTCCTCGAGCATGCGCTCGATGGCGCGCCTGAGCGGCCGCGCCCCGAACTCGAGGTTGGTGCCCTTCTGGATCACGTGCTCGCGCGCCTCCGCGGTCAGCTCCAGGACCAGCTTGCGCGACTTGATGCGCTGGTGCAGCTCGCCGAGCTGGATGTCGAGGATCGCCTGCATGTTCTCCGCGGTGAGCGGCTCGAAGACGATGACCTCGTCCAGGCGGTTCAGGCACTCGGGGCGGAAGTACTTGTCGACCTCACCGATCAGCGCCGACTTCATGCGCTCGTAGGTCTGACGCTCCCCGGACTTGACGAAGCCGAGCGTGGTCTGGTTCTTGATGATGTTGGCGCCGATGTTCGACGTCATGATCAGGACGACGTTCTTGAAGTCGACGTGCCGCCCGAAGGAGTCGGTCAGGCAGCCCTCCTCCATGATCTGCAGCAGCATGTTGTAGACGTCCGGGTGGGCCTTCTCGATCTCGTCGAGCAGCACCACCGCGTACGGCCGGCGCCGCACCTTCTCGGTGAGCTGGCCGCCCTCCTCGAAGCCGACGTAGCCGGGCGGCGCGCCCACCAGCCGCGAGACGTTGTGCTTCTCCATGTACTCCGACATGTCGACCTGGATGAGCGCGTCCGCCGACCCGAACATGAACTGGGCGAGCTGCTTGGCCAGGTGCGTCTTGCCCACGCCCGTCGGTCCGAGGAAGAGGAACGAACCCATCGGCCGGCGCGGGTCCTTGAGCCCGGAGCGCGAGCGGCGCAACGCCTTGGCCATGTGCAGGAGCCGCTCCGCCTCGCCCTTCTCCAGGCGCTGCAGCGGGACGCCGGTGATGCGCGAGACCGTCTCGGCGATGACCTCCTCGTCGACGGTGCCGCTCACCTCGCGCGAGGAGCTGCGCCACTCGGCCAGGATCTGATCGCGCTTGGCGCGCATCTTCTCGGCCTGATCGCGCAGTCCCGCGGCCTTCTCGAAGTCCTGGGCCGCGACCGACTCCTCCTTCTCGCGCTCCAGGCGCGCGATATCGGCCTCGAGGTCGTTCAAGTCGGGCGGATGGGTGAGCGCCTTGAGACGCACGCGCGCTCCCGCCTCGTCGATGACGTCGATCGCCTTGTCCGGCAGGAATCGGCCCGTGATGTAGCGGTTCGAGGCGTCGACCGCCAGCTCGAGCGCGCCGTCGGTGATCTGCACGCGGTGGTGTGCCTCGTAGCGCTCGCGCAGACCATGCAGGATGGCCACCGCCTCGTCGCGCGTCGGCGGATCGACGATGATCGACTGGAAGCGGCGCTCCAGGGCACCGTCCTTCTCCACGTACTTGCGGTACTCGTCGAGAGTGGTCGCGCCGATGCACTGCACCTCGCCGCGCGACAGCGCCGGCTTGAGCACGTTCGAGGCGTCGATCGCGCCCTCCGCGCCGCCCGCGCCCACCAGGGTGTGCAGCTCGTCGATGAAGAGGATGACGTTCTTGGCGCGGCGCACCTCGGTCATCACCGCCTTGATGCGCTCCTCGAACTGGCCACGGTACTTCGTCCCGGCGACCATGAGCGCCAGGTCGAGCACGACGATGCGCTTGTCGCGCAAGAGCTCCGGCACGTGCCCCTTGATGATGTCCTGCCCCAGGCCCTCGACGATGGCGGTCTTGCCCACGCCCGCCTCGCCCAGCAGCACCGGGTTGTTCTTGGTGCGGCGCGACAGGATCTGGATGACGCGCTCGATCTCGCGGCGCCGGCCGATGACCGGGTCGAGCTTGCCCTCGCGCGCGAGTTGCGTGAGGTCGCGGCCGAACGCGTTCAACGCCGGCGTCTTCGACTTCGCCATGGACTCCGGCCCGGAGGGGGCGCTCGCGCTCGGCTCTTGCTCCTCCTCCTGCTCCTGCTGCACGTCCGCGCCCAGGAACTCGAGAACCTCCTCGCGCACGTCCTCGAGCTTCACGCCCAGGTTGGTGAGGACGCGCGCCGCGATCCCCTCGTTCTCCTTGATCAGGCCGAGCAGCAGGTGCTCGGTGCCGATGTAGTTGTGGCCGAGCTGCGAGGCCTCCTCCACGGACAGCTCGAGCACCTTCTTGGCGCGCGGGGTGAAGGGCAGTTGGCCGGTGGTGACCATCGTCGCGCTGCCCTTGACCAGCTTCTCGATCTCGGCGCGGATCTTCCTGAGGTCGATGCCGAGGTTCTTGAGCACCGACGCCGCGACGCCGCTGCCCTCCTGGATCAGGCCAAGCAGGATGTGTTCGGTGCCGATGTACTCGTGGTTGAACCGCTGCGCTTCCTGCTTCGCCAGGGTCATGACCTTGCGAGCACGGTCGGTGAAGCGATCAAACATCGTCTTCTGTCCTCTCGGGTGCCGGGGCTGGGTCGAGACCGGGTGTTGGCTCGCTCCAAGCTGTTTTCGGGTCCGGCACTGGTTTTCGTGAGCCTTTCGCGCACGCTACCCGTCGATTTGTTGCACGCTACGACATCCCGTCACACCGGGCACGACAGATCCAGGTGCCTGCGCGCCCCGCGGCCCGGGCGGCGGGGCTGACACGAAGATCCGAAGGCTTTCCTAGACAGAGCTTGCGGCCCGGTCGAGGGCGGCCGGCGAATCTCCAACGAAGAATCTGCGCACGTTCCGTGCCTGACGCGCGGCGCGGACGTCGAGTGGCGGCGAAGGCAAGTCCAACTCGTGGATCGCGGCTGCCCGCCGGGCGGCTCATCGCAGGCTATCGCCCGCAACCCGACTTCACGAGGGACGCCTTGCCCAGGTTCTCATCCCGTCACGCCGGCGGAGTCACGGGGGTTTTCAGCTCAAGCGACCCGCGTGAAAACCGTGAATGCCGGATGAGCCTCTCCTGCGGAGAGGCGCAGAGGGCGCCGAGCAGGCCGCGGATGGCGCGCGCGCGCAGCTCGTCACGCTCCTTCGGCTCCAGGGCCTTGGCGCCGTGCGCGGCCTGGAGGTGGCCCGGCTGGGAGATGACGAAGATGCGGTTGACCGTCTGGATGTCCAGGCCGGGAACGACCCCGAGATGCACGCCCATGCGCAGCACGGAGAGCAGGTCGAAGGCCTCATCGCTGCTGATCAGGCGCGCGTTCCTGAGCAGGCCGAGGGCGCGGAACACGCGGTCCTCGACCACCACGCGGTCGCTCGTCAGCATCTGCGACCGCAGGTCCCGCTCGAAGGAGATGATGCGCGGCAGGACGCGCGCCACGTCGTCGAGGAGCGTCTCGGGGGCCTTGCCGAGCGTGACCTGGTTCGAGATCTGGTAGAGGTCGCTCAGCGCCTTGGTGCCCTCGCCGTAGAAGCCGCGCACCGCCAGGTTCATCTTGGCGACCGAGTTGAACACCTTGTCGATCTGCTTGCTGATGACCAGCGCCGGCAGGTGCAGCATGACCGAGACGCGCATGCCGGTGCCGACGTTGGTCGGGCACGAGGTCAGGTAGCCGAAGCGCTCGTGGAAGGCGAAGTCGAGCACCGTGCCGAGCGCCGTCTCCACGGCCAGGGCGCGCTGGAACGTCTCGCGCAGGGCCGAGCCCGAGGCGAGTACCTGGATGCGCAGGTGGTCTTCCTCGTTCAGCATCACGGCGAGCGACCCGGACGCGTCGTTGAGGACCGCGCGCTCGCCCTCCGCGTTGGCCTGCTCGAGGCTGATCAGCCGGCGCTCGACCAAGACCAGGCGCGCCACCTCGTCCAGGGCGGAAAGCGACGTGTGCCTGAGGCGCGCGCCGACGTCGACCGTCTCGATGCGCGCGCGCAGGTGGTCGCACAGGATCGCGGCGTCCTCCGCGGAAAGGCGCGCCTTCAGCGGGAAGCCGGTCACGTTGCGCGCCAGGCGCACGCGCGACGAGATGACGATCTCGGCGTCCGTCCCCGTCCCGCGCAGCCACTCGCCGACGTTCACCGCGGACCCGTCACTCATGCCGCGGCTCCTGCAGGGACTGCTCGACCGCGGCGATGCGGTCCCGGATGCGGGCGGCCTCCTCGTAGTCCTCGTCCTTCACCACCCGATTCAGCCGCCGCCGCAGGTAGACCAGCTCCTGCTCGAGCGCCGCCGAGCTGCGCGCCCCGGCGGACTTCCCGGACGGCAGCGGCCCGACGTACTGGCTGGCGCCGTGGACCTTCTCCAGAAGCAGGCGGAGGTTCTCCCCGAACGCGTCGTAGCAGCTCAGGCAGCCGAAGCGCCCCTTCACGCGGAACTCCTGGTAGGACATGCCGCACTCGGGACAGACGAGCTTCAGCCCGCCGGGCTTGCCCCCTGGCGACTTCTCCTGCAGGCTGCTCAGCATGGCGGAGAAGGTCAGCGCCTGGCCCTGCGGCGGCTTGGGCGGCGCCGAACTCTCGCGCGCGCAGGCGTCGCAGAGGTGCATCTGCTGCGGCCTGTTGTTCTCCGTGTCGATCTCGGTGAGATGGACCGTGGCTCGGGCCTTCTTGCACTTCTGGCAGATGTTGTTCATCGGTGAGCCTTGCGACGCAGGGATGCCGCTCTGGCCGACCTCGTAGTATCGAAACGCCGGCAGCCGTTCTTGAAGGCTACTCTATGGAGCGCGCGGACCGCAGGCAACTGCGTCGCGAGCGGTCCAGGCTACTGTATAGCCAGCAGGCCGTTGAAGAAGTGCTCCGTAGCCGAGGCGAGCGCATCTCGGTCGAGATCGGCCGAGAGGCGCCGCCGCAGGCAGGATGATCTTTTCAACGGCCTGCCAGCCGCCGGAAAGCCTCTCCCCTCTCGCGGAAGTTCCGGAAGAGGTCGTACGAGGGAAACGCCGGGGAGAGGAGCACGGTCTCTCCCGGGCGGGCCTGGGCGAGCGCGAGGCCCACGGCCGCGGCGAAGTCGCGCGCGCGGAGGGTGAGCGGCGCGTCCGGCAGCGCGCCGACCGCCTGCGCCAGCCGCGGACCCGATTCGCCGGCGACGACCAGCACGCGCACGCGCGCGCCGATCGCGGCGGCCAGGGCCGCGAGGTCGCAGCCCGAGTCCTTGCCGCCGGCGATGAGCACGAGCGGCCCCTCCAGGGCGGCGAGCGCCGCGAGGGTCGACTGGGGCGTGGTGGCGATCGAGTCGTTCACCAGGCGCACGCCCCGGCGCTCGCCGATGAACTCGAGGCGATGCTCCACGCCCGGAAAGTCGCGCGCGGCGGCGAGGGCGGCGGCGCGCGGCGCGCCCAGGCGCTCGGCGGCGGCCAGCGCCGCCATGGCGTTCAGCACGTTGTGCGCGCCCGGGACGAGAAGCTCGCCCGCGCGCAGGACCTCCTCCCCGCCCGCGGCGCGCACCGACTTGCCGTCCGGGGAGAAGAAGCCGCGCGGCGGCGCGCCCGCTGCCGAGAACCAGGTGACGTCCTCCGGGGCGGCGCCCGCGGCCAGCTCGCAGAGGCGCGCGTCGCCGTGGTTCAGGACCGCGCTTCGCGCTCCCTCCAGGGCCGAGCGCTTGGCGGCGCAGTACGCCTCGAAAGTGCCGTGGCGGTCGAGATGCACCGGGAAGAGGTTGGTGATGACCACGCATTCCGGCGCGCGCGGCAGCCCGCGCAGCTGGTCGAGCTGGAAGGAGGAGATCTCGAAGACCGCGGTGTCGGCGCGCGTCAGGCGGTCGACCCGGGAAAGCAGCGACGCGCCCACGTTGCCGCCCAGGACCGCGGTCTGCCCGGCGCGGAGCAGCATGCGCTCGAGCAGCGTGGCGGTCGTGGTCTTGCCCTTGGAGCCGGTGACGAGCACGAGGCGCGCGCGCAGGCGCGCGAGGCAGAGCCCCACCTCGCTGGTCAAGGGCACGCCGGCGCCCTGCGCGGCCTCGAGGAAAAGCGAGTCCGCGGGCACCGCCGGGTTCACGACCACGAGGTCGGCGGAGAGGAAGTCCTCGGTGCGGTGGCCGCCCAGCACGCGCGCGAACGGGACGCCGCGAAGCTCCGCCAGCGTCGGTGCGAGCGCCTCCTCGGAGCGCAGGTCGGTGACCACGACCTCGGCGCCGCGCGCGACCAGGAAGCGCACCACGGCCGCTCCCCCCTGGAAGAGGCCGAGGCCCATCACCAGGACGCGCCGGCCCTTCAGCTCGGCGTCCGCCGGGAAGGTGTAGGGAAGGATCGGGACCGAGCCCATCGGCGTCCCCTAGCGCTCGCGGATCTCCTTGGCCTCGGCCATCTTGACGTCCACGACCTCGCGCGTCATCTCGGCGGGATCGATCGGCGTGAGGACGAAGCTGAAGGGGCGCTCGTCGATGTAGAGATCCGAGGTCAGGGTCTCGTAGTAGAGGTCCCAGGGGAACTCTTGAAACGGCGGCGGCTCGAGGATCTTCTCTTCGCGCACGACCTCGTAGCCGGCCTTGCGCACCACGATCTCCCGCGTGCCGTAGTGGGTGAACGGCACGGTCACCGGGCTCTTGCCCACGTAGTGGCCGTCCAGGTAGACGTCCGCCTCGGCGGGCACGGTGGCGATGAACAGCTTGCGCTCCACGCACCCGACCGCCGCGGCCGCGAGGAGCAGGACAAGCACCGCATCAACCCATCTCTTCATCATGCGCCTGAAGATACCTTCCGGCCGGCGCGGCCGCAGGAGAGAAACGCGCCGCGGAAATGGAGAAACCGCCCGCGGCGCAGGGGCCGTGGGCGGTTCTCGCACGTTGGCGGAGAGGGGGGGATTCGAACCCCCGGAGCAGGTAAAACCCACTCAACAGCTTAGCAAGCTGCCGCAATCGACCACTCTGCCACCTCTCCGTGGTCTCTCTTGGCTTCCAGGCGGAACAGTTGATCGGGATTCGTTCCGGCTGTCAATGAGCAGCACCCTTCGGGCGCGGCGCGGGGCGGCCCCGCGCGCCGCCAGAGGGTATGCTGAACCGCGGGCTGCGCGAGCGCGGCCGCGGTCCCCGCGGCCTGCGGGAGCCGGGCATGAGACCCGATCTGGCCTGGATCGTTCACGACAACTGCCGCAAGGGCTGTCCCCACTGCTTCTGCAAGCCCGCGGACACGGACGACGTCGCGGCCACGGAAGACCTGGCCCGAGACCTCGAGCGCCACGGGATTGCCCACCGCATCTACTTCACCGACCAGCTCGATGCCAGGCTCCCGGAGCGCCACTCGATGGTTCTGGCGCGCCCTGGCGCGGCCGAGTTCGAGCTGCGGAGCGGCGTTCATCGCGTGGGCTTCAGCCTGCACGGCCCTGATCGCCAGACCCACGAGCTGCTCGCGCCACCCGGCGACTTCGACGCCGTGGTCTCCGCCATGGAGCGCATCCGGCGCGAACGCCAGGACGTCGGCGTCGAGGTCTTCACCGTGGTCCACGCCCACAACGCCGCGCGCTTCGGGGAGCTGGCCGACTTCGCCCGCGGACTGGGTGCGCAGACCCTGCACGCCGGCAACCTGACGTTCGCCGGGCGCGCCCGGTCGCTCCCCGACGACTTCTTCCTCGGCGGCGCGGAGATCGCCCGCTTCCTGCGCGCCTTCCCGAAGGTCCGCCGCCGCGCGCGGCCGCTGCGCTTGGTGCTGGGAGACAGCTTCGGGCCGACTTGGTCGCGCCTCAGGAGGCTGAGTTATCGCGCTTTCTTGCGCCTGGCCGAGCGCCGCTTCTGCGCCTGCGGCGAGGGCCAGGTCGCCATCAAGGCACGCACGCGGGAAGTGTTCCCTTGCCGCTTCACCTCGACCTTCAGGGAGCTCAGCATCGGCCGCTTCGACGCCGAGCAGGGCCTCGTCCTGACGGAACGCGGCGACCTGCGCGAGAGCATCGGCGAACCCTGCCGGAGCTGCGGCGTGCTCGACGTTTGCCGCGGGGGCTGCCGCATGGCGGCCGTGGCCGATGCCCTGCGCCGCGAGGGGCAGATCGACCCGGATGCGGGCTTCAGGAACTGCCCGGTCGCGCTCGGGGCGACGCGCTGGATCGATCCCGGCCGCGACCTCGCCACGCTCGCCAAGATCCTGCGGCGGTGCGTGCCGCGCCTGCGCGCGCTCTCGGCTGCCCGGGCGATTCGCCGAGGGGCGCGAGAGCGTCGTTGACCGCGAGCGTCCGGGAATGCCACGATTGCGCCTGGACCTGCCTGACCCCATCGGCGGGCGTGTTTCAGGAAGTTCGAGACGATGCTGGACGCGCTGCTTCTCGTGTCGATCGTCGCCTTGCCGTTCCTGCTCGAGCTGGCGCTGGTCGGGCTCCGCGACAGCATCCTCCTGCCGGCGCCGGACGAATACCTGGCCACGGCGTGCCTCGTCCTTGCCGCCGCGGCGCTTGCCGCGCTCCTCCTGCGCCGCAACGACCTGGCGCGCCGCGCGGCCCTCGGGCTCTTCCTGACCACGACGTTGGTGGCGGCGGGCCAGGTGATCGTTCACTTCGGTTTGACCTGGAAGCCCCTCGGCCTCGCGCTCATCGCCGGCCCGGCGGCCGGCGCGTGCGCGGCCGCGGCCGCGCTTCGGCTCTTCCAGGCGGTGCTCTTCCGGCGTCTCGCCGCGCTCGTGGCCATCGGCCTCGCCGCCGCGCCTTGCCTGCTGCACCTCCCGGGCCGCGCGTCGAACGCGCCTCGTCCGGCGCGGCCCGACGTCCTGCTCATCGTCCTCGACACCGCGCGCGCGGATCATCTCTCCGCCTACGGCTACGGCCGCGCCACCACGCCCGCCATCGACCGGCTTTCTGAGCGCGCTCGGCTCTATACGCGCGCCTGGTCGCCGGCCCCGTGGACTCCGCCCGCGCACGCGTCGCTCCTCACCGGCCTGCTGCCGGCGCAGCACGGCTGCGACGGCGCGCCTTTCAGCGTGGCGGCGCCCACGCTCGCCGAGGCGCTGGGGAGCGCGGGCTACCGCACGTTTGCCGCGGTCAACAACCCGCAGCTCTCCCCGGCGCAGGGCTGGTCTCGCGGCTTCGACGAGTATCGCGCGGCCTGGGACCGCCCGCTCTCGGCCGTGTCCACCGTCTTCTGGGAGCTGCGCCGGCGCCAGTCCGAATCGAAATGGAGAGGCGACACCGCGCGCACGCTTGCCTGGACGCGGCGCTGGTGGGCCGCGCACGCAGGCAGGCCGCGCTTCGTGCTGCTCAACCTGCTCGACCCGCACGCCCCCTACGGCGACCGGGATCCGGACGTCTTCTTCGACGAGCGCACGTCCGCGGCGCCTGACCTCTCCTTCTACTCGGAGGACTACGACGCCGGGCTGCTTCGCGCCGGCGGCGCGGCGCTCGAGCGCGTGGTGGCGCGCTATGACGCCGACCTGCTGCATATAGATCAGGAGCTCGGCCGTTTCTTCGATTGGCTGGAACAACGGGGCGAACTCGACGGCGCCCTCGTCGTGCTGACCGCGGACCACGGCGAGCGCCTGGGCGAGCGCGGCCTCCTCGGGCATCAGCTCGGCCTCGACGAGGCGCTCCTGCGCGTGCCGCTGGTGCTGCGCTACCCGCCCGCCCTGGCGCCAGGCCGCGTGGATCGGCCGGTGCAGACGCACGGCGTCTTCGCCACCGTGCTCGGCTTCGCGGGCGTGTCCGCGCCCGAGCCGCTGCCGCGCGCCCTGGCGCTCGACTCCCAGGAAAGCCCGGTCGTGGTGGCGCAGATGCGCCACCAGGGCTGGTATCTCCGCCTCGTGGCGGAGCGCAATCCAGAGTTCGATCCGGCGCCCTTCTCCGGGGACTGGGCCAGCGCCTGCGACGGCGAATTCAAGCTGGTGCGCTCGAGCGCGGGCCCCGCGCGCCTCTTCCGCCTGCCCGACGACCCGGCCGAGACGCGCGACGTCTCGAGCGCGCACCCCGAGACGCTGGCCCGGCTCGCGGCGGCGCTCGACGCGCTGCCGCCCTTCGCTCTCCCGCTCCCCCCGGTCGAGACTTCTGACGAGGCCGACGCCCTGCTGCGCGAGCTGGGCTACGTCGGAGGGCGCAGGGAGCGCGCCGAGGATAGGTAGGTGTACTTTCCAAGGAGACGGTTCATGAAGACGATGGTCGAAGCCCTGCTGGTCGCGGCGCTCGCGTCGATTGTGGGCCTGGCCCAATCCTCGATACCCTGCGGTCAGGACCTCACCGAGAAGACGCAGGCTGACCCGAAAGCGCTCGCGGCGCTGGAAACGCCGGGAGAGGTCTTCTTCACCGAGGACTTCGAATCCGACGAATGGGCCGACCGGTTCTTCGATCGCTACGGCTTGGAGGAGAAGCGCCTGGCGTTGGAAACGGACACGAACCTGGTCTGCCGCGGCAAGTCATCCCTGCGCTGCGTCCTGGACCAGGGCGAGGGGGCGACGACCTCGGTGTGCTACTGGTTCGCTCCCGGCTATGACAGGGTCCACTTCCGCTGGTATTGCCGCTTCGACGCGGACTTCGATCAAGGCAACCTGATGCACTTCACGGGCCTGGCGGGCGCCAGCGGCACGGACCGGTACGCGGGCATGGGCGGCGCGGGCATCCGGCCGACGGGATTCGACCGCTTCTCCACCGGGTTCGAGCCGTGGCGGGCGTGGGGCCGCAACGCCGCGCCGGGAGCCATGAACTTCTACTCCTACTTCCCGGCGATGAAGGAAGACCCCAAGATGAAGGGCAAGTTCTGGGGCAACTCGTTCGTCCCTGCCCGTGAGTTCATCCCTGAGCGGGGGAAGTGGCACTGCTTCGAGATCATGCTCAAGGCCAACGATCCGGACCAGGAGAACGGCGAGCAGGCCGCGTGGATCGACGGGCGGCTCTATGGGCACTTCACGGGCATCCAGTGGCGCAAGAGCGATGAGGTCCGCATCAAGCGCATGACGCTGGGCGTCTACATCCACGACAACCCGAAACAGAACGTCGTGCACTTCGACGACGTGGCCCTCTCCACGGGATACATCGGGCCGGTCGAGAAGTAGGGCGCCGCCGCGCGCGCCGGCTGCGGGCGAGGCTCTTCGCGGCGATCAGCCGATCAGCCGGCCGAGCAGCCACAGCGCGGCCGCCGCCGTCAGGGCGCTCGCCGGGACCCACTTCGCGCGTTGCTCCGCGAGCCGCGCGGCGCCGGCGCCGGCCCACCAGCCGAGCGGGGCCGCGACGAGCGCGGCCAGGGCGGCGAAGCTCCCGTTCACGAAGGTGTGGTCCAGGACCTTGGGCAGGCCGTGCGGCGCCCAGTGCTGGTGGCGTAGGACATACGTCGCCGCCAGGGCGAAGAGGCCGTAGCCGAGGTACGCCCCGGCCGCGCCCGCGAGCGCCGCCCGGAGCGCGGGCGTGCGCTCCATCCTCACCATGCGCCGCGCCAGGGAAGCGGCGACGTCGAAGCCCAGGCCCAGGGCGAAGATGCCGAGCAGGTGGCACGGGAAGAGCCCGGCGTTGACCAGCCGGAAGAGCGCGGCCACGGCGCCGGCGGCCGTCGAGGACCCGGGCCGGTCGAGGAGGGCGCGGCCCGCGCAGAGCGTGAAGAGTCCCCAGGCGCTCACGTACACGGAGGCGCGCGGGACGTCGTTCGCGTAGAGGAGTCCTCCCCAGATGGCCTCGCCCAGGCCCCACAAGGAACCGACCAGAAGAACGATCAGCAAGCCTTGGCAGCGCTTCATGCTCCGGCCTCCGCCAGGAGAGCCTACTCCTCCAGGGCGCACGGTCAATGGGAGCGGGAAGGCGCGCGCCGTTGTGCGGTCAGCGCGAGAGCGCCTCGCGCACGCGGCGCAGGAGCGCCGCGCCGTTCTGCGCGAGATAGCCGACGCCGGAGGAGGCCAGGGTCCTGGCCAGGGGCTCGGCCACGTGCCGGAGATGCTCCGCGCTGAACTGGCGCGCGGCTTGAGCGGCGACGGCGGCCTGCTCCTGGTCGCCGCGCGCGCGCGCATAGGCCTCCTTGAGCCGCAGGTAGGCCACGAATCCGGCCTCGACGGCGACGTGGTCAGGCGGCTCCTCGATGGCCGGCGCATAGGCGAAGGCCTCGTAGACCGAGCGCAGCTCGGCGAGCAGGCGGCCGGCCACGAGCGTCTCGCGATGGCTGACCTCGCGCGGCGCGGCCGGCCCGCCCGGACCCAAAGCGGTGTGGTACAAGCCCAAGGCCGCCTGTGCGCGCGCGGCCGCGGCGGCGTCTCGCAAGTCAGGAGCGACGACCTCGGCGGCCAACGAAGCGACCTCCGCCTGCCATTTCTCGCCGGGGCACTCGAACAGCAGGCCCATCAGCCGCCATTCGGCGGCCTCGCGCAGCAGGCTCACGGCCCCTGGGTCCATCTCGGCGGGCGCGGGCTTCACGGCTTCTCCCGTACGATCAGAGGAGTCCATCCCGTGCGCATCTTGCGCGCGCCCACCTCTTCCCGAGTTCCTTCCCACACGGCCAGGGCCACCTGCGTCCGGGTCTGACTGCTCACGCCGGCCGGCATGCGGCGCGTGATGACCACGGCCCAGCCCTCGTCCGTGCGCAGCCCCCGGCCGCGCGAGGTCGTGGCGGCCGCGGGCATGAGGCTCCCCGGGCCCTCGGCCACCAGGTCCTGTACCGCCCCCACGTGTGGACCGGCCATGGCATTGCCGAGGGAGCGCGCCGGCGAGTAGCGCGCCGCCATCTCCCGCTGGGCGGCGGAATCCCCCTCCAGCGGCTTGGCTTCGAACGGGTAGTGATCCACCACGGCGTTCGGGTAGATGTCCTGGATGGAATCGCCGCGCCCGTCCACGGCCGCCTGCCAGCCGGCGTTCCAGTAGGCGATCTCGACCGGCCGGCCCGGCTCGCCCATCTGCGGGGCCGGCACGTTCGCCTCGGCTTTCGCCGGCAGCTGCACCGCGCAGCCGTCGCAGAAGCGCTCGGCGGCGGCCTGGTCGTCCACCGTCGCATCCGCCCATTCCAGGCGGAATGCCAGCTCCGCGCCGTCGCTCATTGCGCGCACGCGGACCTCAGCGGTCGAGACGTGGAGCAGCCTGGGCTCGACCATGTCCTGCAGCAGCATCTTGGCCACGTGCTCCGGAGCCTGCTCCCAAGCGCCGTCTCCCGGCTGGCTCGGCAGCGCGGCGGTCGAAAGCACGACGACCTCCGCGGCAGCCGGTGTCGCCGCCTTCCGGCAGGCCCCGACCGCCGCCATGACAAACACACACGCCACCAAGGGCCGGAGGATGACGCCGCGCATCGTTGCTCCCTTTCTACGGACAATTGACTCGAGCGATCTGATGCTCTTGGTCGAATGCGTCGCGCACGAAGACCGGCTCGCAGAGCGGCACGCGCACGATCTCCGTACCGTTCTCCTCGGCGCCCACCACTGAGTCGCCCGCGCGCTGCCAGCGCGCGACCACGCGCTCGGTGCAGCCGAAGAGGCCGAGCAGTCCGCCCAGATCCTGGTCAGCGGCGGCGGCGCGGTAGGTCCGCACCGCCGCCTCGGCGCCGGGCCCGAACATCTGGTGCAGGAACGACGCCGGCGCGTGGATCGGCGGGATGTAGTAGACGTTCGGCTCGAGACCGAGCTGCGGGAAGAGCGGCAACGCGACCTTCCGCACGTGCACCAGGTAGTCGATCGGGTTCTCCGGGCGCGCGCTCTCCGGCGGCGAGATCGACCCGGCGAGCCGGATCTTGCCGATGCAGTTGACGAAGCACTGCTGCTGCAGCCCCTGTTCGAACTTCGGGTAGCAGGCAATGCACTTCTCGGACGTCCCGGTCAGCGGATTGAAGAAGACCTTCTTGTACGGGCACGCCTGCACGCACTCGCGGTAGCCGCGGCACCGCTCCTGGTCCACGAGCACGATCCCGTCTTCCGGCCGCTTGTAGATCGAGCCCCGCGGGCAGGCCGCAAGGCACGCCGGGTAGGTGCAGTGATTGCAGATGCGCGCGAGGTAGAAGAACCACGAGGCGTGCGGCACGTGCAAGCTCGCCCCGCCGTCGATGCGGCCGTCGCAGTCGTCCTCGCCGACGTTCGGATAGGCGTAGTCGCGCTCCTCCGGCCGCCAGCCGAGCACGCGCTTGCCGGCCGGAGCGGCCTCGAACAGCGTCCTGCCCGGATACGCACCCTCCCGCCACTCCTGCGCGCCGAGCAGCTGCAGCAGCTTCACGTCCCAGCGCAGCGGGTAGAACCCGTACGGCTTGGACTCGACGTTGTTCCAGAGCATGTACTCCTGGCCCTTGCCGGACGTCCACGTCGTCTTGCAGGCGAGAGTGCATGTCTGGCAGGCGATGCACTTGTTGATGTCGAACACGGCCGCGAACTGCCGCCGCGGCCGGCTCTCGGGGTACCAGTAGGCCATTTGCCGGCCGATCTGCCAGTTGAAGACGCGTGCCATGCTCAGCGCTCCTTGGACTCGTTCCCGCCCGCCAGGAACGCCCCGGACAGGTATCGCCTCATCTCCTCAGCCTCGTAGCTCGGTCGAATGCCCAGCGCCGCCGGCCGCCACAGCCCCTCCCCGCCGAGGCCGCCCGGCTCGGCGCGCGTGATCTTCACGAACGCCTCGCGCGGCGCGCCGGTCGGGCAGTGCACGTCGGGCAGGAAGCCCTTGCCGATTCCCTGGCCGAACATGCCCTTGCGCACCAGCGAGTCAGTCATCCAGGTGGGCTTGAGCCAGCCGCGCGTGGCCGACTGGTGCGAGCCGGAGCGGAACATGCCCTGGTAGTTGGTGCGCGGGTTCTTGGCCAGGCCGTCCGCGCGCGACTGCTGGCCCTCCTGCGATCCCGGCGTCGCGCCGTACATGTTGAACCACATGCGCGTGACGCCGCGCGGCGTGCCGGGATAGTAGCGCGCGCGGCACAGCAGGCGGGCGAAGCCGTAGTCGCGCGCGTTCTTCTGCCAGCCGCGGAACGGCCGGTCCTCGGGATCGGCGTCGATCCACACGTAGTCGCCGTCCTCGACCCCCACCTCGCGCGCGTCCAGCGGGTTGATGTCCACGTACCCCTCGGTCACGAACGGGCTGCGCTTGTCCTGGCGGTGCAGGTCCCCGAACGGCCCGAACAGCACGGCGATGACGTCGGTGTCGATCGGCGTGGTGTGCGAGCCGTGGCGGTACTTCGGCGTGTGGAAGATGAAGCGGTAGCCGTCCTTGATCAACGGGTGCGGCGCCGCCTTGGTCTCGGCCCACGTCTTCACCACGTTGCGGCCGCAGCGCGTCTCGCACGACAGGTCGGTGCGCGCCACCCCGTAGTCCTCCGGCGGCGTCGCGCGGATCGCCTCGTGCCGCGGCGCGACGATCACGTTGGGCTCGTAGAACGTCGAGTCGATCGGCTCGCGGTGCACCGGCAGGTTCTCGCCCGCCTCGATGAACTCGTCCTCCTCGCGGTAAAACTCCAGGCGGCCGCTCTTCGTGTACCACGGCCGCGAGTCCGTGACCTGCTCGAAGCCCACCGCCTTGGGGGTGGTGCGGCTGTTCATCAGCGCGGGAATGCCCTCTTTCGCCTTCTCCTCGAGCTCGGCGATGCGGTAGCCCTTCGTGTTCGTGGAGGTGTCGAGCATGCGCTGCAGGTAGGCGGCGGTGTTGCCGTCCTGCACGAACTTCCAGTAGTCGTTGAACCGCTCATCGCCGGTCAGTTCGGCGAGCTTGCTCCCGGCGAGGGCCAGCACCTCGATGTCGCCCAGCGTGTTGAAGATGCGCGCCAGGGGCGTGCGCGGGAAGACCTGCAGGAACGGGTTGGTGACCGAGGCGGTCATGTCCGGGTGCTTCAGCTCCGCCCACGAATCCACGCCGAACACCACGTCCGCCCATTCGCAGGAAGCGGTCCACCACCACTCGTTGACGGCGATCATCTCGATGCGCGGCAGCACGTTGACGACCGTGTTGTAGTGCCACTTGACGTTGCCCAGGATCGAGTTGGCGTTGGCGAACCACATGGACTTGGTCGGGCAGGGCATGTGCGTCTTGCCCGTGAGCAGCTTGTTGCCCACGCGCAGCGGGTGGTCCTCGTGGTTGTAGTAGTGCGCCGACTCCGCCCGCCAGTACTGCTTCGGCCGCGCCGGCTTGGCCGGGTCGAGCTCGATGTCGAAGGGGTTCTCGTTGATGTACTGCGGCGCGCCGTTGAACAGCGCCACGCGGTAGTTCCCGGCGTAGGAGCCGACGTTGCCGCCGATGCGGCCCACGTTCCCGGTCAGCGCCGCCAGCAGGAAGATGGTCCGGTCCTTGTTGTCGCTGTTGAAGAACTGGTTCGGCCCCATGCCGATCGCGAAGAGCGTCGTGCCGGGTGCCCGGGCGATGTCGCGCGCCAGCGCCTCCACCGACCCGGCCGGCGCCCAGGTCATCTCCTCGACCGTCTGCGGATCGAAGTGCGCCGCGTACTCCTTGACCAGGTCGAACACCGGCCGGCAGCGCACCTTCTCACCGCCGGCGAGCGTCACCTCCACCGCCCCCTCGAGCCGCGGGTCTCCAACCAGCGACTTCTCGCCGACCTGGTCGCGCGTCATCGCCTGCGGCGCCCGCGTGGTCTCGTCCCACCACACGTAGTCGCCCCACTCGCGGCGCAGCTTGCTCGGGATGAGCATGTCGCTCTGGCTCCCGGGCGGAGGCTCCCTCTCGTCCTCGGCCAGCACGCGCGTCTGGTTCTCGAGCGCGGCCGGTTCGCCGCCGAAGACCTCCGCGGCGCGCAGGTACTTCAGGTTGTCCATGCGCACGAGCAGCGGCAGGTCCGTCCAACGCTTGACGTAGTCCGCGTCGTAGATGCGCTCGCTCAGAATCACGTGGGCCAGGCCGAGGGAAAGGGCCGGGGTCGTGCCCGGGCGCACGACGAGCACGTCGTCGCCCTTGGTCGCGGTGGCCGAGTACTCACAGGCGATCACGACCACGCGCGTGCCCTTCACGCGCGCCTCCGTCAGCCAGTGGGCATCCGGCATCTTGGTGGTGATCCAGTTCATGCCCCAGACCACCGCCATCCTGCAGTGCTCGACGGCGTTGAGATCGAACTCCACCGTCTGCTGGCCGGTCACCATCGGGTGGCCGGGGGGCAGATCGGTGTGCCAGCTGTAGTTGTCGAAGCCGCGCGCCCCCAGCGCCCCGTCCGGCCCGACCTTGCGGATGTGATCGTCGAGCAGCGCCATCGAGTTGGCCATGCGGTAGAAGCCGAACACGCGCGTCATGCCGAGCAGCGGCATGCCGCCGCGGAACTTCATGACCTGCGTCCCCGCGCCCTGCATGGCCTCGACGGTCGCCTCGTCGTAGTGCTGCGCCAGCAGGCGCCGCTTGCCCTCCTCGCCGCTGTAGGTCTCGGCGATGTTCTTCAGCGCTTTGGCCGCGATCGCGGCCGCCTCGTCGTGCGTGACACGCAGCCACTCGTCGCGCGCCCTCTCGAAGTGCTCCCGCGGCGGCAGGCCGTCCGCGCCGCGCGGAAAGCCGGCGTCGACCCACTTCTTGAAGCCGCTCCGCACCATGCACTGGTTGATGCGCCGATCGCCGTAGAACCGCCGCGTGAGCGCCAGCCCCTTCTGGCAGACGCGCGGATCCCAGCGGTGCGAGGTCTGGTTGCCGCTGAGATCCGTCGCCTCGCCGTAGCGCATGGTCGGACCGATGCGCGTCACCACGCCGGAGCGGACGTAGGCGTTGAGCAGGCAGTTGTGCGTGTCGTTGGGCGCGCACAGGAACGTGAACTTCGAATCGTACTGCCACAGATCGCGATACGCGCGCTCCCAGTCGCGATTCGGATAGGTGGACAGCGGATTGGTGACCGCTTCCAGGCCCCAGGCCTGCGTGGCCGAGAGCGCCAGGGCGCCGAATCCGGCCCTGCCGGCGGCTTCCAGGAACTCACGGCGCGAAAGGCGACTGCTCATTGAGCTTTCTCCCATGTCCGGATGAACCGGACCAGGGCCTCGGTTTCCTCGGCTGACAGGGCGGGGTGCACCGTCGAAGCGTCGCCATAGCCTTCCATGGACGTCCCGCGCCGCCCGCGCGCGATCGTCCGCGCCAGATAGGTATCGCTGGCGGTGGAGAGCAGCACGTGGTTGTTCAGCGCCGGGCTCTCCGCGCCCTGGCCGGTCGCGCCGTGACAACCCGCGCAGTAGGCGCCGAACAGCCGCTCGCCAACTTGCGCGTCACCCTCCGCCCAGCGCGGCGGCTGCGGATCCGGCTCCGCCGCGCTCACGCCGCCGAGAACGCGCAGGTGCGCGACGACTGACCGGACCTCCTCCGCCCGCAGGCCGCCCTCCTTCTCGCCCCACGCCGGCATGCGGCGGCCGGGCCGCCCGCGCTCCACCGCCCCGGCGATGAACTCGTCCGAGGCGACGGCCAGGAAGTCCGGATTCGCCACGGCCGGGAAGACCGGCATGCCGGGATAGCGCATCCCCTGCCCTTCCGCGCCGTGGCAGGCGGCGCAGAACGTGCCGTAGAGCGTCGCGCCGTCCGCGGCGAACTCGCGTTCGCCGAAGCGATCGGCCAGGATGCGGTCCTTCGGCCAGTACGCCTCGGGGAAACCGCTCTGCCGCAGCGAGAGCAGGTAGAAGGTCAGTCCGTCGATCTGCTCCTCCGTCAGTCCCAGCACCGGCATCAACGAACCCGGCACGATCTTGGCCGGATCGCGGAAGTGCTCGGCGAACCAGTTGGGAAGCGCCGGCTCGCCCGGCACATGAGTGAAATCGGTGCGGCCCGGATCGCGCGCGCCGGCGCGCGTCAAGTCAGGCCCGTCGTCTCCGCCCACGCCGTTGACCTTGTGGCAGCCGCGGCAGCCCAGGGTGTGGAACAGGGCCTTTGCTTCCACCAGTCCCGGCGCGCCCACGCGCGAGGCGAGGAACACGGCCAGGTCGGCGCGCGCGCTCTCCTCGATCGCGCCGAAGCACGTCTTCCAGACGCCGTCCGTCGCCTCCTGCGACTTCTCGAGGTGCCTCTCGTACCACCCGACGCCTCCGCCGGCCGCGCCCGCGCGCGAGAGATCCGGCCCTTCCATCCCGCCCACGCCCCACGGGCGCAGCGTGCCGCCGCGGCCGTCCAGCTTGTGGCACGCCAGGCAGTCGAGCTGCTCGAACACGTTCCGCCCGCGCTCCAGGGCCGACTGGCTCGGCACGCGCACGTGCGTGTGACAGGTGCCGCAGCCGGCGTAGGCATAGCGCAACGGGATCATCGGCTCCGGCCAGAACGCCGCCGCGCCGTGCGCATCCGCCTCCTCCGTCGCCCGGCCCTGGCCGCCGTGGCACGCGGTGCACCCGTACTCTCCCGGATCGTGCGCCAACGGCGGGTGCGCCGCCACGGCCCGCGGACCCAGGATTCCGCTCTCGCCGGGCGCCATGCCCACGTGGCACGACACGCACCGGTCCGCGGCCTTGAGCCCGGGCACGACGATCTGCCGCAGCCGCACCTCCACCGGACCCGCCTCCGTCTTCGCCGCGCCCTGGATGCGCCGCCACGACTTGAGGATGTTCTCCTGCACGGCGGCCGCCACCAGGAGCGCCAGCACGCCCAGGCTCGACAACAAGAGCAGGCCTTTGTTCCTGTTCACGGCGTCAGTGCTTCGGCCAGTCGGCGGGCGACCAGAAGAAGTCCCAGTTCGGCCCGCGGAAATGAGTCCCGATGACGGTCAACACCACGAACCCGCAGAGGAAGCACGTGAACAGAGCGAGTGCGCCGGCCCGCACCGAGTTGCGCCTCCGCACCTCGAACAAGGAGAAGACCGCATAGAGCGCCGCCAGGATCGTGCCGGGATTGACGAAGGTGATGACCAGCTGCGGGATGTCCGGGAACCACTCGCGCAGCCAGCCGCAGCGGATCGCCAGCGCCTCGACGCCGATCGCCGCGCCCAGCCCGAACAGCACCGCCCGGCGCACCAGCGGCCACCCGCCCGGCCCGCCGAACCACTCGCCCGTCCCCTTGTCCTCCCGATCCAGGTAGGGAATCAGGCCCAGCCCGACCAGGACGATCAGCGGGATGCCGACCCCGCCCATGAAGGCCGAGAAGGACACGCATTCCTGCAGTCCCAGGAAGTACCACGGCGCCTTGGCCGGGTTTTCGGGGACGTTCGGGTTGGCGAGCTCCTTCAGCGGCGCGTCGATCCAGAGGCTCAGCGCCAGGCAGATCAGCGTGGTCAGCATGAACACGCCCAGCTCGGCGTAGAAGAGATGCGGCATCGAGGGCAGGGTGTTCTCCGGCCCGTTGCCCACCGCCGCCGTCCTGCCGCGCACGATGGCCGCGAGTTGATAGGTCTTCTGCGGCGCCTCGGTGAACACCGGGTACGTGTCGCCGGGCGGCGGGCCGAGGCGCTGGTCGGCGCCGGCTGGCCGCGCCAGGCCGCCGTCCTTCCTGATCCTCCAGAAGTGCACCGCCAAGAGCGCGGCCAGCAGCAGCGGCAGGAGCATCACGTGCAGCAGGTAGAACCGAATCAGGGCCTCCTCGCCGACCACGTCCGAGCCGAGCAGCAGCTGCCGCTGCAGGCCGCCGACGTCGGCCCATTCGGTGATGCCCAGCGCGTCCGTGATCTCGCGCGGCGACTGCGCGATGTTCGCGCCGATGGTGATGGCCCAGTAGGCGAGCTGGTCCCACGGCAGCAGGTAGCCCGTGAACGACAGGCCCAGGGTCGTCACCAGCAGACCCATGCCGATGACCCAGTTGAACTCGCGCGGCGCGCGATACGCCCCGGTGTAGAAGACGCGCGCCATATGCAGTATGACGGCAACGACCATCACGTTGGCCGCCCAGCGATGGATGTTCCGCATGAACTGGCCGGTCGGCACGACGAAGTGGATGTCCTTGATGGACTGGTATGCCGCGTCCGGGTACGGCTTGTAATAGAACATCAGCAGGATGCCGGTCACCAGCGTGATCACGAAAGCGGCCGCGCTCACCAGGCCCAGTCCCAGGGTCGTGGTCCAGCGCAGGCTCCAACGGTGCGTCCGCGCCGTATGCAGGTGCAGGAAGACGTTGCCGAAGACGAAGGTCGAGCGCGTGCGGTCGGTGCGCGGCGGCCCGTGGCGGAAGACCGTCTCCAGGAAGCGGCGCGGCGCCTGCCGCAGGTTGCGGGCGAAGTCCTGCAGCGCCGACGAGGGACGTTGCTGGCCGCTCATGCCTTCAGTCGCGTGCCCTGAGGCACGTTCGCGCTCTCGTCCACCACGTAGTCGCCGGCGCCGCCCGTGATCTTGTGCCACGGCAGCGGCTGCGGCGCCGGCCCCTTCGCCACCGTGCCGTCGAGCCCGAAGCGCGAGCCGTGGCACGGGCACTCGAATCCGGTCGGAGTGCTCTTCACCACGCAGCCGAGATGGGTGCAGATCAGGGACACCGCGTATACGCCCTCGGCGTCCCGGAACAACGCCACCGCGCGCCCCGGCGGCACGAACGCCTGGCCGGCCGGCAGCGACTCCGGCAGCGTCACCCGGAACTTCTTCGACGGCGAGGAAAGCACCGCGGCCCGCGGCAGGCGCAGCGAGCCGATCAAGGCGAAGCCCAAGGCCGAAGCCGCCGCCCAGAGCGCTGCCAGTCCCAGAAAGTCGCGCCGGGACACCGGCTCCGGGTCGAGCCGCGAACGCGGGGCACGCGCCTCGGCCGTCATGAGCTGCTCCAGTCCGTTGCGAAGGTCACCCGTTCCATCGTGATCGCCTCCACGGGACACCGCATCGCGCACAGCCCGCAGCGGATGCAGCGCTCTTCATCCTTCACTATGGCGGAGTCGTCCTCCAGGGCCGCGCCGCTGCCCAGGGCGCCCGCGATGGCCGCGGCCAGATCGGCGCGAGCTTCCAGGTCCACCAGCGGCGCCAGCTTGAGGCACTGCGTCGGGCAGACGTCCGCGCAGCCGCCGCACAGCACGCAGCGCGCGCCGTCGAAGACCGGCGTCACGCCGCAGTCCAGGCAGCGCGAAGCCTCGCGCAGCGCGCCTGTCGCGCCGTAGCCCGCCTCGACCACGGTCTCGGGATGGCGCAGCCGCTCCCCCGGCTCGAGGACCGGAACCGGCTGGCGCCGGATCGCCTCGTAGCCGCGCTCGCGCCGGTAGAGGGGCAGGGCGACGTGCGCCGTGACCGCGTCCATCGTGATCGTGCGCCCCGTCAGGTGGCGGTAGACCGAGCGCGCCGCCGCCTTGCCCGAGGCCACCGCGTCGATCAAGAGGCGCGTTCCGTGCGCGAGGTCGCCGGCCACGAACACGCCCGGCGCGCTGCTGGCGAGCGTGCCCTTGTCCACCTCGGGCCAGCCCGGACTCCTGAGCGCGACGTCCTGTCCTCCGTCCGCCAGGAACTCCGTGTTCGGAGACTGGCCCACGGAGAGCAGCACCGTGTCGCAGGGAATGGTCCGGCGCACCGCGTCGTCGAAGAGCGGGCTGAACCTGCGCTGCTCGTCGTAGACGCGCCGGCATTGGCGGAGCGTCACGCCCGTGACGGCGCCCGCGTGGTCGCGCACGATCTCGACCGGGCCCCAGCCGTTCAGCCTTCCTATGCCCTCCTCGTCTCCTTCCCGGATCTCCGCCGTGTCCGCGGGCATCTCCTCGAGCGTCTCCAGCGACACCAGGTGGACCTTGCCCGTGCCGGACAGGCGCGCCGCGGTGCGCGCCGTGTCGTAGGCGATCTGCCGCATGACCGTGCGCGCCACGTCGTAGGCGACGTTGCCGCCGCCGATCACGACCACCTCGCGGCCCGTGTCCAGCCGCTCGCCCAGCGACACCGCGCGCAGCAGGTCCACGCCGCCGTAGACGCGCGGCCCGCGCTCGCCGGGCAGGCCCAGCGCGCGGGACGACTTGGCGCCCACGGCGAGGATCACGGCCGCGTGGTCGCGCCGCAGCTCGGCAAACGTGATGTCCTTGCCCACGGTCACGCTGCAGCGGATCTCCACGCCCAGCGCGCGGATGACGGCGACCTCGCGCGCGATGAGGTCGCGCGGCAGGCGATAGGCCGGCACGCCCACGGCCAGCATGCCGGCCGCCACCGGCTCGGTCTCGAAGACCACGGGCTTGAACCCCATGAGCGCCAGGTCGTGCGCCGCGGACAAGCCGGCTGGTCCGGCGCCGACGATCGCGACGCGCTGGCCCTCCGCCGCTCGGAATGCGCCCGCCACGCCCGCGCTGAGCAGCGCCGCCATCTCCTCGGCGTCCGCGCAGACGCGCGGCACGTAGCCGCGCACGGCCTGCAGGAGATCCTCGGTCGGGCGAGCCTCCGGGCCGGCCTGCTCGCAGGCGAAGCGCTTGAGCGCGCGGATGGAGATCGGCCGGTCCACGCCCACGAAGCGCCCGTCCGCGTCCACGCGCGGCACCTTGCCGCGCCGGCAGGCCGCCTCGCAGGGCGCGCCGCAGACGCGCCCGCAGATCGAGGCGAAGGGATTCGGCCCGCGCGCGATCAGGTAGGCCTCTTCGAAGCGCCCCTCGGCGATCGCCCGCACGTAGCCGCGCGCATCCGTGTGCACCGGGCACGCCACCTGGCAGGAGATCAGGCCACGGTGATAGCCGTCGCCGGGCACCTCGACCTGCATCGGCAGGCGCTCGTTCACTGGGATCCTCGCACGCAGCCGCGCATCGTAGCCGAGAACCTGCTCGCCCCGTGGGCGATGTGACAAATCTCTACTTGTCGGTCCGATTTACCTTCTGGACCGCCGTCTTGCCAGGGTTTCCTTGCTCCGAGAGTGAGGGAGAGCGCGCCGCCGGCAGAGACACGGAGCACGATCTCGTGCCGCCCGTGCGGCACGCGCTCGACCACGTAGTCTCGACCGCCGGCGCGGGTCGGCGCCAAGGGACGCTCCGCCCCGCCGGCGCGCAGCAGGACGCTCTCGATCGAGACGCCCTCGACGAGATCGTCCGGTAGGTCGAACAAGAGCGAGCCGCAGGACGAAATCCGGATCTTCTCGTTCTCCATGCTCGATGCGCGCAGGTCGATGGTCCGCAGCAGGCGCTCCGGCGCGCGCAGCCCGCCAGGCCGTGGCTCTTGAGCGATGATTGCCAGATGCTCAGCGTGACCGTGGCGCCGGCCACTGGCGCGCCTTGCTCATCCACGAGGAGGCCGGTCACCCCGCCGAAGTCCGGCTCGCGGCGGCTCGCTTGCGCCTCGTTCCGCTCGACCTCGCTCTCGGCCTCGAGCGCGGGCAAAGCGACGCCTGGCTCCTTTTCCTGCGGAGCGGCGGTGGCCTCGCTCCCGCTCGGGCCAGACGGCGGGGCGGACTCCCCCTGGACCAGCAGGAACGCCGCAGCCGCCGCGACCGCCCCGAGCAGAGCCGCCAGGATCGGTGCCCTTCGCTTGCCGAGGACTCTCACGGCCTGCCCACCTTCCACAATCCGGCGAACTTCCAGGCCCTGATGGCCCGGCCTCATGAGAAGCCCACGCGCCCGTGCGTCTCGGTCAGCCGCACCTCTCGTTCAGCGCCGCCGATACAACCAGACGAACTCGGCGCTTCGCGGGCGCGGCAGGTACGTACAGAGTTCCTTGTCCAGGTCCTCCAGCTTTCGGTAGAGCTGCGACCAGGTCGCCCGCTCTTCCTCGCTCCGACTGGCCTTGGCGTCGAGCTTCTCCATCTCGGCCTGCGCCGACTTCTCCTCGGCCAGCAGCTCCTTGACCCGCTGCTGTTCCGCGGCAGTCAGTTGTCGCTCCTCCGGCTTCCAGGTGCAGCGTCCGCCCACCAGCAGGTCGAGGTCGCCGTCTCCGTCGTAGTCGACCGCGTCGACGTAGCACCCGGACGTCGGCCTGAGGGGTTCGGCAGGCAGGTTGCCACTTCCAGAGCCCATGAAGCGCGGTTGACCACCAGGCGGAATCAGAGTCTCGGGCTTCCCGAACGCGGGCTTCCCCTTCTTGCCCTTGTTCTCGCACAGGTAGACGCCTCCGTCGTGGCTCCCGCACACGAGGTCGAAGCGGCCGTCGTCGTTCCAGTCGACCAGCCGTGGCGCGGTCAGTTCGCCGGGCACCTCGAGCACGGACTTGCCCGCGGGGATCGGCTCGTTGTAGGCCGTGAACTCGGGCTGGCCCTTCTTGCCTTTGTTCTTGCGCAGATAGAAGCGTCCTTCCTTGGCGCCCAGCAGCAGGTCCAGGTCCCCGTCCGCGTCCCAGTCCACGGCCACGACGGCGACGCAGTGATCCACCGGGTTCTTCTTGCCCTTGGGACTGCGATCCGTCTCATCCCATTTGCTGGCCTCCCGGTTGAAGAACTTGCCCAGGAGTATGTGCCGGCCCTCGCAGTCGAGAACACGTTCCGGCTGCTTGAAGCCGGACGTGGATCCTGGAACCAGGAAGGCGACACCCTCCATGGTGCCCACCACGAGATCGTTCACGCCGTCAGCATTGAAGTCCACGCCTTGTGGACACATGCCGACGCATCACCAGTTCGGTAGCTCGAGGTCCTTGCCCTCGGACTGGAGCTTGACCGCGGGGCCCCACGTGGTGTCGCCTTCCTCCCCCACATTCTCATACACGCGGAGGCGGCCCCAGAGGTCGCCGCACACCAGCTCACGCTGTCCGTCGGAGTCGACGTCGAGCAGCACCGGAGAGGGGTAGAGCATGTTCTCCACCTCGTTCAGGAACTTCCCGTCCGCAAGCAACCGCACCGGCGCCTCGAACTCCGCCTTCCGCGCGCCGCCGGCCCAGGAGACCCGCTCCAGCGCGATCGTGGTGGACACGAGCGCGGCCACCGCGGCAACCATGATTCCCTTCATTGGAGTTCCCTCCTTCTGTTCAGTTGAGCGTCTCGGAACCCAAGAGAACCGAGTCGCCCAGAAGCCCTTGTGACGAGGTGATGCTACCTGAACCAGCGCAGTTCGGGTAGATACGTCCGCCGGGATTCCACCAGGAGCCGGGCCGTCAGCGCTCGTCGGCGTCTTGCCGCAGCTCGATGACGGCGACATGCTCCTCGCTCGGGTGCACCGTGACGTCCGCCGCGCCGAGCTCCGCCTCGGTCTGCGCATCGAGCACGGCCACGCGGTAGCTGCCGCGAGCCAGGTCGTCGAAGAGGACCTCGGCGCTGCCGGGCAGGAAGTCGCTGTCATGCAGACGCCGCGTCGCGCCAAACGCGGAGCGCAGCTCGACCAGGACGCAGCGCGAGGCAGCCGGCGGCGGCTCGAGGCGGACGCGAAGCGAAGCGAAGGGATAGCGGCGCAGGACGATTGCGCCGGAGCCGCCGGGAACGAGGTCGACGACCGCGATCTCGGGAGCGAGGTTGTCTCTCACGCAGGGCGACGTATGCGCGTCCACCTGGTAGCGGCCGGCAGGAAGCTCTTCGAACAGGACGACGCCGTTGTCGACCGCGTTCGCGCACCAGGCGTAGTCCACGACGGGCCCTTCCGACCCATGCGGGCTCACCTGGTCCATGTGAATCGCGGCGGTGCAGTCCGGTTCGCCGGTCTCGCCCGCGAGCACCCGAATCTCGAGAGAGGCCGGGTTCAGGTCGAGGTCGACCGTGTGAATCGTGCCGGGCGCGGTCACGAGATCGTGCCGGGCAATCGCCCCTTTCTCTCCCCAGACCATGAGCCGCGTGTCGCCGGAAAAGAGAGGCTGGGTGCGGTACCTGCCGGCCTCATCCGTGCGCGCGCCGCCCACGTCGAGCCCGGCCGCGGGCGTACCGCGGATCCGCACCGTTCCCTCGACGGCGCAGTACGGGCTGCTCCGGAGATCCACGTGCAGCGTGCTCTCGACTCCGGCCGCGACCTGGACCTCCAGCTCGAACGGCTGATCCACGCCTTCAACTTCTGGCAGATCGTCTGATCGCGAATCCACGGGCTCGATGTGGACCACGTGGCGGCCCGGAGCCAGCGGGGCGATGCGAAAGGCGCCGGCGGCGTCCGTCTCGCTCGTGGCCACGCGACCGTCGGCGTGCCGCGCGCTCACGGTCATGCGCGGCTCCGTCGCGCCGTCGAGCCCGCTGACGATCCCCGCGAGCGCGCCGGCGGCGTCCCTCAGCACGATCTCCAGATCGGTCACGTCGGAGTCCTGGCCGACCGGAACATCCGCGACCTGGACCGGGCTCAAGTCGGGCGTCGATGCGGCCACGGTGTATGCGCCCGCCTCCATCCTCTCGAACCGGAAGGCGCCGTCCTCCTCGGTAAGGCTCCAGACCCGCCGGTCGCGCGGGCCCAAAAGCTCGATGCAGGCGCCGGGAATCCCGGCGCCGTTCTTGTCCAGCACGCGACCGCCGATCGCGACTCCGCGCCGCTGGATCGCGGGATCCTGCGACAGCGCGAGGATCATGTCCGGCATCGGGACCGGCTCGGGACCTGGGGGCGCCCGCACGGGCGCGTCGAGGCCGGCGAATCCTCCGGCGAGAACGGCGACCGAGAACTCCTCGTCAGGAGTCGCGGGCGCGGTGAGAACATAGCGGCCGCCATCATCGGTCTGCGTGGCGTCGATGTCGAACCAGCCGCCCATGAGGTCGCCGTTGGCGAAGAGCACGCCTCCCGTGCGCTTGCTGGAAGAAACGCGAGCGCCCGCCACCGGAGCTCCGGAACTGCTGACGACCCGACCAAACACGGCTCGACCGCGCGCGAGCATGAGGCGGACGTCGGTCCACGCCTCTCCCACGCCCAGACTGCGCACCACCGGCAGGTCGCGCCGCTCGGGCGCGAAGCCTCTGCAGCTCGCCGCCAGCACGTAGCGGCCCGGCTTCAGGTCGGTGATCTCGAAGCGGCCGGCGCCGTCCGTGATCACGGGCGGGTCGAAATGCGTCCCCAGACAACGCACCTGCGCGCCCGGCACCGGCCATCCTTGCCAGTCGACGACCACGCCGCAGATCCGGCTTGCCCTGTCGAGGATGATGCGGCCCAGGTCGGTTGTGCGCCCCGGCGACAGGAGAAAGGGAACCCTGTAGCCCTCCCACGGCGCGAAGCCGCTCTTGCGTACGTTGGCGTGGTAGCGGCCACGCTCCGGCAGACGTTCGAAGCGGAACTGCCCCTCCGCACCCGTCGCGCGCGGCGCCAGCAGCGATTCGAGCGCGGCGGCGTGGTCGCCCGGGAGCGCGGCGAAGTGGCGGTCCTCGAGCGTCAGCCACAGGTCGGCGCCTGCGAGCGGGTTGCCTTCCCGATCGACCACCATGCCGATCACGTCGCCGCCGCTCCACGGCGGCTCCGGGGCCGCTTCCCGCGTCGGGCCGCTCGCGGACTCCTCCGCGTCCCCCGGGACCTCGCGGTTCGCCGGCGCGGCCGCAGCACCCTCGCTCGCGCCCATGGCGCCGTCCGCTGGATCGGTGGCGGAGGCGTCCCACGAAGCGAGAACGACCACCAGCACGCCGAGGAGCGCCAGCAGAATCGACAACAGCCCGATGACGTTGCGCTTCATGGCTCCCCGCGGGACGGCCGGCAGTCCTGCGCTGCGCCACGGCGGCGGCTGCACGCCGTTCCTCACCAGCGTACAGGAGACGCGCTTCACCTCCCCTCTCCAACCGCAACGACTTCGCAAATCCGCGCGCAGGGATCCCCCCTCTGGATATCATCCAGTGGCACGCCAGCGAGATTACCCAGGAAGCGCCCGGCGTCGTCAGCGTCTCACACAACGTGGCTCCCAGGCACTCATCGGAACACCAAGGGCCGAGCCGCCTCCGGCGGCGATGGTGGCCGCCGCTTCTTGCGCTCGCTCGCGTGTGCCTCGTGACCCTGGCCCTTCTCTTCGCCGCCAGCACCTACAGCGAGTCGTGGATCAGTGCGATCTGTCCCAGGTGCCTGCAGCACGCCTACATCCACCAGAAGAGTCTGCTCTACGTGATTCCCATCTATCGAAACACGACCCTGTCACAGTCTCACGGCGGTCTCATGAGCTCGGCGACATTCAGCCCGAGGATCCCGCAGGTCAATCCCGGCACCTACGAGGAGATCCTCGGCGGACCCTGTGACCACGTCTTCAAGCACGGTGGGTTCGGCGTCACTCAGGGCTTCATCATCGGAGGGCTCCACGCTGACGGCCGAGAGGAGCACTGGAGTCGCGTCACCCCGAGGCTTCGAGCGATCGGCGCCCTGTACGGCGCGTACGGCCGGACCGGCGATCGAGAGACCATCGCGGCGATCTACGAGCTGATCGACTCGGCCTTTCCAGTCGATGACGAGAGCGACGCCTACCGCGAGGCGACCGCGCCCTTCGTCCTGTGGGAGAGCGACGAGGAGACCCTCCCGCCCAAGGTCGTCGACCTCGCGGCGCAGGATTCGCGCGCCGGACGCTGGGCCAGGAGGATCCTCGACCTCGACTGGCTGACCACGCAGCTCCATTCGGCCGCGACGCGCGAGGATCTGGTCGTCGCGCGAACGGACTTCGCTTTCAAGCGAAACTGACTGGCAGGGTCGGCCGGAAGTGTGTGTCAATCAGCCACGGGTCTTGCCGATTGTCCCTTGGACCAACCTGACGACATAGGATGAATGCCTCGGTGACGCCGTGTCCGCTGTCAAGAACTCGTCACAAGAACCGCAGACTGTCGTGGTCGACAGCTCGGCTCCTGGCACTACGCGCGCGTCCCGGACCGGCGCTCGAGTACCGGCTTCAGCTCGAATCCGTGGTCACAATGGACCTGCCCCTCCTGCTCCACTGTCAATGCCTGGCGATCGTCGCCGGGCCGAACAAGCCGGCTCGGAAGTCGCCGGCCGCAGGGCGCGTCCAGCCCCAGGTTCCGTGGCGTCGCATTGCGTTGCAGAGCAGGTTGCCGACGCGCACGGTCAGCTCGTTCTCGCCGGCGCGGACAAGAGCGGTGACGTCGTACTCGAAGGGCGGCCAGAGCCGCGCGCCGGCGTTCTGACCGTTGACCCAGACTTCGGCCAGGAAGCGCACGTCGCCCAGGTCGACGAGCACCCGTCCGCTGGAGGCGTCCAGCTCGAAGCTCGTGCGGTAGTCGAGAAAGCCGCTGAAGTCCGCCAGGCCCCAGTCGAGCCAGGAGGCGAGGGGCCGCTCTACGCCGCCCTCGGTCGTGAACTCCTCCGGGATCTCGGAAGTCGCACCGGGAGAGACAGGCGGCGGCTGGATGGCGGGATCGCAGGAGACGCGCCACGGACCGGCGAGCGCGACGCGCGTGACCCGCGGCTGCTCCTCGCCGCGAGTCGAGGGGAGCGGCTCGCGCTCGGGATCGAAGACGAGCCAGAGAGCCTGGTACGGGTCGAAGGTGACGCGCACGCGGCTGGCGCCCTCGGTTTCCTCGGACGGGACCGCGGTGACGGCGCCCGACTCGCAGTCCCACGCGAAGGCCGCTCCCTTGGCGTCGCGGCAGGAGAGGACGCACTCCCGGCGTTCGCCGCCGTTGTTCGCGAGCCAGAAGAAGTCCCGGCCGTCGATGCGCCGGTGGAGGTCGAGCAGAGCGAACTCGCCGGCCTCGAACTCGACCTGCGGGCAGAGGTGCGCCGCCCCCTGGGCGACGAGCCGCGCCACTCCGTCGGGAGATTGGTGCACCGTGGGCTCGGCCAGCAGGCGCTCCGTGAGGTCTTTCATGCGCGGGTCATCGAGGCCGGCCTCCGCCGACGCGCGCGGCAGCTCGCCCAGCAGGTAGACCGTTCCGCCGGCGGCGGCGAAGGCGAGGATCGTCTCCATCGACTCGAGCGGCAGGAGGAACGTCGCGGGCACGACCAGCGCCCGGAACTCGAAGGGACCGCGCACCAGCCGCCCGCCCACCGCGATGCTCATCTCGGCCAGATAGTGGCGGTCCGCGACGAGATACTGGACGCGCGCCGCGGTGAGCTCCTCGATGGCGCGGCGGTAGACGGCCTCGATGTCGCCGGGCGTCGGCCCCGGCTCTCCAGTGTCGACCTTCGCTTCGAAGAGCGCGCCGAAAGAAACGGATTCGTCCGGGTCGAACACCCGTCCACCGAGCAGCGCCCACCCGCTGTCCATGGGGTTCAAGAGCAGCACGTCGGGCACGGCGTGGCCGCAGGAGTTGACGAAGCAGGCTCTGCGGCAGAAGTCGGTCCAGAGATGCAGGTGCCGCCAGTACGGGTTGCTCGTGAACCAGTCCGGCGGATAGGGGATGGTCGCGAGCTGCCGGTTCAGGTTGATGCCGTGCGGCACGACGTGGCTCACTCCCCAGGCAATGACCGCGTTCATGGCCTGCTTCATCAGTACCGGCGACATCTGCCATCCGGCGACGCCCAGGACCTCGCTCTGGAAGCGGCGGCTCTCGAACTCGGTGACGGACTGGGTCTCCTTGAAGTCGTGCACCTCAAGCGCCTTGCGGACCAGGCAGTCATTGCCCGGCATGGTCACGCTGCGCTGCGCCTGGAAGAAGTCGCCGACCGCGAAGGCCTGCGCGCAGAGCGACTCCTCCCATAGATTGGAAACGCAGTACATGCCGCGCTCCGCGAGCCAGCGGCTGACCCCGCCGAGGTAGTTGTCGGCGTAGAGGTCGGACACGGAGCGGTACCAGTCCCAGCGCGCCTTGGGCCAGCGGCCTTCCACGTCGCGGTCGAGGAGGAGCGGCATCCAGGTCCGGATGTCCGAGCCGGTGCGCTCGCGGTGCTCGCGCTCCAGGTCGTCGGACCAGGCCAGCTTGAAGCCGTAGTCGCCCTCGTTGTCCACGAACACGCCGGGGATCGACCGGCCCAGTTGCGAAGCGAGGCGCTTCGCATACGGCGCGTGCGCGATCTCGAGGAAGGCGGGGATGAGCCGGCGGTCGAGGTAGTTCACTTCGCCGCCGTCGATGCCCGCGTGATGGGCCTTGGCGAACGAGTAGACGCGCCAGGAGCCCGCGTCCGGCTGCCAACTGAACGCTGGCCCGGAGCCGATCGCCCGCAGCGTCGCACTCGAGATCGTCGCCGGCGCGCGGCGGCCGCCGGCAGCGGGCAGGCGCCAGGGATCGGCGCCGGCGTCGCCCAGAACCACGGGCTCGGTCCACGCGCCGTCGTCGAAGCCCGGCTCGGCCCAGCCGGCGGGCGCGGCGGCCGCGGTCCGGCAGCCCGGGCCCGAGCCGATCTCCTGCGACGAGCCGTCCGCGAGGTCGAGCCGCAGACCGAAGATCAGCCCGCACGGGCCGCTCTCGTTCGTGGCCTGGATCGCCAAGGCGTTTTGCCCGTCGCAGAGGTGCGGCTTCACGTCGACGAGCACCGGCTGCGTCCAGTCCGCGCCCTCCGCCACGCGCACGCCGTTGACGTGGAGGACGAAGCGGTTATCGGCGCTGATGGCGAGCGTTGCGGACGACACGTCCGCGCCGGCCGGCGCCGTCACCTGGCAGCGGAACCACGCCGACCGGCCCTCGCCTTCAGCCTCCTCGCACCAGATCCACTGGCCGAGGCGCGGCCGGGGCGGCGGCGGCGTGAACGGCTCGGCGTGACGGGCGGCAACGGTGAAGAACGACTCGGGCAGCTCGACGGCGCGCCCTTCCGGCACGTCGAAGGTGCGGCAGTCGAGCGACACCGCGGCCAGCTCAGGATGCGCCGCGAGCACCCGCCCGTTCGCCTGGCCGCTTGGCCACCAGTACTCGTCGCAGTAGCCGAGGTACGCGCCGGTCTTCCTGGCCGCCGTGAGGGCCGCGTCGAACGCTTCGAACCAGCGAAGGGACAGCCACTCCTCCGCCGGCAGGCCGATGCGGGCGTGGGCGTAGCCGGGATTCAAGCCCTGGCGGCTCATCTCCTCCGCCATACGCGCCGTCTGGGCGGGATCGAGGGGCGCATCCCAGAACCAGAACGCGAAGGGAGCGAACAGCATGCTCGGCGACGCGAAGCCGCGCTCCAGCTCCGCGAAGGAGAGCTTCGGGCGTTCGCCGGCGTTGGCAGGCGGCGCCGGCGCGGCCGTGCCCTGGGCGCGGGCCAATCCGGCGCCGGGCAGCGCCAGCAGAGACGACGCGACCACGGAGCACAGTCGAGCATCCACTCTTCACCTCCAGCGGTCGGGGTGGATCAAGGCGACGCACCCGTCAACACTACGACCCGAATACGTTCCGCGACAGCCTCAGTGCTCGGGCTCGCGGCGCAGCCAGGCGCGGAACTCCTCGTCCACGCTCTCGAAATCCGCGCCGAACGATCTCCGGAACTGCAGGTCTACCTCGAGTTGGCCTGGCGTTCCCAGGAAGCGAAGCAGGAAGTCGCGCTTCTCCGCAAGCAGAAACCGCAGGTGCGCGGGCGCCGAGACGTCCAGCTCGGCCGTACGCTGGTTCCAGTCCTGGGCCTCGAACTGCTCGCGCAGCGCCGGCAGGCGATGTGCCTCGTCGAGACTGCGCGCCACCTTGATCCAGCCATCCTCGGACTCAGCGGCTGCTTCGGCGTAGGAGTACCAGCGTTCGAGGTTCGCGGCGGGATCGTCTCTGTCCATGTGGAACGGAGACTCCACACGACCAAAGGCCTTCTCCTCGGCCAGGTGGGACAGTGACCGCTCCAAACAGAGCGGCAACGCCGATTCGGAAACCCACACCTGATCGAGGATCGCGCCGCCCATGTCCCTCACGATGCCGCGTTCCCACCTGGACTGTCCCACGTGGGTCACCTGGTTGAAGCGGTTCCAGTACGCGTACTCCTCCGTCAGGAAGACATGGAGGAAGTCCTGCCTGAACTTCAGCTCTTTCCCGTACGCCTCGACGAAGGCCTGGAACCGCTCGTTGGTGTCGAGGATGTAGTTCTCCAGCATCAACCCGCGCACCCGCTCGGAATGCTCGCAAGCCAGCAGCTCCGTGATCTGCCGGCGCGTGGCCGCCATCTTCTCCGCCCACTTGGTGCACTCCGTGCGAGAGAGGGAGCTGATGATCCTGCACTTCCCGACTTCGGCCCCGTGAGCGACCAGACCCGTCCGTTCCTTCAGCACCTCCATCAGGGCGACCAGGTGTCTCTCCTCGGGCGGATACCAGTCGCCGGCCCACTCCACGAATCCGCGCTCGGTCATGAGGTCGGCGATGCGGCGCCAGATCAGTCCGTCCTCGAGGGTCCATTCCTCCGGGGCGCTCTGGAGGTCCTCCCTATCATCACTGCGGACGAAGCCGCCGTTCGACTTGACGTATCCCTCATCTTTGAGGCGCTTGCCCTCGGCCTTGACGGCGGCCGCCTGATCCACGAACCACGTGCCGAATACCCGGCAGTGCCCGAGCAGAGCGCGCGCCTCGGCGTGGTCCGGAGCGAAGAAGAGGATCCGCAAAGCCACGCGGCGCGCCTCCCGGTCGAGCCCCTGCGCCTGCGCAAATCGCGCCACCTCCAGGAGCGCCGCCGCGTCGCCTTCCGGGACGGCTTCCAGCTTCTCCCGTACCGCCGCCGGCAGCGGGCGGTCGCGCACGATCTTGACGACCTCGCCCTTCTCGATCCGCAGAGCGGTCCCGTCCAGCGTGACCAGATCGATGCCGTTCTCTCCTTCGTGGATGATCTCGCCCTTCTGCAGGGACTTGCCCTTCACCCACACATGATCTTCCGCGTGCGCGGAGCTCACGCCGGCGATCAGCAGCACGGTGCACAGGCAGCGGCGCATGGTTGTTCCTCCTACAAACCTGCTCCAGGGCCCGATTCACGCGATTCCTGATGATACCGAACGGCGAGCAGCCCGCGGCGTGCGTGACCATTCGAGCGAACCGGTGGTGAGATATCCTGGCTAGGATGCCGGTTCACAAGCACCTGCGCGCGAAGGAGTCACGGATGAAGTCCTTCCTTGCTGTCCTGTTCCTGTTCCTGTTCCTCGGTTCCAACCTGTTCGCCGGTCCGGACGGCTACTACCGGTTCCCGGCGATCCACGACGATCGCATCGTGTTCAGCGCGGAGGGCGACCTGTGGCAGGTGAACGCCGCCGGTGGAACGGCGCGACGCTTGACGCGCGACCAGGGGATCGAGGGATACGCCCGCTTCAGCCCCGATGGCCGGTGGATCGCTTTCTCGGCGTCGTACGAGGGAAACGAGGACGTCTACGTCATCCCGGGCGAAGGCGGCGAGCCGCGCCGTCTCACCTGGCATCCGTCGCAGGACCAGGTCCTGGGCTGGACCGCGGATGCGCAGTCGGTCCTGTTCTGCAGCGGGCGGGCCGCGGAGCTGCCGTTCCCGCGCGCCTACACGGCGCCGGTGTCGGGCGGCCAGCCGCGGGCGCTCGGCATCGGCCCGGTGGCGCTCGCGTCGTTCCACGCCGACGGCCGGCGCATCGCGTTCAACCGCTTCCCAGGGGAAATGGCGGGGTGGAGAGGGTATCGCGGCGGCACGGCTCAGGACGTGTGGGTCGGCGACCTGGAGGCCGGCACCTTCTACAGGGTGACCGACTTCGACGGGGCGGACGGCTCTCCGCTCTGGGACGGCGACCGAATCGTGTTCCTGTCCGATCGGTTCGGAGACATGAACCTCTGCTCCCTCGACCTCGCAACGAAGGAGGTCGTCGAGCTGACCCACCACCAGGGATTCGCTCCGCGCTGGCCCGACCTGCAGGCCGGTCGCGCGGTCTACTCGCTGGGAGCCGATCTCTACCTGCTCGACCTGGCGAGCGGCAGCACGGCGAGGGTCGCGGTCGAGCTTCCCTCCGACCGCGTGCGAGAACTGCCCAGAACGGCGGACGCGGCCGCTCACCTCGAATCCTATGCGCTCAGCGCGGACGGCAAGCGGATCGTGATCGCAGCGCGCGGCAAGATCTGGCTGCGTCCGGTCGAAGAAGGACGCGTGGTGGCGCTGACTCGCTCGCCCGGAGTGCGCGAGCGCGCTCCGGCCCTCTCCAGCAAGGGCGACCTGGTGGCGTGCATCAGCGACCAGATGGGCGAGCAGCAGCCAGTGCTGCTGGACGCGTCCGGCAAGGCGCCGCCACGCGTCCTGCGCCAGGAACGGGAAGGCTGGCTGAACCAGCCGGTCTGGTCGCCGAAGGGGACGCACCTGGCGTATTCCGATCTGGCTGGCGCGACGCGGCTGGTGGACCGGGCCGAGGGCGGAGAGATCCGGCAGTATGCGTTCTCCCCGGACGGCCGCTGGCTGGCCTATGCCCGAACGGACGAAACCCAGAACTCGTCCATCTTCCTCCATGACCTCGAGACCGGACGGTCGATCCCGGTGACCTCGTCCTTCACCAACGACACCGACCCGGTGTGGGATCCGGAGGGGAAGTTCCTGTACTTCCTCTCCAACCGGACCATCAACCCGGTGCTCGGAGACATCGACCTGCGGGACGCGGTGATCCGGTCGGGGACGATCTGCGGCGTGATCTTGCGCGCGGGCGGTCTCTCGCCCTTCCTGCCCGAGGAGCTGCTGGAGGCCGCGAAGCCAAAAGCAGAGCCCGGCAAGACCGGCGCACCCGGCGAGGCGAAGGCGGCGGAACCGGCTCCAGCGGAACAGGCGAAGGTCGTGGTCCAGGTCGATCCGGACGGCATCGAGACGCGCGTGTTCCAGTTCCCCGTGCCGCCGGGCGACTACGCCCACCTGTCCGCGGCGCCGGGCAAGGTGTTCTTCCTGTCCGCGCCCGTTCTCGGCCTGATGGACTTCGAATTGTTCACGGAGGACGAAACGCCCCGCAACGCGCTGCAGGTCTTCGATATCGAGAAGAAGAAGGTCGAGACCGCGCTGGCGGCGGTGCGCGACTACTCGCTGAGCGCCGACGGCAAGAAGGTCGCGTGGCGCACCGGCAGGGAGATCCTCGTGGCGGACGCGGGCGCCTCCATCGATGCGCAGGCCGCGACGAAGGTCGACCCGTCGACGCTGCCGTTGAACGTCGATCCGCGCGCCGAGTGGCAGCAGATCTTCCACGAGGCCTGGCGGCTGCAGCGCGACTTCTACTGGGCGGAGAACCTGGCGCAAGTCGACTGGGAGGAGGTCGGATCCCGCTACGGCGCGCTTCTGCCACGGATCGCCACGCGCGACGAACTGAACGACCTCCTGTCACAGATGATCCTGGAGCTGGGCACGTCGCACACCTACACCTTCGGCGGCGACCTGGAGCGCGGCCGGCGCGTCGCCACCGGCCTGCTCGGCGCCGACGTCGCGCCCGATCCGGAGAGCGGACTGCTGCGCTTCACGACCGTCTTTCGGCCGGAGGCGTGGGAGACGGACGTGGCGGCTCCGCTCACGCGCAACGACGTGGACGTGCGCGACGGGGACTACCTGTTCGCCATCGACGGCGTCGACCTCGGCGCCGCGAGCAACATCCACCAGGCGCTCCAGAACCTGGCCGGCCGGCAGGTCCTTCTGACCGTGGGCCGCACCAGCGACCGGTCGCAGGCGCGGGACGTCCAGATCGAGACGCTGCAGAGCGACACCGAGCTCTGCTACCGCGACTGGTGTCGCAGGAACCGCGAGTACGTCGACCGCCAGAGCGGCGGCGAGCTGGGTTACTTCCACCTGCCGGACATGATGGGGCCCGGACTGGTCCAGTTCATCCGCGGGTACTATCCGCAGATCCACAAGAAGGGGCTGGTCATCGACGCGCGCTGCAACGGCGGCGGGTTCGTCTCGCAGTTGCTGATCGAGCGGCTGATGAGAACCCCCGTGGCGTACTTCCAGGTCGGCCTGTCGGAGATGAGGCCCCACCAGGACGGCGGCCTCACGACCCAGCCGACGGCCGCATGGTGGGATCCGGCGTCCGGTTTCTCGCTGGAGAACCGCGGGGTCGATCCCGACATCGAGGTGGACATCCTCCCCGGCGACTGGAAGCAAGGAAGAGACCCGCAGCTCGACCGCGGCATCGAGGAGCTGCTGCGGATGATCCGCGAGCATCCGGTGGAGCCGCCGCCGCCGCCGGCGATTCCAGACAAGTCGCGCCATTAACCCGAATCCAGGGGCGCTCGGAGCATCCGAAACCTCCCGCGCGCGGGACCCGGCCCGGGCCGGGAAGCGCGTCGCACTGCCGAGGGAACGACAATGAGATTCCTGTTGACTCTCATCGTGACGGCCGCGGCGCTCTCTCCTGGTGCGGCGCGCCAGGAGGAGCCTGCCGCGGGCGCGCGACAGACGGGCGCCGGCGTGGTCACGGCCCATGCGGATGGTCTGCACGGCTACATCAGCTTCGACGCGTCCCGGCCGCCGGCGCAATCCGAGTTCAGCGCGGGGATGGGCTTCTACTCCGCGGTGTGGCCGCTGATCGACCAGCCGCTCGCCCACTTCCAGATCGGCCTGGCGAGCGCCTGGATCACGCCGGACAACTCCGACAACAAGGACAAGCCCCTCGCGCCGGCCGGCACCCTGGCCCGGGACAACTGGCCGGAGCGCGGCCCGACCTGGGACAGCGTCTTCCAGACGATCGAAGGCGGGCTCGGCTACTGGGCGGGCAACCGCTTTCGCTACGGGCCGCCCAAGTTCAGCATGAACGCCACGCCGCAGTGCTACGACTACGAGGTCGCCTCGCCCGGGTGGTCGTTCTTCTACGACACCGAGGCGCTGCCCGACGAGCGCCTGGGCATCGCGCAGCTCAGTAATCGCCTGCTCATCCCACCGGACGGCCTTCCTTTGGAGGGCAATCCCCACGGCGCGTTCCTGGGCTACACCTACATGGCCATGCCCTTCGCCAGAGCGACGTCAGGCGACCCCCCCACCGGCGAGCAGGCCTGGACCTGTTTCCTCAGCGCCGCCAACTTCAAGGGGCCGATCGCCTACTACATCCCGGAGACCTGGAGCAAGATCGGCAAGCTGTTCGATTACCCGTTCATCTACGGCCGAGGCCTCGACTCCCGTCCGGGGAACATGGGCGGCGGCGCGATGGAGATCAACACCGTGCCGCGCCTGGATGGCCGGGATGCCGCGGGGAACGTCTACTCGAAGATCCCGAAGCTGGAGTTCCCCGTCGATGAGACGGGCAAGGCCATCCTGGTGCAGGACGTGACCTACTACTCGAAGGCGGCCTTGTACGACGCCTTTGCGGCCTGGCGCGATGGAGGACCGGCCTGTTCCGGTGCGTTCGACCAGCGGGGCGCCTGGACCTCGACCCTGACCACCGGCACGCCGCGCTTCGACCAGTCGGGGAAGGAGCTGACCGGCGTCGACGCGGTGTTCGATACGAGGGTCTTCGAGGGCAATGTGTGGGGACTGCAGTGGTTCGACAGCGACGTGAGCCCCGCCGGCCGCTTCCCGCAGTACTTCCGGCACGAAGGGGACGTGCGCGTGGCCGTGTCCGCAGCGGAAGTGCCCGCGGAGACGGGCTTGCTCGCCCGCGAGTTCGAGCTGGCGCGCCGGGGAGCGCCGTTCACCTCCCCTGGGTCCGGCGCCTGGAGCAAGCCCGGTCCGACGCAGGGGCCGTTTACCGTCAGGCTCGGTGACGGCTCGCTGGTCACCTACTCCTGGTACCGCTTCGTCGATCAGCCCTCCTTCCAGCAGTACGACTGGAGCGAGGAGAAGAGGGCCAAGCTGCAGGCGCTGGTCGAGATGATCCACGCGAGCTGGCCGATCGACCGCGACTACATGGCGCCGCCCAAGAGCGGCGAGCTGGTCGCCCTCGACCCCGCCCTGCTCGTGACGCCACCCAAGGGCCTGGAGAAGGGCTACGTGCCCATCGTCATCCGGCAGGAGGACGCCCGCGGCCGCGCGGCTCCTGGGCCAGGAACTCGGCGACCTGGTCCCGGGTGATGGTCCGCGCCTCGCTCTCGGGATAGGACTCTCTCCAGGCCTTGGGGATCCGCGCCTTGCCGCCGCCATGTTTGAACTCGAACGCTCGCAGGACCCCCTCCCGCTCCTCGACCAGGTCGAGTTCCTGGCGATCGTAGGTGCGCCAGAAGTAGAGGTTGGCGTGCGTCCCTTCGTAGGCATTCCGCTTGAGGCGCTCGATGACCATCAGGTTCTCGAACAGGCGGCCCAGGTCGTCGCGCAACGGGATGGGCTGGAACGCCTGCACCAGCGCGTTGCGCAGGCCGAGGTCGACGAAGTAGATCTTCTGTGACTTGGTCACTTCCTTGCGCAGGTTGCGAGAGAAGCCGCCGAGCCGGATGACGACGAAGGCCTCGCTCAGGAAGTGCAGGTACCGCGAGACAGTCTTCACGTCCATCTGCACCTGCCGGCCCACCTCGCTGAGCGAGACCTCCGAACCGATCTGGAAGGCGAGGAGCTGCAAGATCGCCACCAGCTTGGATCGGTTCACGTCCACCTGCGCGAAGATGTCCTTCAACAGGTAGTCGGCAGCCAGCTCCCTGAGGAGCCGCACCTTCTGGTCGTGGGATTCGAGCGTCAGGACCTCGGGATAGCTCCCGTAGATCAGCGCGTGATCGAGATGCACGGCGGCGGTCGTCGGTCCGACGTCGAGCTCCGACCAGGCGATCGGATAGAGCACGTGGCAGATCTGGCGGCCGGTGAGCGGCTCGCCGGTGCGCGCGGACAGATCGAAGGAGGAGGAGCCGGTAGCCACCACCCGCACCCGCGGGAAGTGGTCGTGCAGCAGCTTCAGGCAGGACCCGATTTTCTCGAAGTTCTGCGCCTCATCGATGAAGAGGTAGTCGAGCCCTGAAGTGAGTCGCGACAAGGAGGATCGCTCAGGAAGCAGCAGCCGCCGGTCGTCGAGGAAGTCCCCGTTCAGCAGCAGGTGCTTGCCCTCGATCCGCGATCGCAGCCACTCCAGGAGCGTCGTCTTGCCCACCTGCCGCGGCCCGAGAATCACCAGGACCTTCTGCGTCGACTGAAGTTGCTCGAGGATCCGCGGCTGAAGCCTTCGTGCGATCATCTCATGTCTTCGCATACCAGAAATCGTGGATCGTGCTCCGCGATTTTAGCTAAAAGCAAGGAATGTCAGCACACAAAACCGGCTTTTTCACACCCCTCAGCCACGCACACTGGAACGACCCTGCGCTGCTCACCGCCAGGGCGCGGCGCTCAGGTTCCGCTCCTTTTCCTCGAGGCGGAACAGCGCGCGCGCGTTGCCGCGCAGGATCGGCTCGACCAGCTCGAGCGCATCGCGCGGCGAGAGCCACCCTTCCTCGACCAGCTCGACGAGGGCGCGGGCGATGCCCTGGCGGGCGAGGCGGGCGTGCCCCAGGACCGGCTCGACCGGGATGTAGTCCCCGCCGAACGGGAGGATCTTGTTGGAGGGAGCCGTGACCAGGAAGCGCTTCAGGAACTCCTTGCTCGAGACGGGATCGATGATCCACGCCCAGCACATGTCGACGTAGGCGTTCGCGTAGTGCTTGGCCACGGCCAGGAGTTCCTGCCAGCAGGGATAGGCGATGTGCATGAAGACGAAGCGCGTGTCCGGCGAAAGGCGGCACAAGTCGGAGGCCTGCGCCACGTTCCTCTCCACCCGGCCGAGGGGCATGTAGTTTTCTCCCGCGTAGTAGCCGAGGTGCAGCTTCACCGGCAGCCCGTGCTCGGTCGCGCGCCGCACGCAGTACCAGAAGAGGTGGTCCTCCAGGTCCTTCTGCTCCGCGGCCAAGAGCGGCTCCTGCGCCAGCACCTTCCGGAACGCCGGCTCGGCCCGCTCCGCCGGCACGTCGTCGTGGTCCAGGCCGCGGCGATACGCTCCCTGGCTCTTCACCGCCACGGCGTAGCGCGCGTAGGTGTCGAACCACCAGTCGATCACGCCGTGCCAGTCCGCGAGATCGCGCACTTCCTTGCCTGCCGGCCCGGCGAAGACGTCGATCTCCGGGCCGAGGTGCAGCCCCAGGAAGCTGATGTCCTGCATGAGCAGGGTCGGCTGCCGCGATTCGCGATACGGCCGCCACAGGCAGTTGACCTGGCACGACTCGATGCCCGCGGCCTCGACCAGGACCTTCTGGTACATGCCCGGCTTGCGCAGCGCTTCGTAGGCCTGCTGCAGGGCCGGAATGACCGCCTCGCTCAGCTCCTCGATCCCGTACAGCTCGCGGAGCGCGACCTGCACCGCGCGCCCGTAGCCCGTGTTCCGCACCGCCGGCCAGTACGGGGCGAGCAGGCGCCACTTCTCCAGCGGGTCCGGACCGGCCGAGAGGAGCTGGTCGCGCGCTCCCGGCGGCATGCCCGCGACGACGAGATCCGAGTCCAGGTAGTGGGAGAAGAGCACGGCCCAGTCGTCGCAGCACACGCCTTCCCCGCGCAGCCGCACCTCCTCGTCCGGCAGGTGCTCGTGCGTGTCCACGAGCGGCGTGGCGCGCACGCGCTCCGCGATCTCCTCTTGTGCGCTCGCGGGGCGCGGCTCCTCCGCGGCCGGACGCTCCGCCGCCGCGCCTTCTCCCGCCGCGAGCCCGCCCAGCGCCGCCGCCGTGCCCATTCCGCCCAGGCTCTTCAGCGCCCCGCGGCGCGAACAGCCGCGCCCGCTCGTGTCGTCGCTCATGGCCGCCCCGCCCGTAGTCAGCGCCCCGCGGCGTGGCGCAGAACGTACTCGTTCTCGCCCGACTCGAGCGTCAGGTCGGGCGGTCGAGGGGGATCGTTCCTGCCGAAGCCGTAGAACTTGCCCCCATCCGAGTACTGGTACTCCGCGAGATGGACGTCGTAGTCCCCAGGTACGAGAGGGCCTATCCGGATCTTGCCGTCCTCTGCCATGTGCTCCGACAGGTCGCGGTCCTCGCGGATGACTGCGTCCGGTCCCCGCGGGACGACCGCGAGCACCAGGTCGACTCGCTCCGCAAGGTTCGGCACGGGGTCGAACGTCACCGTGAGCCACGCCGGGTCCGGGAAGACGATCCGCAGCGGATCCTCCGTCGCGAGCGCCCGCCGCAGCCTGCCGTGTGCGGGCGAAATTGCTTCGATCCTGAGACCTCTCTTCCGGCTCCCTCCGATGAGCTCGCCGATGGAATCGTGATCGCCCAGGCGGAACTCGAGGGTGTACACCTCGCCGTCGAAGGCGGCATCCGCATCCTGGCAGGACGGCATGCCGTGGACCTGGAACGTCGCATCGCGAACGGGTTCGCCGCGCGCGTCCTCGCAGCGCACGCGCACGGACCAGAGAAGCTCACGGTCCCCGCAGGTCTGAAGCCACACGATCACCGCTGCCAGCAGAAGCCAACGCATCGGCCTTCTCCATGCGCCGAGCCCCACGGCCGGGCATGGTACCACAGGGGATGCCGGCTGGAGCCGCGCCGTCAGCGCTCGTCCGCGTCTCGCCGCAGCTCGAGCACGGCCACGCGGCAGCTGCCGCGAGCCAGGCCGTCCAGAGAACCTCGGCGCTGCCGGGCAGGAAGTCGCTGTCATGCAGACGCCGCGTCGCGCCAAGGGCAGATCGGTTCTACGCCCCGGCGACACGAGAAGAGCAGCCCTGGAGGCTTCGGATGTCACGAGGCCGCACTTGTGCGCCTCGGCGCGGTAGCGGCCGCGCTCCGGCAGGCGATCGAAGCGGAACCGCCAGACCGTCGCGGGCACACGGCGGCCAGCACGCCGCCGAGGGCCGAGAAGAGCGCGTTCATCCCGTAGGCCCAGGGGATCGCGCCGGCCGGTCGCTCCGCCAGAGCCGCCAGACCGAGGGGAAACGGCATGCCGAGGAAGAAGGCGAGCGGCAGCAGCAGGACGGCGCAGCCGAGCATGCGCACCGGGAGAGGCGCGGCCAGCAAGAGGTCGAACAGCCCGCGGTGGACGGAGAGGAACAGCACCAGGGCGGCGAGGATCCAGGCGAACGGAGGCAGGGCGCGCCGCCGCCACCCGCCGCCTGACAGCGAAAGCCACAGGCTGCCGCACCCGGCGCCGAGAAGCAGCGTGAAGAGGACCGTGGAGTAGGCATGGAGCGGGAAGCCGATCGGCCGCACCAGGATCTGCACCAGGGCCAGCTCGATGGCGATGAACCCGGCGCCCAGGCAGGAGAAGTAGACCAGCGACGACAGGCCGCCCCGCCAGCGCGGCCGGTTCGAGCCGCCGGGCAGCAGGGGCAGCAGCACCGCCAGGATCGCGATCGCGACGCCGATGACGCCGGGGAAGAGCAGGTACAGGAGCTCCGCCGGAACGAACCCCGCCAGGAGCTGGCGGTTCAGGAGCGCCGCGGTCGTGCGGTCGAGGCCGCGCGCGGCGCCGGGCTCGACGAGGCGCGACGTCTTCCGCAGGAAGTTGAAATAGGGGCAGTCGTCGGTGCAGGGAGCGGCTCGATAGGGCAGGCGGGCGGCGAACTCCGCGGGCATCTCGCCGCTGTAGAACTCGCCGGGCAGGAAGCTCGCCTCGGGATGGAGCGGATCCTCGACCAGGCGGTAGCGGTACTGCTCCTGTCTCCCGAGAGCGCCGAGCAGGCCGTGGAGCTCCTCCAGCTCGGCCGCCGTCCACGCCGACATCTTCACAAGGAACACCGGCAGGACGTCCTCGGGCAGATCCCGCTCGAACACCGCCACGTGCCGGCGAAAGCCGTCCCGCCCGAGCCGCCGCCACGCGCGCGCGGCCGTGGCCACCATGCGCGGGTAGACTTGGTGATTGACCTGGAGGACGCCGTCCTCCTTCAGGTGGGAGAAGAACTCGACGTACGCCTCGACGGTCTGCAGGTTGACGACCTCGAGCACGCCCAGCCCGGCGGCCATGGTCGACGACGTGTGGTTGGAGAAGATCTGGATGACGTCGAAGCGGTCGTTTCGCGCCCGCAGGAAGCTCCGTCCCTCCCCCACCACGACCCGCACCTCCGGACGGAGGAAGATGCGTCCCGTGTAGTCTGCGTAGGGGCCGCGCGCCAGGTCTACCAGGGCGCCCACCATCTCGACCGCGTCGATCCGGCGCGCCCCGAACAGCAGCGCCGCCAGCGTCTCCTGGCCGCCGGCGCTGCCGATGACCAGCACCTCCTGTCCGCGGTCCCGCTTCAGGTAGTGGGCGGCCAGCACGCCGCGCTGCCAGAAGTAGTCGCTGGTGCTCGCCGGCTCCGCCATGAGCCGCCGGCGGAGCCCGTCGAGGTCGCCGTCGAAGGGCGTGAAACGGGTGGTCTGCGAGCCGCCGTCCAACGCGACGTGCTTGAACCGCTCGGGCCGCGGACCAGGTCCGGTCGCGTCGTCGAGGACGGGGATGACGTCGATCTTCGACACCAGGTCCCAGCGGGTCAGCTCGATTGCGCCGTGGTCGCGGAAGGTCCGCACGCCGTGCTTGTCCACGTACTCGCGGATCTCGAGGCGACCGGGATCGATCAGGAAGGGCACGCTGGCCGAGCCCGCGGCGATCACCGCCAGCAGGAGCCGCGTTGGCCTCGCGGCCGCCAGGATCGCCGCCGCGACGAGGACCAGCGCGGCGGCAGCGAACAGCGCTCCACCCGGACCCACGAGCGGGATGAGAGGAAGGGGCAGGACGCAGCCGAGCGCCGAGCCCACGAGGTTCATCCCATAGAGGACCGGTACGCGGTCCGGCCAGCGCGCGAAGGCGCCGCAGAGGATCGTGCCGAAGATGAAGAACGGCACGCCCAGCGCTGCCCACAAGAGGACGAACCACTACGCCTGCCGGAGCGGCTCGCGGGCGATGGACTCCAGGTCGAAGCGGATGGCCCCGAGCGCCGGCAGGATCAGGACCGTCGCCGCCGCCAGCAGGATCGAGAGGCGCAGGAGGTCAGGTGGAGCCGAGCGCGGCCGCAGCGCGAGGAAGAAGCCGGCGAAGCCGAGCGAGAACAGGGCGCAGCTCAGCACCACGTACCCGAGGCTCGGGTTCAAGAGCACGTCGAACAGGCGGACCAGGCAAAGCTCGAGCAGCAGGACGGCGCTAGAGACAACGCAGACGGCGACCTCGCCGCGGCGCAGGGGCAGGAGCGGCCGGCGGGCTGAACCGGCTTCCGAGGCGTGGGCGGGCGTCACCGTACTTTCGATCAGCTACACTCCGGACGCAGAACAGCGGCGAACGCATGCTACCTCAGCCGCACGTGCTCCCGTCCCGGCGCGGAGCGTTCTGCGCCGATCGCCGAACGCATGGTCAAAGGGCTCATCCGACCGGAGCTGCTCTGATGGCGCCTCCCGCCTCGGAGATCAAGGAACGGAACAGCCGGCTGCTGCGCGAGGACATCGCGCACCGGTCGGTCGTGTACCGCGCCATGCCCGAGGTGATCGGCCTGCACACAACCGAGATCTGCAACCTGCGCTGCATCCAGTGCCCGCGCGGCGTGAAGCAGGGGCGGCGGCAACTGCCCCGCGAACATCTGCGCCGGATCGCCGCGGACCTGTTTCCCGCGGCCAGGAAGGCGGTGGTCACCGCCGCGGCCGGCGAACCGCTGCTCGGCGACTTCGACCTCGTCCTCGAGCAGGCGCTCCGCCACAAGGTGAAGCTCGACGTCATCACCAACGGCACGCTGCTCTCCGCGGACCTGTATCGCCAGGCCCAGCCGGCTCTCGACCACCTGAACGTCTCGCTCGACGCCCACGAGCCCGACCTCTACCGCCGCATCCGCGGCGGGGACCTCGAGAGGGTCCTCGGCCCGCTCCGCGCGATCCGCGACATCAGGGCGGCGCGGCCCGACGACGTCCTCATCACGATCAGCGCTCTCGTCCTCAGGAGCAACCTGACGGCGCTGCCGGACTTCGTGCGCTGGGCCGCCAGCCTCGACGTGGACGGCGTGATCCTGCAGCGCCTGCAGCACCAGGTGCGGAACTCCCGGGACGAGGATCCGTTCCTCTCGCCCGGCGCCGGCGCGGTGGGCGCGGTCATCGAGCGCGCGCGGCGTGCGGCCGTGGAGAGCGGCGTGAACCTGTTCCTCGGCGAGTTCGGCCAGCAGAACGTCGTGGTGCGGCCGGTGCGCGACAAGCGGCCGCCGCCGCTCGAAGGCCGCGGCCTGTGCTGGTTCCTGGCCCAGGAGTTCGCCGTGATGTACACGGGGGACGTCTACCCGTGCTGCTTCGTCACCGACCATTGCTTCGGAAACGTGCTGCGCGAGGAGCCGATGGCGATCTGGAACAGCCGGGTCGCGCGGCGCCTGCGTGCGGCCCACTACTCCGGCCGCGGCACCCTGTTCTGTCGCGGCTGCCTGCACGCGCCCCACCTGCCGGCGCCGCCGGCATCTCGCCTCGCCGACCTCTTGCGGCTGTCGCGGCGCGCCGTCTGTCACGTTCGTTCCCGGCTGCGGCGGATGCCGGCCGCACCTGGGGGCAGCGATCCCGCGGCGTGAGCGCCGCATCGTCGCCTTGCGCCTGGCGTCCGGACGCGGCTAGACTGGCCGCACTTCGCCGAGCATGGGACTCGGCCGGCGCGCACTCATTCCCCGGGGGACGACATGAGCATGCCTCTGCCTCTTCTCATCCAGCAGGTGCTGGCTTCCGCGGGCCTCTTCGTCGCGTTCGAGGAGCCGGTGGCGAACGAACCCTTGAAACCGGTGTACGTGCAGATCGAGGTCATGCTCGACGAGCTGCGAGTCGTCCCCTGCCGCATCGAGACCTCGGGCGCGGAAGGAGCCGGCTACGACCAGGCCGCGCTCGACCTCGACGGTGACGGCAAGTTCGAGACGATCGTGGCCGGCGAGAAGGACACGTACGACACGGGAAACGACCGCTTCGGCTTCAACCTGCCGCTCGTGCTTGGCGATGCGGAGTTCAACGTGGAGCTGCGCGGCTCGCAAGCCGACCCGACCAGCGGCAGGACCTACCTCTACTGGACGCTGAACCGCGGCGGCACCTACCTCTTCTTCATCAACGGCCAGGTGGAGATGCACGGCGCGGCCGAAGCCGCGGCCGCGGGCAAGGCGCTCCGCCTCGGGCCGCCCTTCCACTTCGAGACCCGCTCCACCACGCGCGGCCCCGACGCCCTGGTGAACGTGGGTTTGAAGGACGCCAACGGGTCGACGCTGCGGATTGCCAGGACGGCCGAGAACACGGAATCCCAGATCCACCTGACGTTCGCGGCGGAAGGCAGGCGAGGGACACCCATCGCCGCCGAGTATGGATGAAGCGGCACGTGCGACGTGCCGGTGGCCGAGCCATCGGGCGAATACCAGGTGGACCTCTCCGTCGACCTCTCCCCGATCTACGGCAAGATCGAGGATCGCCAGACCATTGCCATCTCGCGGCCCCCCGCCGACATCCTCGAGCGGCGTCTGGCCGAATGCGCCTCGGATGACGCGGCGGCGCGGAGACGTGCGGCGCAGGATCTCGCCTACTTCAAGGACGACGGCGAGCGCGTCTTCCCGGCCCTGATCCGCTGTCTGGACGACGCTGACGAGGGAGTTCGGAGCGCCGCCGTCTACTCCATGGGCCGCTACCCCGAGCAGATCGCGGAGCACCCGGAAGCGATGATCCGGGTTCTGGGTGACGAGAGGCTGGACGCCAGCCGCCGGGGCTACGCCGCGTACCTGCTCAGCGAGCACGGCCCGCTGACCGAGCCAGCGCGCGCTGCCCTGTCCGCGGCCAAGGAGCGCGCCAGCGACGATGACCGCAGCCGGTTCGCGAGCGCCCTGGAGCGCTTCGAGGAACGCGCGAAGGCGCGGGCCGCGGGCGGGCGCTGAGCAACGCCGCGTCCTGCGCTCCGTCGGCGAGAGCGTGTACGTCGCACTGCAGGCGGCCGCTTCCGCGGCCCTTGCCTTTCAACTCGCGCTGTGAGTTCCGGAAAGTTTGGCAGCCCGATTCCGGAAAGTCTGGCAGGGGTAGGACCAGTACCCATGGCCAGAATCGGCTGCCGCGACCTTGCCTCGGGATCCAGGCGGGTTGGCGTCGTGGTAGGCCGGGGAGATGT
>JACQZJ010000065.1 GCA_016213895.1 Planctomycetota bacterium | reverse complement strand
TCGAAGACGTCCGTGAAGAGGTGATCCGCCATCCGGTGTTCAATCCGGACGGTTCGCGCAGTTTCGATGAGACGGGTTTCCTCTTTCGCGAGGAGACCCGTAAGGTCCCTGTCCAGCGCCTGGAGGTGCGGTGCGAGGACGAGCGGGGAAGGACCCGCTCTTTCAGCGCCGACCTGCCGTGAGCGGCCCTGTAAGAAGGAGCCGAGGTACTCCCCCGCCACGGGGATGGATGCCCGGAACTTGGAGATGACCAGATGACGCCTCGCAGGAACCCCGCCCCGTGGGCTCTCGCGCTTCTTTGCAGCTTCTTCCTGACCGTCGCGGGCTGCTGCCTGTGCCGCTCCGACAGCGAGCCGGTCGCGGCCGGCGAGGCCTGCGCCTGCGCGGCCGCCGAGGGGGCGGCCCCTTGCGACGCATGCCAGGGCTGCCAGGAGGAGGGAGCGGCCTTCGCGGTCGAGGAGGGAGGGGAGGCGACCGCCGAGGAGATCGCCACGGAGGAAGCCGTCGAGGAGATGGCCGGGGAGGCCGTACCGCCGCAGGACGAGAGCGAGGTGGCCGAGACCGAGGCGTCGGTCGAGGAGGCCGCGGCGGAGCGCATCGACGAGCTGCTCGCCCAGGCGGCCGAGGCCGAGGCCGCGGGCGACCTGCGCGAGGCGCAGAGCATCTACGCGCGCGCGATCGAGGCCGACCCGGGCTCGGAGCCCGCGAAGCTCGGCTTCCAGCGGGTGGACGCCAGCCTCGGCGCGGTGAGCGGGGACGACGTCGAGGAGGTCGCGGGCGCGGCAACCGAGATGAACGAGGTGCGGCGCGCGCAGCTGCGCATCGAGGCCGAGAGCCGCGTCAAGCAGGGCGAGGCCGCGCTGAACGCGGGCGACTTCGACAAGGCGATCCGCCTGTTCGAGGAAGCTCTGACGATGGTGCAGTGGAACCCCTACCTGGTGGGCGACGCGACCACCGAGGCGTCCCTCCGCGCGCGCGTCGACTCCGCGAAGCGGGCCAGGACGGAACATGAGCGCGCCGTGGAGCAGTCGCGCCAGGCGCGCATCCTCAGGGAGAAGCAGGAGCGCGAGGACATGGAGCGCGCGCGGCTCGAGAACCGCGTCGTCACGCTCTACGCCGCCGCCAACCGCGCCTTCCAGGACGACCGCTTCTCGGAGGCGGAGGGGTACCTCACCGAGGTCCTCAGGATCGATCCGAGCAACCGCGACGCCGAGCACTTCCGCAAGCTGGCGCGCGAGGCGCGGCGCAGCGCCCATGACCGCGACCTCAACCGGAGCTACAAGGTCAACTGGCGCAAGAACTTCGACGAGATGGCGGCGGAACTCAGGCCGCAGAACGATCTGCTCGTCTTCCCGGAGGAACGCCTCTGGCGCGAGATCGCCTCGCAGGGTCCGCTCGAGTTCTCGGTGCAGGACGAGCTGATGTCGGCGGACGAGCGCGAGATCCTCGGCAAGCTCTCGGGCGTGCGCATGCAGCTCGACTTCTCCGACACCTCCCTCTCCGAGGCCGTGGACTGGTTCCGCACTGTGACCGGCGTCAACTTCATCGTCTCCCCCACGATCATCGAGGCCGGCGACGAGCCCGTTTTCACCGTCAAGGCCGGGGAGATGCCCGCCCTCGAGGCGCTCAAGCTGCTGCTCAGCATCTCCGACGCGCCGCTCAGCTACCGCGTCAGCGACGGCGTGGTGCGCATCCTGAGCGCGGAGGAGGCGGTCGGCGGACAGATCCTCGAGATCTACGACATCCGCGACCTGGCCAAGGTCATCACCAACTTCCCGTCGCGCGACTTCAACCTCACGCCTTCGGACTTCAGCGCCGAGGACTTCGGCGACGAGGGCGGGGAGCCTCAGCCGCTCGTCCTCGAGGCCGAGCGCCTCGCCGACCTGGTGCGCACCAACATCGCCCCGGAGTCCTGGGAGCTGGATCCGAACAACACCATCCAGGCTGTGTCCGGCGCCCTGGTCGTGCGGCAGAAGCGCGAGGTGCACGAGCTGATCCGCACCCTGCTGCAGGACTTGCGCGAGAACGCCGGCACCCTGATCAACATCGAGGCGCGCTTCCTCACCGTCTCCGACAACTTCCTCGAGGACATCGGCGTCGACTTCCGCGGCCTCGGCCCGGACGCCGTGAACCCGGACGCGGCCATCCCCGCCGGCCTGGTGCTGGACGAGTTCGGGGCGGTGCCGGAAGGACACGGCACGCCCTCGGCGCCGTCCGGCATCGGCACGGACAACGACCTCGGCATCTTCCATGACGACGGCGACGACGGGGACATCCGCGCGCGCGTCGAGAACCTCTACGACGTCACGCTCGGCAACGACGAGTTCACCAACTCCGGCGGGCTGTCGGTGCAGGCCACCTTCCTGGACGACACGCTGGTGGAGGCGATCCTGCGCGCCGTGTCGAAGTACGGCACCACGAACGTGGTCGACGCCCCGTCCTTGACCGTGTTCAACGGGCAGCGCGCCAGCCTGAGCGTGATCAACCACGTCTCCTACGTGAAGGACTTCAACGTGGAGATCGCCCAGGCGGCGGTCATCGCGCAGCCCATCGTCGACGTCATCCAGGACGGCGTGGTGCTGGACGTGCGGCCGGTGGTCAGCTCGGACAAGCGCTTCATCACCATGGAGCTCCGTCCCACGGTCGCCCTGCTGCAGCGCCCGATCGACACGTTCACCACTTCGCTCGCGATCGGCTCGGACGTGACCATCGAGCTGCCGGTCCTCAGGATCCAGCGGGCGCGCACGACCGTGACCATGCCCGACGGATCGACCCTCATGATCGGCGGCTGGAAGGTCAACGAGGACCGCGACCTCGAGTCGGGAGTCCCGTTCCTGAGCAAGGTGCCGATCCTGTCGTTCTTCTTCACGCGCAAGGGCAAGTTCCTCAGCAAGGAGAAGCTGATCATCCTGGTCCGCGCCCGGATCATCATCCCCGAGGAGGGGGAGCCGGCGTTCGGCCTGGGCCGCTAGCGGCTGGTTGAGCGACACGGCGCGCGGCGCCGCCAGCGCGCGCGCCTTCGCGGGCCGCAGGAGCTGCGGGGCGCCTGGGCAGTTGCGCGTGCGGAGTCTCGAGGCCGCGCGCGGCCGGCGCAGGATCGCGGCGGCGGCTCATGCGCGAACACAATGAACCGGAACGGACATGCTCCGTTCCCGTTCTTGGTTCCATCGGCGAGATCCCGGAGCTTTGTTCCGTGGTTCTCCTGATGGCTGGTTACGTTCCTGGTCGGGTTCCGCTAGTGTGCACGTTTCTGTTGCCGACCCCGATCCGGACCGGGTCTGGAAACAGGATCCGGAGCTTCGTAGAGGCCAGTTTGCCATCATGCGCATAACCTGGGAATCGAAGACGTCGCATTTCGCCGCTCCCGCCCTCGCGCTGTTCCTCGCCCTTGCGGGGCAGAACGCCCTTGCTCAAGAGGACAACAAGGCGGCGAACCTCCTGGACGACATCCGCTACGCGCGCGACCTCGCGCGCTACCGCTACTTCGACCTCGCGGTCGAGTGGCTGGCCGACATCGACCGCGCGGGCGGGCTCGACGAGGGCAGCCGGATCGAGGTCTCCCTGGCCAAGGCCACCATCTCCCGGCTGGCCTCGGTGCACGCGCTGACCCGCGAAGGGCGCAAGGGGTACTACGACGAGGCCGTGAAGCACTACCACGAAGCGATCGACAAGATGGCCGGCGGCATGACGGCCGCCAAGGGCGACGCGGTCGTCGAGGGGCTCGCCTCGGTGCTGGTCTCGAAGGGCGAGTTCTACACGGAGGAACTCGATCGGCTCAGAGCGGAGGAGGCGGCGGCGGACGTCATCCAACAGCACCGCACCGTGGCGGACGAGTCGTTTCGCGAGGCGGTGAAGACGCTGAACGGCGTCTACGGCGACCTGTCGGCCGCCGCGGGCGAGGCCACGACCGAGGAGGACCAGAAGGAGATCGGCGGCCTGGCGCTCGACGCCCTCTACCGCAAGGGCGAGGCGCTCTATCTCTGGGCGCTGCTCTACGAGGCCAAGGACTTCAACCGCGAGGACTACCTCAACAAGTGCATCGGCGCGCTGACCGACTACGTGTGGGAGGCGGGCGACGACAGCATCTTCGCCCTGTACGCGTGGTACTACCAGGGCGTGGCCGAGTGGGAGCTGGGCCAGATCCCGACGAGCGAGGCGGCAGCGCACGACTTCAAGGCGCTCTCTTTCCTCACGCAGATCTGTTCCGAGGAATCGGTCAAGTTCGACGAGCTGCCGAATCTGATGGACGACGAGCGCGTTTTCGTGCTCGGCCTGGTCGAGCGCTCCTACGGCGCGGTGTGCCGGCTCTACCGCGCCGCCGCCAAGCGCATCGAGACCTCGGCCGCGGGCGACGCGGAGGACATGACCGACGCCGCGCGCGGCTACGGCGTGCTGGGCGACGAGTCCTGGATGGTCAAGGCGCCGGTCTTCAAGGGCGCGCTCGCCGGCGCGCTGCGCCAGGCCGGCGTGACCGCCGTGTCCGTTCTGGAAAAGAGGACCTCCGCCGCGGGGCTTGAGCTGAGCGCGTTCGGCTTCCGCGCGCTGCTCGAGAAGGCGCGCACCCAGCGGGACGCGGGCAATCTCCCGGACGCGGTGCTCGTCGTCAAGGACGTGGCCGAGCGCAACGAGGGCAACGTCGTCGGCCTCGAGGCGCAGACGCTGCTCGCCGAACTCATCGGCGGAGGGGACGAGACCGCGCAGCCGCCGGCCGTGCTGCGCATCGCGGTGGACGGTCTTCTGGCCGAGAGCCGCTGGCTCGACGCGATCCGCTCACTGCACTCGCTGGTCGCGACCTGCCGCGCGGACGAGGACAAGGCCAAGTACTTGGCGGCCGCCTGGAACGACATCGGCGGCTGCTACCAGAGCGCCTCGCGCAACCTCGAGGCAGCCCTCGCCTACGAGGCCGGCTTCCAGGCGGCCAAGGAGCTGAAGGACGACGTGGCCGCGGGCGACCTGGCCCTCAACGCCTACAACGCCTGGGACCGGCGCTTCCGCGAGACCAAGCACGACTTCGACAAGGCCGAGCGCAACCGCGTGCGCAACATCGTCACCGAGCTGGGGATCTCGGCCGACGTGCAGTTCCTCGTCGGCAGGGAGGCGTTCTCGAACGCCGCGGGAACCAAGGACCCGGAGGAAAGCAAGAAGGCCTTCGGGAAGGCCGTCGAGGAGCTGGACAAGGTCGAGAAGGACAGCAACTACTACGAGCGCGCGCTGGTCTACAGGGCGCGGGCCCTGGCCGGCGCCGGCCAGCCGAAGGAGGCCGTCGCGGGCTTCGACCAGCTTCTCAAGAGGATCGAGGAGGTCGACGTCAGCCTCGACAAGAAGAAGGTTTCGCAGCGCGCCTTCGCCCAGGCCGAGGCGGTCTATTACCGCTCCGGCGTGCTCCTGGATCTCATGGAGTTCGCGGAGGTCTTCCGCTCCCTCGAGGGCTACGAAGAGAAGTTCGAGGCGCAGAACGCTTACTTCCCGAACATCTGCTTCTACCGCGTCCGCGCCAAGGTGGGCCTGAAAGAGATCGAGGCGGCCGAGGCGCTCCTCACGCAGATGGAGTCGCTCTACGCCAAGCACCAGTGCGTCACCTACGCCATCAACGAGTTGGCCAACGGCCACTACGCCTCCTACCAGGCCGTGGCCGACAAGGCATCCGAACCGGCGAAGGCCCACCTGCAGAAGGCGGCGGGCTTCCTCGCGCGCGTGAACCAGATCAACGACTACCCGTCGTTCGGCAACCTGGAGAGCGTGGCGGATTGGTACGGGACGATCGGCCAGTGGGAGCTGTCCGCGGAGAACTACGGCCGCCTCTTCCAGAAGTTCGGCAAGGACCCGGCGCGAGAACAGGACCTCAACAAGCGAGCGCGCAGGAGGTACGCCGAGGCGCTGCTCGAGCTGCGCCGGTTCCCGGACGCCCTGCCGCTGTGGAGCGAGGAGTACAAGGTCAACTCCAAGGACCGCATCACGGTACGAGCGTACGCGATGTGTCTCGGGGGCTGGCTCGAGGACAAGGAAGTCGACGGGGTCGTGGAGTACACCGAGGTCCCGGGCGCGGGCCAATACGAAGAGGCCATGAGGAAATGGCTCGAGCTCAAGGAGGGGATCGAGGACGCGAACGACAAGGGCTCGGCCAACTGGTGGGAGTGCATGAGCAACTTCCTCTACTGCCAGTACATGCTGAGCAAGACCGATCCGCAGCAGAAGGCCGCGGCCCTGAAGCTCATCAACAACTGGAAAGCGCTCCACCCGAAACTGGGCGGCGAGCCGTTCGACCGCCGCATCAAACGTCTCGAGCGGGCTTTGTCGAAGTGACGGAGGCGCCCATGCGCCCATCGCCGTGCGTTGACACTCGAACGGGGACCCGATAGCATGCTCACCCTTTCCATCTTCCGTCCCGGCAGGCACCCGCCGGACTCGAGGCCGAGAATGGTCCGCGCTCTCGCGGCCGCGCTGGCGGCCGTCCTCGCGATGTTCCTCGCCACGCCGCCCGCCGCGCGCGCCGTGCCCGCGGACCGCATCTGGCAGAAGGGCGGAGGCCGCCCGATCATCGCCGACGCCGTGACGCAGGACCACTACGTTCAGGAAGGCGTGAAGTACCGCAAGGGAGAGGTCAACCTGACGCTGGACGGCTGGAAGGTCGACGGGATCGACTACGGGGACGCGCCCGAGTCCTGGCAGCGCGGCCTGGACAAGCGAGAAGAGGGCGACTTCGAGAATGCCGTGTCGCTGCTGCGCGCCGCGCAGGCCGAGAAGAACGTGCGCGCCTGGGTCAAGGTGGCCGGTCTCTACGAGGTCGCCGAGACCTACCGCCTCTGGGCCAGCCGCGACCGCTCCCACTACGCGGACGCGATCAAGGCCTACGACGAGGCGCTGGCGGCTGACGAGTTGACCCGCATTCGTCCGGCCATCCTCCACGGACGGGCCCAGGCCCAGCTCGGCGCCGGTGACGTCGAGGCCGCGCTCGCCGGTCTCGATCAGCTCGCGCAGGAGTCCGGCGCGAACAAGTACGGCGTGGAGTGGGAGCTCAAGGCGATCTACGAGAAGGCCCAGGCTCTGGACGAGGCAGGGCGCGCGACGGACGCCAAGCGCGAGTTCTCGAAGCTCGAGACCCTGGCCAAGTCCTTCACCACCATGGCCAACGTCGACGAGCGCGAGCGCAGGCTGGCCGCGGAGATGGCCGGGCTCGCCCGGCTCGCCCAGGGCCGGGTACTGATCCGCGACGGCAAGACCGCGGACGCGGAGCGCTTCTTCCGGGAGATCGCGCGGGACGAGAACGAGGTGGTGGGCGTGCGCGCGGCGGCGCTGGTCGGCATGGGCGAGGCCCTGCAGAGCCAGGGCAAGCTCAAGGAAGCCCAGATCGCGTTCGCCACGGTGCGCGTGAACTACTACTCGACGGACGCCCTGGCCGAGGCCACGTACCGCCTCGGTCTGGTCGCTCGGGAGCTCGGCACGGCCGAGCCGAAAGGCAGCATCCTGGCGCGGGACTACTTCAACGAGGTGGTCCAGCGCTTCTCCGGGTCCCGGTGGGCCCAGAAGGCACAAGAAGAACTCGGTAACTGAGCGGGAAGAGCTTCCCGCATCTCAGCCCCCAGCGGAGGTTTCGAACCAGCGATGTCCACGCTCCTCTACAGAGTCCTTGTTCCCCTCTTCATGATCGTCTGCGCCGCGCCCGCCGCCCTGGCCGCGGAGGACAAGATGGCCCCCACGATGAGCGTCTATGACGTGCTCAAGGGCGGCGGCACGATCGGCTGGGTGATCGTCATCCTGTCGGTCGTCGGCTTGGCGTTGTTCCTCGACAACCTGGTCAACATGCGCAAACAGAAGCTCGCGCCTCCCGACGTCGTGGACGAGGTCGAGGCCCTCATCGAGGCGGGCGAGTACCAGGAAGCGATGGAGCTGTGCGAGGCCGAGCCGAGCCTCTTCACCAACATCGTCGCCGCCGGCCTGCCGCGCCTGAACGCCTCGTTCGAGGCCATGGAGAAGGCCATCAAGGAGATGTCCGAGGAGGAGTCGCTCAAGCTCTTCATGAAGCTCGGCTGGCTCTCGCTCATCGCGGCCGTGGCTCCCATGCTCGGGCTGCTCGGCACGGTGCAGGGCATGATCCTCGCGTTCAAGGTCATCGCCGCCACCAAGGGCGCGGCCGAGCCCGCCGACCTGGCGGACAACATCTCGCTGGCCCTCATCACCACGCTCGACGGGTTGATCGTCGCCATCCCGATGACCGCGGCCTTCGTCTTCCTGCGCAACCGCGTGGTCAAGACGACCCTTGACATCGGCGCGGTCATCGAGGACATCTTCGAGCGCTTCCGTCCGACCAAGAGCTGAACCGCCCCGTAAGACTGAAGGAGCGCCCCCATGTCCAAAGCGCGCGACGAGATGATGGCCGGCGTCGATCTGAACATGACGCCCATGATCGACATCGTTTTCCAGCTCATCATCTTCTTCATGATCGTCATCGACATGAGCCAGAAGGACCTGGAAGCCCTTGAGCTGCCCCAGTCCCAGAAGGCCATCGAGGACGAGGCCGAGGAGGGGCGCCTCTACGTGAACATCAACCGCGGCGGGGACTACATCCTGCGCATGCAGCCGCTCAGCCTGAACGACCTCGAGGTCCAGCTCAAGCTGCGCGTGGACGCGCCCATGAAGGACGGCAGCCGCACGCGCGACGCGCAGGACCTCGCCGTGCGCCCCATCCTCATCCGCGCCGACCGCGCTTCCGAGTTCAAGCACGTGCAGAAGGTCATGTACGTGTGCGGCAAGGAGGGGATCAAGATCTGGAAGGTGAACCTGGCGGCCGCCCAGGTGGCGGCAGAGGACGACGCGGCCACTGCGCCCAAGTAAGGAGACACGCCAATGGGAAACGCAGCAAAGGAACAGGCCACGGCGGAGGTCAAGCTCGAGATGACGTCCATGATCGACGTCACCTTCCTCCTGCTGATCTTCTTCATGTGCACCATCAAGTTCAAGATCCTCGAGGGCAAGCTGCAGACCTACCTCCCCAAGGACGTGGGCGTGAACGCTACGCCGGCGCAGGAGATGCTGCAGAAGGTGGACATCCGCATCATCCGCACCGCGACGCGCGACAAGCTCGACCTCGACGACAAGGACACGTTCAAGAAGTGGCGGGACAGGGGCTGGTCCGAGAGCGAGATCGAGATCTACTTCCAGACCGAACGCATCGCCAGCTTGAAGGAGCTGGGGCGCCAGCTCAAGGAGCTGCGCAAGACCGTGCCGGCGCCCGTGAACCCTGGCCCGGAGGACGAGGACGACCTCAAGATGAACCTGGAGGCGATGGCCGGGTGCATCTACGAGGACATCGTGCACGTGGTCGACATCGCGCTCGACGCGAAGTTCACGAGCATCACCTTCCGCGGCATCGATCTCGACGCCTAGAGGAAGACTCTTGCCGCAGGCTGAGATGAGCGAAGGGGCGGCCGCCCGGCGCGGCCGCCCCTTCGCGCGTGCAGCGCGACGCGCGCGGCTGCCCGCCGCGGCCGCCCTCCTCCTCGCCGCCTTCTTCGCGTCCGGATGCGGCGAGCGGGAGCACAAGCGCAGCATCGTCCTCATCTCCATCGACACGCTGCGCTGGGACCATCTCGGCTGCACCGGGCACGCCGCCGCCGTGACGCCGGTGCTCGACGGCCTCGCGCGCGCGGGCACGCTCTTCCCGAACTGCGTGGCCGCCGCGCCGCTCACCCTCCCCTCCCACTGCACGATCCTCACCGGCCAGCTCCCGATCGAGCACGGCGTGCGCGACAACGGCTCGTTCCGCCTGCCGGAGGGCTCCGCGACCCTCGCCTCCGAGCTGCGGGCCAGGGGCTACGCGACGTATGCCGTGATCGGCGCGCAGCCGCTCGCGCCCGGCTGCGGGCTCGAGGCGGGTTTCGACTGCTACGACTACGCCGTCTTGCGCCAGCCCGCGGGCCACGTGCGCCTGGACGAGCGCCGCGCCGACCAGGTGACCGCCGCGGCCCTCGCCGCCCTCCGGGGTCACGAGGCCGGCCGGCCCTTCTTCCTGTTCGTGCACTACTTCGACCCCCACTCGCCCTACGCCCCGCCCGAGCCTTTCGCCCAGAGGTTCAGCCCCAAGCCCTACGACGGCGAAATCGCCTTCACCGACCAGGAGATCGGCCGCCTCCTGGACGGCCTGCGCGCTCTCGGCCTCCTCGAGGACGCCGTGCTGGCCGTGACCTCCGACCACGGCGAGTCGCTCGGCGAGCACGGCGAGGAGGCGCACGGCTTCTTCCTCTACGACGCCACCATCCGCGTGCCTCTCATCGTGCAGGATCCCGCGAGCCCGGAACGTGGGCGCGTGGAACCCGCGCAGGTGCGCCACCAGGATCTCAGGGCCTTCCTCGCGGCGCGCGCCGCAGGGGAAGCCTACGACCTGACCCAGCCGGGGCGGGAAGGGGAGCCCGCCCTGATCGAGAGCCTCTACGGCGCCATCCACTGCAACTTCGCCCAGCTCCGCGGCCTGCGCAACGCGGGCGGCCTGAAGTACCTCGAGTCCGGGGCGGAGGAGCTGTACGACCTCGACGCCGACCCCGGTGAAGCCAAGAGCCTGGCGGCTGAGGGGGACGCGCGGCTCGACGCGGCGCGCGCCGCGCTGGCGCGGGCGCTCGCCGGCCGCCGCGCGGCGGCGCGGTCAGGCAGCGGCGCTCTGCCCGGCTACCTCCAGACGCCGCTTTCGCCCGAGCTGATCACCACGCGCAGCGCGGAGGAGAACCGCTCCTTCCCGGCCGCGCCCGCCTGGCGCCCATCCATCGAGGCCCTCCAGGACGGAATCCGGCTGCACGAGGCAGGGCTCTTCGACTCCGCCAGCGCGCGGCTGGAGGAGGGCGCGCGGCAGGATCCGCACAACCCGGCCCTCTGGCTCTGGCTTGGCCTGGCCCTGCGCCAGGCCGGCGCCATGGAGCGCGCAAGGGAGCAGCATGAGCAGGCGATCGCGGCCCTGGAACGTGCGCTCGTCCTGCGCCCGGATCTCGGCCAGGCCCGGGACCTGCTGATCCACTGCCTCACCCAGACCGGCCGCTACCAGGAGGCCTGGCAGGCCGGCCTGGCCGCCGAGGAGGCCGGAACAGCTGGCGCGAAAACGTTCGAGGCGATCGGCAAGCTGCTGCTCACGGAGCGCGGCCAGTTTGCCGCGGAGGACAACCCGCTCCACGACCAGGCCAGGGGGATCCACTACCTGGAGAAGGCCGTGGGCGCGGGAGATGCGCCGCCTGACCCGGCCCTCGAGGAGTACCTCGAGCGCTGCCTGCAAGGCGGCAGCCGGCGCTAGTTCGCGCGCCAGGCGCCGCACCGGAAACCGGCCGCGCCGCCTCTCTGCCAGCCGTCTCGGGGCCTCCGGACAGGGCCGGCCAGGCCTGCGCACCACGACTTTTCCGGACTGAACAAGAAAGGCCAAAGCACGATTTCCCTGGCGCTTGCTTCCCCCTTTCAGCGCTGCTAGAGTCCGCCGCTGCCTCGTGGATAATCCTTTACTCGGAAAGCTTTTCTCGAAGTCCCGCAGCGCATCGTCCGGACCCGGCGCCGGCCCAAAAAGCGAGCGCCGAGCCGAGCGGCATCAAATGAGAAGGATGGAGTAATGGCGAGTCTTGCCATCCCCCGTTCGCAACTCAGCTCTCTTGGTCTCATCACCCTGTCCATCCTGTTCGCGACGTCGTGCTCGCTCTGGCCGCAGCCGGCCGAGGAAGCGACTGACGACAGCCAGGACATGACCCTGTCCGCGGCCAGCGAGCCGGTCCCGGAGGCGGTCGCCGGCGCCGCGGAAGAACCCGTGGTCATCGAGCTGGAGGGGGAGACCGTGGCTTCTTCAGCCGAGCCCGCGCCGGCCGAGCCGCAGGAGGACGCCTTCGCCGAGGCCGAGCAGGAGGACGAGGCGGAAGCCGCCGAAGCCCCGCCGGCCGAGGACGACCAGGTCGAGCGCATCGCGGCCGAAGCCGAGGAGCGCTGGCGCATCAAGCAGCAGCAGCTGCAGATGGAAGCCGAGGAGACGTACAAGGAGGGCGAGCGCCGCCTCGAGGCCGGCGACTACGAGGGCGCCGCCATGCACTTCGAGCAGGCGCTGAACCACATCCGCTGGGCGCCGATCGGCGTCGAGTGGGGCAGCCTCGAGGAGCGCGCCAGCTCCGGGCTCGAGGGCGCGCGGCGGGCCATGGCGCGCAAGGACACCGAGGTGCGCCGCCACCAGGATCGCGAGGCCTATGAGAAGATCCGCGGCGAGGAAGCCGAGAACCGCCTGCGCGAGGAACAGGTCACGCTGCGCATCATCGAGGACGCCATCGCCGCCTACGAGCGCAACGACTTCGTCGAGGCGCAGAAGCTCTGCGACGAGGTGTTGAAGCGCGACCCGAAGAACGACCGCGGCCGGCGCTTGAAGGCCGCGGCGGTGGCCGCCGACCGCGACTCGTTCAACAAGCACGCCATCGACACCCGCAAGGAGGAGTTCCGCCGCTGGAAGCAGGAGATCGAGGAGACGCGCATCCCCTACGCCGACATCCTCACCGGACCTGATCCCGACTTCTGGCGCGACATCTCCGACAAGCGCACGCGCGAGCAACTCCTGGCGCTCAGCGCGGTCGACACCCCCGAGGTGCGCGAGCTGAAGGGCAAGCTCCAGAACACGCGCATCACCTCGATCCAGTTCCCCGAGGTGGCGGTCGCCGAGGCGGCCAACCACATCTCCATCCTCTCCGGCATTCCCATCGTCATCGACCCGGAGGTCGCCGCCGAGCTCGACTCCAGCGGAGTCGTGCTCAACATCTCCACGCTCACCGACATCTCGGTGGAGTCGCTGCTGAACATCGTCACCGCCCAGGCGGGCGAGGGGCTCACCTTCACCGTGCAGCACGGGGTCGTGCTCATCACCAAGAAGGAGAAGGCCCTGGGCGCGGCCGTCCCGCGCATCCACACGGTGCAGGACCTGACGTTCGCCCTCACGGACTTCAAGGGTCCGAAGATCGGCAGCATCCCCCTGCCCGGGGCCGAATTCGACGAGGAGGAAGGCGGGCCGTTCGGAGCCGATCAGGTCGGCGAGAACGTGATCTCGCCGGAGGAGATCATCAACCTCATCCGCGAGAACATCGCGCGCGACACGTGGGACACCGGCAACTTCTCGCTCGACACGGCCAACAACAACCAGATCCTGGTCATCCACACGCCGCAGGTGCAGCTGCAGGTCGCCCAGTTCCTCGACGACCTGCGCCGTTTCGCCAGCTCGGTGATCACCATCGAGTCGCGCTTCGCGGGCATCACCGAGGCGTTCCTGCAGGAGATCGGGGTGGACTGGCGCGGCCTGAACGGCGCCACGGTCGGCACCGAGGCGTTCCTCGACGACGTGACCTACGGCCTCGAGGACAACGCCGGCACCGCGCTCGACAACAACGGGCCCGGCTTGAGCACGGGCTCCGGCCTGAGCCCGGTGGCGGGCGCCTTCTTCAACGACGGCAGCGACGGCGACATCCGCGCCTTCACCCAGAACCTCTTCGAGTCGTCCCTCGGGAACGTGCTCACTTCCACGGGCGGGCTGGCGCTGCAGATCGCCTTCTTCAACAGCGACGACGAGTACAACGCGGTCGTGCGCGCAGTGGAGAAGTCGCTCAACGCGACCGAGATCACGGCGCCCATCCTCACGGTCTACAACACCGAGCGCGCCTACGTCACCGTCACCGAGCAGATCTCCTTCGTGCAGGACTTCGACGTCGACGTGGCGAACTCGGCGTTCATCGCCAATCCCAACATCGGCATCATCCAGGAGGGCGTGGTCCTCGACGTCCGTCCCACGGTCTCCTACGACCGCAAGTACATCACGCTCGAGATCCAGGCCACGGTCGCGAACCTCATCCGGCCGATCCGCGAGTACACCACATCGCTCGCCGGCTTCTCGATTCCCGTGACCTTCATGCTCCCGGAGCTCGAGGTCCAGACGGCCAACACGACGGTGCGCGTGCCGGACGGAGGCTCGCTGGTGCTCGGCGGCCTCAAGCGCCTGCGCTACGTGAACCGCACCGCGGAAGTGCCCTGGCTCGGCAAGATCCCGCTGGCGGGCGCGCTCTTCCGCTACAAGGGGCTGAACGACGAGGTCGAGAACGTCATCATCATCGTGAAGGCGTCGATCACGAACCTCCAGCCCTGGCGCGGCCGGGCCCCGGTGGGCTAGAAACTCGAACGCGGCGACCAGGTGCGAGGCCGGCCCTTGCGGCCGGCCTTTCCATTGCAGGGGAGCGGCCGCGCCCGGCTATCCTGGCCCGCGACGTCGACTCGCCCCCCCACGGGCTCTGTCTTCCCCATGCCGCCCATCACCCGTCCGGCCGCGCTTCTCTTCCTGCTGCTCATCCCGGTCGCCGCCTTCCTCGCCGGCCGGCCCGAACCCCTGTCGCGGGCCGACTTCACCTTCGTCCTGCCCAAGGAGAACGCGACCGTGGATCCGGCGGCGGCCACCTCGGTCTCGGACGGCTGGATCGTGCAGGCTCTCTTCGAGGGCCTCTACCGGCTCGATCCGACCAACCTCGCGCCGCTGCCCGCCGCGGCCGAGAGCGCGGCGCTCTCCGCGGACGGCCTCACCTACACCTTCCGCCTCTCGCCGGAGGCTCGCTGGTCGGATGGCCGGCAGGGCCGGCGCGCTTCCGGCCGGCCAGGTCGGCCTCGCCGCGCCTCGGCCCGACACGCTCGTGGTCCGCCTGCGCGCGCCCTGCGCCTGCTTCCTCGCGCTCACCGCCCACTTCAGCTGCGCGCCCGTGCGCCAGGACGTCATCGCGGCGCACGGCGACGCCTGGACCGATCCGGACAAGATCGTGGGGAATGGACCCTACCGCCTGGCGCTGCGCCGCGTGCGCGACCGCGTCCGTCTGGTGAGGAACGAGCAGCATGCGCGCGCCGCGGCGACCCGCTTGCAGGTCATCGACGCCCTGGCGATCGACTCGAAGGCGACCGCCCTCAACCTCTACCTGACCGGGGACGCGGACTGGGTCAACGCCATCCCCGCAGCCGCCCTGCCGCGCTTGCGCGGCCGTCCGGACTTCTTCTTGAACACGGTGCTGGCGACGAACTTCCTGCGCTTCAACGTGACCGCGCCGCCGCTCGACGACGCGCGCGTGCGGCGCGCCATCGACCTGGCCATCGACCGCGCGGCCCTGTGCCGCTTCGTCTACCGCAGCGGCGAGGAGCCCGCGCGCTCGCTCGTGCCGCCCTCCTTGCCGGGCTACACGCCGGCCGCGGGCGGCGCCGGAGGGTGCGACGCGGCGCGCGCGCTGCTCGCCGAGGCGGGGTATCCCGAGGGGCGCGGCTTCCCCGAGCTGGAGCTCTTGCACGCGGCCGACGAATCGGTGCGCGCCGTGGCCGAGGCGCTGGCCGCCACGCTGCAGCAGGCCCTCGGCGTCCGCCTCAGGCCGGCGCCGCAGGAGTTCAAGGTCTACCTCGACTCGCAGAAGCAGCTGCGCTACCAGGTGTGCCTCGGCATGTGGATCGGCGACTACCCCGATCCGGCGACGTTCCTCGACCTGTTCGCATCGGACGCGGGCGCCAACCGCACGGGCTGGAAGAGCGCGCGCTACGACGACCTCCTGCGCCAGGCAGCCGCCGAGCGGGACGCCGCGCGGCGCGCCGGCCTGCTCCGCGAAGCCGAGGAGCTGCTCCTGCGGGAGGGACCCATCGCCCCGATCTGCTACCGCGGCCAGGCGAACCTGGTCTCGCCGCGCGTCCTGGGCTTCACCACGAACCTCCTCGACCTGCATCCCCTCGAGCTCCTGGCCCTGCGCTGAGCCTCTCCGCAGGAGAGGCTCATCTGGAGTTCACGACTTTCGGGCGGGTTGTTCGAACTCGCGACACCTGTGGCTCCGCCGGCGTGACGCGATGAGAACCTGGGCAGTGCGTCCGTCCTGAAGTTGGGTTGCGGGCGGCAGCCTGCGATGTGGAGAGCAGGGCGCGCGGCAGCCGCAGGCCGGCCCTCCGCGCGCGTTGCTGCTATGATCCGCTCCCGGCGATGCTGATCTACGTCCTGCGGAAACTCCTCTCGGTCGCGCTGCTCCTGGTGCTCGTCTTCACCGGCGCGTTCTTCCTCATGCGCCTGGCGCCGGGCGGGCCGTTCGACGCGGAGCGCGCCCTGCCGCCGGCGATCGAGAAGAGCATCGCGGCGCGCTTCCAGCTCGACCAGCCCCTGCTCGTCCAGTACGGCAGCTACCTGGCCGACGTCTTCCTGCGCGGCGACCTGCGGCCCTCCTTTTCCTACCGGGACACGTCGGTCAACCAGATCATCGCCGAGACCCTGCCGCGCTCGGCCGCGCTCGGCGCAGCGGCCCTGCTCCTCGCCCTGCTGCTCGGCGTTCCCGCCGGCCTGCTCGCCGCCGCGCGGCGCGGCCGCGCGCGCGATCTTGCGCTCTCCGCGCTCTTCGCCCTCGGGTTGGCGGTGCCCAACTTCGTGCTCGCCACCGTGCTCGTGCTGCTCTTCTCTTTCGTGCTGCGCTGGTGCCCGGTTGCCGGCTTCTCCTCGCTCCGGCACCTGGGGCTGCCTTCCCGCGCACTCGGCGTTCCGCTTGCCGCCGGCGTGCTCGAGGCGCTCGGCAGCCCGTACATCCGCACGGCGCGCGCCAAGGGCCTGACGCCGCGCGCGGTGCTCGCCCGGCACGCGCTGCGCGCCGGCCTCGTGCCGGTGGTGACCTATCTCGGACCGGCCGCGGCCGCGATCCTCACCGGATCTCTGGTCGTGGAGAAAATCTTCGCCATCCCGGGCATGGGCTCCTTCTTCGTGACGAGCGTGATGAACCGCGACTACACCCTGGCCATGGGCGTGCTCCTGCTCTACTTCGGCCTGCTCGCCCTGCTGAACGCACTGGTCGACATCTCCCTGCACCTCATCGATCCGCGCGTGGAGCTGCGATGAGCTGGCGCGAACACCGGGCGGCCCTGCTCGCGCTCCTCGTGCTCGGCGCGCTCGCCCTCCTCTCGCTCCTCGTCCCCTTCCTCCCCCTGCAGGACCCGGGAGGGGTCGCGCTCGCGGAGCAGCTCGAGGGGCCGAGCGCGCGGCACTGGTTCGGCACGGACGCGCTCGGACGCGACCTGTTCGCGCGCACCCTCGTCGGCGTGCGCTCCTCCCTCTTCATCGGCCTGCTCGGCGCGTTCGTGTCGCTCTTCATCGGCGTGGCCGTGGGCGCGGTGGCCGGCTTCTCCGGCCGCGTGCTCGACGGCCTGCTCATGCGCATGGTCGACGCGCTCTACGGCATCCCCTTCATCTGCCTGGTCATCTTCCTCCTGGCCGTGCTCCGCGACCACGAACCGGCGCTCAGGGCGCACGGCATCACGCGCGAGACGGTCCTCTACACCGTCGTCGGAGCCACCACCTGGCTGACCATGGCGCGCCTCGTACGCAACGAGGTCGTGACGCTCCGGGCGCGGCCCTTCGTCGAGGCGGCGCGCGCCCTCGGAATCCCCGGGAGGCGCATCCTGGCGCGTCACATCCTGCCCAACACGCTCGGCATCATCCTCGTGGCGCTCACCCTGACGATCCCCTCCATCGTCCTCTACGAGGCGTTCCTCTCCTTCCTCGGCCTGGGCATCGAGCCTCCCGGGGTCTCGCTCGGCCTCCTGGCCGCCGAGGGCGTAGAGGCCATCAGCCCGGTGCATGCCTCCTGGTGGATGATCGCCTTTCCCGGCGCCGCCCTGGCGCTCCTCCTCCTCTCGTTCAGCCTGCTCGGCGACGGGCTGCGCGACCTGCTCGATCCGCGCGGCGCGGCGCGTCGCGGCTGATTCCCCGGAGCCGGAGGGGAGGGGAAGACGGTGAGCGGAGCGATCGCAGCCGTTTCCCCGGGTCCGGGGCCGCATCGCGACTCCCGGTGCATCGTGTGCGCGACGAACGTGCAGGGCCTCTTCGAGGTGAAGGCGATGCTGGCGGTCCAGAGTCGTGAAGGTGCGCCGGGTGAGAGGGTAACGTCGTCGCTGGCGGCCCCTCCACCGGGGAAACGCTGCTCCGCTTCTATGGGGAGGCCGGCCCTGTCAAGAGGAAAGTCTGGGGATGCGTAGACCTCCTTCTTGGGGCGCTGGTCTGTTTCGGGGAACCGCCGCGTGAGGAAGCCGTGAGCCGTTCTGCTCC
>JACQZJ010000023.1 GCA_016213895.1 Planctomycetota bacterium | reverse complement strand
CGGCGGCCTCGGCTTCGGCTTCATGGGGCTCGGCATCTTGTTCGACGCCGAGGACGACGACCGCTACCAGTGTGCTTCTGCGGGCGCCGGCGCCGGCGCCACGGGCGGAGCCGGGGTCCTCGTCGATCACTGGGGCGACGACCTGTACCTGGCTCTGCCGGACAACGGGCTCGAGGATCCGGGCGCGGCCGCGGCGCTTGCCCTGGGAGCGGGCTTCACCCTGCTTCCCGGCCTGCCGGGCGGGCTCGGCCTGCTGTACGACCGGCGCGGCGACGACGTCTACCGCGCTGCGTCTTCGGCGGCCGGCTTCGCCGCCGCCTCCGGCCTCGGCTTGCTCCTGGAAGGCAAGGGGGACGACCTCTACTCGTGCGGCGAGTTCACCCTCGGCGCTTCGCGGGACGGCGGGTTCGGCCTGCTGCGCGACCTGGCGGGCAACGACGAGTACCTGTCGCGCGCGCGCTCGCAGGGCTTCGGCGCCGCCGGCGCGGGCCTCTTCATCGACGAGGACGGCGACGACCGCAGCCGGGCGCTGGCGCCCTGCCGCGGGGCGGGCGAATCAGGCGGCGGGGGGATGTTCGCCGATATCGCGCCCGGCAGCTGACGGCGGACGCGGAGCTGTGCTATGTGCCACGATCACGAAGAACTTGGCGGGCTGGGGGAGGCCTCGAGCAATCTTGCTGAGCGGGGCGATGGACGCGCCGCGCGAGTGACGGAGCGACCATGAGGATCAAGGACTTGTTCGGCCGCGGCCGGCCGCTCTTCTCCTTCGAGTTCTTCCCGCCCAAGACGGACAAGGGGATGGAGGCGCTGCGGCGCACGCTCGCGGAGCTGAGCGTGCTCGAGCCCTCCTTCGTTTCGGTGACGTACGGCGCCGGCGGCTCGACGCGCGAGCGCACCGTCGAGCTGGTCGCGAACATCAAGAACGTGGCGCGCGTCGAGGCGATGGCGCACGTGACCTGCGCGGCCGCGAGCGCGCACGAGATCGGCCTGGTCCTCGACCGCCTCGCGGCCGCGAACGTGCGGAACGTGCTCGCGCTGCGCGGCGATCCGCCGGAGGGGGAGAGCTGCTTCCGCCAGCCGGAGGGCGGCTTCGCCCACGCCAACGAACTGGTGACGTTCATCAGGTCGAGGTGGAGCTTCTGCGTGGGCGGCGCCTGCTATCCGGAGGGCCACGTGGAGTGCCGCGACCTGGCGCAGGACCTGCACAACCTGAAGAAGAAGGTCGACGCCGGCGCCGACTTCCTGATCACGCAGCTCTTCTTCGAGAACGAGGTCTACTTCGCCTTCGCCGCGCGCGCGCGCGCCCTCGGCATCAGCGTGCCCCTCATCCCCGGCATCATGCCCATCACCAACGTGGGCCAGGTGAAGCGCTTCACATCGCTCTGCGGGGCGAGCATTCCCGCGCCGCTCATGGCGCGGCTCGAAGCGGTCGCCGAGGACGGCGAGGAGGTCGAGCGCATCGGCATCGAGCACGCCACCCAGCAGTGCCGCGCGCTCCTCGCGGCAGGCGCGCCGGGCATTCACTTCTACACGCTCAACAAGTCGCCCGCGACGCGCCGCATTCTCGCCAACCTGCTGGGCTGACGCGGCGCGCCGCGCCGCGCTGCTCCTCCGTCCTCCGCGCGCTTCCGGGCCGCGAGCTATCATGGGGAACGGCGGCCGCGGGTCGCGGCAGGACGCCGCGCGCGGGCGCACTGGAGAGAGCATGCGTGTTCCGCGGCCGGCGGGCTCCGCCCTGCCGTTCCTGCCCATGACCCGCGCGGAGATGGACCGCCTGGGCTGGGAGCGGCCCGACGTCCTCTTCGTCAGCGGAGACGCCTACGTCGACCATCCTTCGTTCGCCATGGCCGTGCTCTGCCGGGTGCTCGAGGCCGCGGGCTTCCGCGCCGCGATCCTCTCGCAGCCGGACTGGCGGTCGGCGGCGCCCTTTCGCGCCCTGGGGCGGCCGCGCCTTTTCTCTGCGGTCAGCGCCGGCAACATGGACTCGATGCTGAACCACTACACGGCGCAGAAGAAGCCGCGCTCGGACGACGCCTACTCCCCGGGGGGCGTGGCCGGGCTGCGGCGCTGCCGCGAGGCGCACCGCGGCGTGCCCGTGATCGCGGGCGGCGTGGAGGCGTCGCTGCGCCGCTTCGCCCACTACGACTACTGGAGCGACGCGGTGCGCCCCTCGATCCTCGTCTCGAGCAAGGCGGACCTGCTCGTGTACGGCATGGGGGAGGCCCCGCTCGTGGAGATCGCGCGGCGGCTCGACCGCGGGGCAACGCTCGCGGACCTGCGCGACCTGCGCGGCGTGGCCTACCTGCTCGGCGCGGGCGAGGAGCTGCCGCCGCTTGCCGCCGCCCTGCGCGCCGCCGGCGCGCCCGCGGACGGCACGTTGGAGCTTCCCTCCTGCGAAGCGGTGCGGCACGACCCGCGCCAGTTCGCGCTGGCGACGCGCCAGGCGCACCTCGAGATGAACCCGCTGAACGGGCGCCGCCTGGTGCAGCGCCAGGAAGGGCGCCTGCTGGTGGCGAACCCGCCGAGCCTGCCGCTCTCCGAGGCGGAGATGGACGCCGTCTACGCCTTGCCCTACGCGCGGCGGCCGCACCCTTCGTACACGCGGCCCATTCCCGCCGCGGAGATGATGCGGACCTCGATCACCATCCAGCGCGGCTGCTTCGGCGGCTGTTCCTTCTGCTCCCTGACGGCGCACCAGGGGCGCAGCGTGCAGTCGCGCTCCGCCGAGTCGGTGCTGGCGGAGGTGCGCGCCCTGGCGCGCGGCCCGGGTTTCGCGGGCGTGGTTTCCGACCTCGGCGGCCCGACCGCCAACATGTACGCCATGCGCTGCGCGCGGCCCGAGGTCGAGCGCGCCTGCCGCCGCCTTTCCTGCCTGCACCCGACGCCCTGCCGGCTGCTGGCCGCGGATCACGGGCCACTCCTCGCCCTGATGCGCGCGGCGCGCTCTGAACCCGGCGTGCGCCAGGTGCTCATCGCCTCGGGCGTGCGCATGGACCTCGCCAACCGTTCGCCCGAGTACATCGAGGAGCTCGCGGCCCACCACGTCGGCGGGCATCTCAAGGTGGCGCCGGAGCACGTCGCGCGCGGCGTGCTCGACCTGATGAGGAAGCCGCGGCACGACGAGTTCGCGCGGTTCGGCCGGCGCTTCGCCGCGGCCAGCGCGCGCGCCGGCAAGGAGCAGTACCTCGTGCCCTACTTCATCGCCGGCCATCCCGGGGCGACGCTCGAGTCGATGATCGAGTTGGCGCTCTTCCTGAAGCGGAGCGGCTTCAGGCCGCGCCAGGTGCAGGACT
>JACQZJ010000022.1 GCA_016213895.1 Planctomycetota bacterium | reverse complement strand
TGGTATGAGAATCTGAACGGGTCCGGGAGCTTCGGTCCGCAGAAAGTGATCTCGACTGCCGCGGGCGACGCACGGTCCGTGTTTGCCGCGGACCTGGACGGGGACGGGGATGCGGACGTGCTGTCCGCTTCGTGGAGTGACAACAGGATCGCATGGTACGAGAACCTGGACGGACTCGGGGGCTTCGGCCCGCAGCAGGTGGTCTCGACCTCGTTGCTGAGGGCAGCTTCGGTGTTCGCCAGGGACGTGTATGGGGACGGCGACATGGACGTGCTGTCCGCGTCAGACGGTGACGATAAGATCGCGTGGTACGAGAACGTGGATGGCCTCGGGAGCTTCGGCCCTCAGCGGGTGATATCTACTTCGGCAGACGGGGCGTACTGCGTCTTCGCCACGGATCTGGACGGGGACGGGGATGCGGACGTCCTTTCCGCGTCAGACAGTGACGGCAAGATCGCGTGGTACGAGAACACGAACGGCCTAGGGAGCTTCGGTCCGCAACAGGTGATCTCCACCACTACCTACAACGGGCCGATGTGCGTCTTCGCCGGGGACCTGGATGGGGACGGGGATGCTGACGTGCTCTCCGCGTCGCATTGCTACCAGGTGGCGTGGTACGAGAACACGAATGGTCTGGCGACGTTCGGTCCGCAGCGCGTGATTTCGACTGCCGTGAGCGGGGCATGGTGCGTGTACGCCACGGACTTGGACGGAGACGGGGATGCGGACGTGCTGTCCGCATCGGCGGACGACGACAAGATCGCGTGGTACGAGAACGACCCGGTCGGGGCGGGCGATTTCGGCGCGCAGCAGGTGATCACGATTCAGGCCGATGGTGCCCGGGACGTTCTTGCGGCGGACTTGGATGGGGACGGGGACGCGGACGTGCTGTCCGCATCGCTCTTCGACAACAAGATCGCGTGGTATGAGAACACTGACGGTCAGGGGAGCTTCGCTCCGCAGCAGGTGATCTCGAACGCCGCGAACGGCGCGTGGTGCGTTTACGCCGCGGACCTGGACGGGGACGGGGACCCGGACGTGCTCTCCGCGTCGGTGATCCAGGCCGATGGTGCCCGGGACGTTCTTGCGGCGGACTTGGATGGGGACGGGGACGCGGACGTGCTGTCCGCGTCGTCGAACGACGACAAGATCGCGTGGTACGAGAACACGAATGGTCAGGGGAGCTTCGGCCCGCAGCAGGTGATCTCCACCGCTGCAGGCTGGGCATGTTCCGTGTTCGCCACGGACCTGGATGGGGATGGGGACATAGATGTCTTGTCGGCCTCCACCAGCGACTACAAGATCGCGTGGTATGAGAACACGAACGGTCTGGGGAACTTCGGTCCGCAGCAGGTCGTTTCGACTGCTGTGAACGGGGCATGGTGTGTGTTCGCCACCGACGTGGACGGGGACGGAGACGCGGACGTGCTGTCCGCGTCCTCGAACGACGACAAGATCGCGTGGTACGAGAACACGAGCGGCCTGGGGCTGTTCGGGCCGCAGCAGGTGATCTCCACTGCTGCGGATAGTGCGTGGTCTGTCTTTGCCACGGATTTGGACGGGGACGGCGACGCGGATGTGTTGTCCGCCTCCATGGACGACTACAAGATCGCGTGGTACGAGAACACGAACGGTGTGGGGAGCTTCGGTCCGGAGAGAGTGATCACCTGGGTGGGACAGGGCGCGGGCCGTGTCTTCGCGGCGGATGTTGACGGGGACGGCGATCCGGACGCGCTGTCGGCGTCGCTCCTGGACGACAAGATCGCATGGTACGAGAACCTCATGGGGGTCTGCCAGGCCGACCTGGGTTATCAGGGGCCGGGGAGCGCGAGCCTCATCGTGTGGGGGCAGGCGCTCTCCTCGGGCAAGTCCGCGACCTTCGTGCTCTCCGGGGCCCTGCCCGGCGCGGCCACCCTGCTGTTTGTCTCGCCCAGTTTCTCGCCCACGTACGTGTTCGAGGCCGGGGGCTTCCTCTGCCCGATCCTGCCGCCCGTGGCGATCCTCTTCCTGTCCGCGAGCCAGGACGGCGAGATCCTCTTCCCGGGCGGGGTCCCGGGCGGAGGCGGCCCGCTGTCGATCCACGTGCAGGCGGCGTGCCAGGATGCGGGCCAGCCCATGGGCTGGAGCATCTCGAACTGCGTGAGGATCGATCTCCTGCCTTGAGCCGGCCGGCGCTTCCGGAGGCGGCCGGGGCCGTCCGGTGGAGGGCGCGCCGAGTTGGCGTGACGCGCGCCACGCGTCGCGGCCTCAGCTCTCGTCCTCGAGAAGCCTCGGGAGGTCGCGTGCTCCGTGGAGGAAGCGCACGACTTCAAGGTCATCGCCTTTAGATCGGTACAGGATCAGGTAGGCCTGGAAGCCCTTCACGACCCAGGAACGTACACTTTGTGCGCGCGATGCGAGCAGTTCGCGCAGGCGCCCGGCGCCGGGGTTGTCGAGCCGGAAGCGGACGGCGTCCTCCACCGCCTGGGGCAAACGCTCGGCGGCGGCGCGTGAGTCGGCCCCGATGTGGGGGTACGCCTCGGTGAGGTCCTGCTCGGCGCGGCGGCGCCAGAACACACTGCCTGCCATGCGGCCCTTCTACTGGGCCTTCCGGCGCCTGGTGAGCTTCGCCCGCAGGGTGCGCCGGAGGTCTTTCCAGTCCTTGGCGCTCATCTGCCGGGCGGGGGAGTCGAGCCCCTCGAGGACCCTCCGCTCGAGTTCCTCGTGCTCGCGCGCCTTCTGGTCCGCGTAGATGAGCCGCCGCACGTATTCGCTCGGCGTGCTGCACCCCGACGCGGCCGCCCGGGCCTTCACATATGCCTTCTGCGTGGCCGGGAGGGAAATCGTCATGCTGGTCAGACCGCTGTTGTCGCCCATGCACGCAGCATACCTTGGGGGGATTCGGACGCTCCACGGCCGCCCCAGGCTGCCGCTCGTTCGAGACGAGCAGGCCTCGGCGTGAAAGCCCGCTGCCGGCGGGTGGCCGGGAGAGTAGCGTCTCGGGGGTCGATGACCCGGCCCGCGCCCTACGATGTTCCCGCCGAGGTGAGCCGCCAGGAGACGGTGATCCAGAGGAGCCGCTTCATCACCACGCTCGCGCCCGTCGCGAGCGTGGACGCGGCGCGCGACTTCGTCGCGCGGATCGGCGCCGAGTTCCCGGACGCCACGCACCACTGCTACGCCTACGTCGTGGGTCCACCAGGCAGCCTGGCGCAGGCCGGCATGAGCGACGCCGGCGAGCCGCACGGCACGGCGGGCCGGCCGATGCTCGAGGTGCTTCTGCACAGCGGCGTGGGGGACGTGGCCGCAGTGGTCACGCGCTACTTCGGCGGCGTGAAGCTGGGAAAGGGCGGGCTGGCGAGGGCCTACGCCGGGTGCGTGAAGAGCGCGCTCGCAGAGGCCCAGCTCGTGCGGAAGGTGACCTGGGCGCGCCTGCGGCTCGAGGTCGACTACCCCGCGCTCGAGGCCGTGAGGCGCCTCGGCGCGGCCCTCGGGGTCGAGGTGCTGGCGGAGGAGTTCGGCGCCAGGGTGAAGCAGGTCGTGCGCCTGCCCGAGGAGCACGCGGAGCGCTTCCTGGCCGCGCTCCGGGACTCCTCGGGCGGGACGGCGACGGTCGAGAGACTCGACTGACCCGCGATCAGGGCGTGATCGGCAGCCGCAGGTAGTTGTCGATCTCGTTGCCCGAGCCCGTGCGCGCCACCTGCGTGAAGATCTCCAGGCCAACGGCAGCCGGGACGCTGGGGATCACGGCCGGCAGGGACAGAGTCCCCGATGCCGGAACCGGGGCGAGCGCGATCGGCATGAGGAAGAGCAGGGCGGGATCGAGCCACCACCCGCCGCTGAACGGGTAGACCGTGACCGGCGCGGGAAGCAGCCCGAGGCCAGCCCACATGTAGACCAGGTCGCCGGGGACGCCGTTCATGTTGAGCACGATGGTGCGTCCGAGCGACGGCGTGCCCTGCAGCCAGTGGCCCTGGCCGCCGAGATCGAGGCTGTAGCCCTCGCCGCCGCTGCCCATGGTGTTGGCGTGCACCGCCTTGGTGCCGGCCACGACGAACTGGCCGTCGCCGGAGATGTCCACGCTGAAGCACGAGCCGGGCGTGTTGATGCTGGCGACCGGGACCGAGCCCGCGTCGCGATCGAACACCAGGACCTCCGGCTGCTGCATGGCCTGCGTGCCCCACGTGCCGACCGCGATCCAGCGGCCGTCGTCGGACACGGCGACCTCCTGCGGAGCGTCCTGGAAGCTGCCGGAACCGACGTGGACGTAGCGCCAGAGCAAGGTTGCGCTGGTCGAGGTGAGCGACCAGCAGTAGACGCGCATCTTGTTGGCGTTGGTCGCGTCGTAGGCCGCGGTCACGAAGGTGGACCCGTCGCCCGACACGTCGCAAGCGAGGAACACGCCGAAGCCGAGTCCCGGATCGGTGAACGTCAGGATGCGCGTCCACACGCCGCCGTTGTCCTTCCACACGCCGACGTCGAAGCCGCCGCGGCCCCAGGTGTCGCCGTCGAAGTCGATGGAGTGGGCGTCGTGCGAGACGGTCGTGCCGTCCTGCAGGAGCAGCGCCCCGCTCGCCACGTCGAACACGAAGTTGTCCGTCTGGTTGGCGAGCAGGACCCGCGAGCCGTCGCCGGAGATGTCGTGGTGGCGGAACGACTGGCCCGTTCCGGTGACCGTCTGCAGCAGGTTCAGCCCCGAGTCGTAGACGCTCACCGCGGCGTTGTTGGAGACGTCGGTGTAGCCGGCGGCGATGAAGTGCCCGTCGTCGCTGATGCGGACTTCCTGGATCGGAATGGCGAGGGTCGCGGGAACCGGCGCGAAGGCGCCGTAGAGCCTGAGCTCGTTCAGCACGAGGGAGGAGTCATTCCACGCCACGGCGCAGCGCGGCGCCTTGTCGGCCGCGGCTACGCGGATGAACACCGAGGAGGTCGCGGGCGCCGCGTCCTCGTAGATCGGCAAGGGCGGCGTCAGGTTCTCGGTGGCCGAGATCAGCGACACGGCCTCGCCGTTCAGGTTCTCGCCGAGCCAGGCGAAGGTGCCGAAGTTGCCGCTGCCCACCGACTCGGTGATCCACGGCAGCGCCGGCGTGTTCGGATACACCCAGCGCAGCGAGGACGCGGTCGGGTTGGGATTGCGCGCTGCCAGCGCGCCGGCCGGGGAGGGCGCGAGCGGGCCCGTGCTCTCCACGATGAACACGCCGTCGCGCGTCACCTCGACGCGGCTCGAGACTTCCTGCGGCAAGACCGAGCCGCAGAACCAAAGCAGGCACACGAGGCTGAAGAAGGACTCACGCATCGCGCTGTCTCCCGGTTGGAGTGACTTGAACACGGCGATTGTACCCGCGCGCGAGCCCCGCGGCCAGCGCGGCCCTGCCCGCGAGGCAAGAGGCGGAAGCTCGTTCAGGACAAGGTGATCTGGAAACGGCAGCGCGCGCCGCCTCTCAGGACCGAGTCGACCAGCTCCACCTCGACCGGCCGCCCAAGGAGCTGCTCATGCCACTCCTTGACGTATCCCACCGAGCACAGGCAGTAGGTGCCGGAGAGGCCGGCGGGCTTGGTTTCCACGAGCGAGCAGAGACAGGCTCCCTCGGGCGCGGGCTTTCCGGTCTCGGCGCTGGACTTGAACTGGAAGTGGATGACGTCCCCCTCGATGCGGATGGAGTCGTCCTTGACGTTGGCCTGGATGAATGCCGCGAGCTCGTCGCGCGAGACAGGACGTATCGTCTGCCCCGTGGCGCGGATGTACTCGCGGAAGCAGGCCGCGCCATTCGCCATCATCACCTTCTTCGCCGTCTCGGCGTCGAGGTTCTCGTCGAGCACGCGCATGAGGCGCTTGACCCAGGACTCGGCGAACTCGATGCGCTTCACCGCGCGGGGCGCGCCCTCCGGTTTGGAGGGGGGCGCTTCCTCCTGCGGGGACGGAGCCTCTTCCTGGCCCGACGCTCCGCTCAGGCCCAGGGCGCAGAGGCAGGAGCCGGCGCAGGTTGCGCCCACGCACTTGAGGAACGCTTTCCGATCCATCGTCGCGTCTTTCATGGCGGCCTCCAGGCAGTCGCTGCGTGCCGGTCTCGAGGGCGGATTCCCCGCAGATACGACGGCGGCCCAAAGCCTGTTGCAGCCGAATCGAAGGGAGCAGCCTGGTCAGCCACCGCCCCCCAGGCTCGCCCCGAAGCGGATCAGCCCTGCGGGACGCGGTGCAGCGTGCGCCGATCCTGGAGATCGGCGGCCGGCGGGCGTAGGATCCCGCTCCGACTTCCGCCCGCGCAGATCGCCGAACGGCGTCTGGAGCCCGCCATGACCGACTGTCCCTGTGGTTCCGGGTCCGCCTTCGCGGAGTGCTGCGCTCCGCTCCTTTCCGGGGAGCGGCCCGCGCGCACCGCCGAGGAGCTGATGCGCTCGCGCTACGCCGCCTACACCAGGAAGGAGGTGGACTACATCGTCCAGACCACGCGGCCCGATCAGCGCCGCAAGGTGGACCGCGAGGCCATCGCTACCTGGGCGGCCGGCGCCGAGTGGAAGGGGCTGGAGATCCGCGCCACCGAGGCCGGTGGGCCGGACGACGACGAAGGCATGGTGGAGTTCGTCGCGCGCTTTGCCGAGCAAGGGCAGGAGCGCGAGCACCACGAGCAGGCGCGCTTCTGCCGCATCGACGGCGCCTGGTACTTCGACCAGCGGCGCTCGGCCGCGCCGCGGCTGGAGAAGGCCCCCCTGTCCGCGGTCGGGCGCAACGAGCCCTGCCCCTGCGGCAGCGGCAAGAAGTACAAGAAGTGCTGCGGGAAGGCCTGAACGGGGAGGGAACCGTGCGCCGGGCGACCCTCTACCTGGGACCGATCCTGGCCGCGGCGCTATTTCTTTTCTGCGATCTCGTGCCCGGGAAGCCGCAGGTCACCGCGACCGCCGCGGTGGCGCTGCTCATGGCGGTCTGGTGGATCGGCGAGGCGCTGCCGCTCGCCGCCACGTCGCTCCTGCCCATGATCCTCTTCCCGCTCTTCGGCGTGATGAACAGCAAGGACGTGGCGGCGCAGTACTTCAACGCGACCATCTTCCTGTTCCTGGGCGGGTTCATCGTGGCGCTCGCCATGGAGCGCTGGAACCTGCACCGCCGCATCGCGCTCCGCATCCTGCTTCTCTTCGGCGCGCGTCCCGGACGGATCCTCCTCGGCTTCATGGTCGCCACCTGGGCCCTGTCGATGTGGATCTCCAACACCGCGGCGGCCATGATGATGGTCACCATCGTGCTGGCCATCGTCGTCAAGATGGAGGAGGAGAGCGGCCGCGAGAAGGTGGGGCGCTTCGCGGTCGCGTTGCTCATCGGCGTGGCCTACGGCGCCTCGATCGGCGGCATCGCCACCCTGGTCGGCACGCCGCCGAACCTGTCCTTCGCGCGGCTCCTGGTCATCTGCTTCCCGGAGGCGCCCGACATCTCGTTCGCCTCCTGGTTCGTCTTCGCCGCGCCGGTGTCGCTCGCGCTCCTCCTGGCCGCCTGGGGGCTGCTCTGGCTGTTCTTCGCCCCGCGCCGCGGCGAGATCGCGGTGGACCCGGAGGTGCTGCGCCGCCAGCACCGCGAGCTGGGCAAGATGTCCCTGGCGGAGCGCCTGGTGTTCGCCGACTTCGTGATCCTGGTCGTGCTCTGGCTCTTCCGCGAGGAGATCGACGTCGGCGCGTTCGTGGTTCCTGGCTGGGGGCGCTTCCTGCCCACGCCGGCGTTCCTTTCGGACGGCACCGTGGCGATCGGCATGGCGCTTCTCTTGTTCCTGCTCCCCTCTGGCGCGCGGCGCGGCGAGCGCCTCATGGACTGGGCCACGGCGGAGCGGCTGCCCTGGGGCATCGTGCTCCTGTTCGGCGGCGGCTTCGCCCTCGCCAGGGGCTTCGTGGACTCCGGCCTCTCGCAGTGGATCGGCGAGAGCCTGAAGGGAGCGAGCGATCTCGGTCCGGTCGCGCTGCTCGGCGTGGTGTGCATGGTGATCACGTTCCTCACCGAGCTGACGTCGAACACCGCGACCGCGGAGATGTCCCTGCCGGTCTTGGCGGGGCTCTGCCAGACCATCAGCCTGAACCCCCTCTACCTCATGGTGCCGGCGGCGCTCTCCTGCTCCTGCGCCTTCATGCTGCCCGTGGCCACCCCGCCGAACGCGATCATCTTCGGCACGGGGAGGCTCAGGATCATCGACCTGGCCCGCACCGGGTTCCTCCTGAACCTGCTGGGTGCGGTGATCATCGTGGCCGCGATGCACTTCCTGGGCCCGCTGGTCTTCAGCATCGACCTCGGCCAGATGCCGGCCTGGGCGCACGGGAAGTAGGAAGGCGCCGGCAGGCGGCGCGGGCCCGGTTTCGTAAGTTCGTTCCTGAACCGCGGCTGCGAACAGACGATCCTGGGGCCATCCGCTGGAGCGCTGCGCGGGCGAGGCCTCAGCGGAAAGTTGGCTGTTTTGATTGCCGGCCCGTTCCACCGCGAGTTAAGATGCCCAATTCCACATTTTGGTCCGTTCGATATCACTAGCTGGAGAGCATGAGCATGTCGAACATCGTGTCCGAGATCATCGGCGAGATAAAAGCCCGGGACCCCAACCAGCCTGAGTTCCATCAGGCCGTGGAAGAGGTCGTCACATCTCTCGAGCCGGTCCTGAAGAAGCGGCCGGAGTACGTCAAGGCGAAGATGCTGCAGCGCATCGCTGAGCCGGAGCGCCTGATGATGTTCCGCGTGCCGTGGGTGGATGACCAGGGCCAGGTCCAGGTCAACCGCGGCTTCCGCATCGAGATGAACAGCGCCATCGGCCCGTACAAGGGCGGCCTGCGCTTCCATCCCTCGGTGAACCTGAGCATCCTCAAGTTCCTTGCCTACGAGCAGGTCTTCAAGAACAGCCTCACGACGCTCCCCATGGGCGGCGGCAAGGGCGGTTCGGACTTCGACCCGAAGGGCAAGAGCGACAACGAGGTCATGCGCTTCTGCCAGGCCTTCATGAGCGAGCTGTTCCGCCACATCGGCCCGGACACCGACGTGCCCGCGGGCGACATCGGCGTCGGCGGCCGCGAGATCGGCTTCCTGTTCGGACAGTACAAGAAGCTGCGCAACGAGTTCACGGGCGTGCTCACCGGCAAGGGCCTCAACTGGGGCGGTTCCCTCATCCGGCCCGAGGCCACGGGCTACGGCGCGGTCTACTTCGCCGCCGAGATGCTGGCCACGAGGGGCGAGACCCTGAAGGGCAAGACCTGCCTGGTTTCGGGCAGCGGCAACGTCGCCCAGTACACGGTCGAGAAGCTGAACGAGATGGGCGCCAAGTCCGTGACGCTCTCCGACTCGAGCGGCTACATCTACGACCCGGCCGGCATCTCGCCCGAGAAGCTGGCGTTCGTCATGGACCTGAAGAACGTGCGCCGCGGGCGCATGCAGGAGTACGCGAGCAAGTTCAAGGGCGCGACCTACACCGCGGTCAACCCCAAGCTCGACCACAACCCGCTCTGGGCGCACAAGGCGCAGTGCGCCTTCCCGTCGGCGACCCAGAACGAGGTCAACGGCATCGACGCCCAGAACCTCATCAAGGGCGGCGTCTACGTGGTCTCCGAGGGCGCGAACATGCCGACCACGCCGGAAGGCATCAGCGTCTACCTCGAGAACAAGATCCTCTACGGCCTCGGCAAGGCGGCCAACGCCGGCGGCGTCGCGACCTCCGGCCTGGAGATGGCGCAGAACTCGATGCGCTACTCGTGGACGCGCGAAGAGGTCGACAACCGCCTGAAGATGATCATGAAGTCGATCCACAAGGCGTGCGTCGAGGCGGCCGCGGCCTACGGCCATCCCGGCAACTACGTGATCGGCGCCAACATCGCCGGCTTCCTCAAGGTCGCGGACTCGATGATGGACCAGGGCGTGGTCTGACATCGGCTGAAGACCGCGGGCCGAAGGCCGGGGGGCGCGCAGCCCGCCGGTCGTCGGTCTGAGCGCGAGAGACCCGCGAACGGGCCGGCCAGCGCGCCGGCTGGTTCGCGGGTTTCTCCGTCTCGGGCGCGCCCTTCCCGGCGGCGCGCGGGATCCGGCGCCTGCGAAAAGGTGAAATGTCCCGGACGTGCACGGCATCGTCTCGGCGCGGACCGGAGCCTCTCGCCAATGGATGCGCCTGTGCCTTTGACCCTCGAGACCCTGCTCTCGCACGCCGGCTTCGTGCGGGCCGTGGCGCGCGGGCTGGTCCTGGACGAGAACGCGGCCGACGACGTCGTGCAGGAGACGTTCCTGCGGGCGCTCGAGCGCGAACCGGAGAAGCCGGCGCGGCTCGCCGGGTGGCTCAGGACGGTCGCGACCAACGTGGTTCGGGCCTCCAAGAGGGCAGCGGCGAGCCGCGCGCGGCGGGAAGCGGCGCACGGGGCCGAGCCGCGCGTCCCCTGGCCCGAGGAGATCCTCGAGCGCGAGGAGCTCAGGCGCCGTGTCGTGGAGGCCGTGTTCGCGCTCGACGAACCGTACCGCACGGCCGTCCTGCTGCGTTACTTCGAGGAGCGGCGACCGGACGAGATCGCCATGTTTTTGGGTGTGCCGGTGGCGACCGTGCGGACCCGGCTGCACCGCGCCCGCGCAACGCTGCGCGCCCGGCTGGAGAGCGCGTACGGCCGGGACCGGAGCTGGATGAGCGGTCTCGTCGTGCTCGCGGGCGTGGACCGCGCTCTCCCGGTGGCCGCCGGGCCGGCGCTGGCAGGCGGCGCCCTGGTCGTGTGCGCGGCACTTCTCTTGGCGGTCACCGCCTCGATCCTGCTGGTTGTCGTGGGTCCGTCCTCGTCCTCCGGCACCAACGTGTCTGCTCCGGCGGGTACAAGCGCTGCGCCGCATCTGATCGACGACGAAGCCAAGGTCCCTGGCGGCGGACGGGATGGCGACTCCGTGCGGCTGGCGGTCGTGGCCGGCGACGGCGAGCCCCCCGCCGAGTTCTCGGGGATCACGTTTCGGCTCCTCGATCCGTTCGGCGGCCTGCTCGATGACGTCGAGATCCTTGCGCGGCGCAGCGGGAGTGAGGATCTCCTGCCGTTCGCGGCGGTCGAGTGCTTCCGGTCCGGGGAGCACGCGGTCTTTCGGCCTCCCGGTCCCGAGCCGCTCGACTTCGAGTTCCGTGCGGACGGCTTCGTCGCCGTGCAGCGCGCCGCCATCCTGCCCGGCGAGTCGCTCGACGTGTTCCTCCATCCGGGCGTGAGGGTGACGGGCCGCGTCGTGAACGCGGACACGGGCGCGCCGGTTCCTGGCGCGGCGGTCAGCGCGAGGATCGAACGAGACGCTGGCGGCACTCTCTCGTGGCGCGCGGACGCGGCCGGGGAGTTCGAGGTCGTCGTCGCGCCGACGTGCTTCTCGCTCGAGGTCAGCAGCGGCGGGTTCATCTCGTGGACCGCGAGCCCGTTCCGGCCGGATCCTGGGCGGACGCTGCTGGTTCCGCTCGTGCCCGAGTCGACGCACGGCGGCGTCTGCCTCGTCCGTGCGCTCGACGCCGCCACGAGACGTCCTCTGGACGATCCCGAGTTCGCACCGGGCCCGGCGGAGTCGCTGGGGAACGGGCTCTTTCGCGTTGCCTGCCGGCAGGGCTTCGAATCGAGCGTGTTCGACGTTGCTGCGCCGGGCCACGTGGGTTTCACGGTCTGGCTCTCCGCGCTTGAGGGCAGCGACCTCGCGACCGCGGTCGAGCTTCTGCTGCCACGGACCCGCAGACTGGCCGGAACCGTGCTCGATCCGGAGGGACTGCCGATCGAGGGCGTGGTGGTGCGTCTGACGCGACGGGCCGTCAGGGACGGGTGCCGGAACCCGACGGGGCCCTCTTCCACGGAGACAACGACCGACGCGTCGGGCCACTTCCTGTTCGAGGGAGTCTGCCCGACCGAGTACCTCTCCTACACCTTGTGGCTCTCGCATCCCGACTTCGCCGACTGCTCCCCCTGCGACGCCGTCGTCCCGGACGCGCCGGACTGTGAGCTCGCTCCGATTCGCCTGGCGCGCGGATACACGATTCGAGGTCGCGTGGTGCGCGCGTTGAATCGCGCGCCAGTCCCCGGCGCGTGTGTGACGTTGCGCTGCTGGCCCCACGCGTCGCTTACGACCCGGACTGACGATGCGGGGTGCTTCGCCCTCCAACAGGTGTCGGGAGACGCGATCCTGAACGCCCGCGCCCAAGGGCTCTTGCCCTGGGAATCCGGGCGCCGGGAATGGAGTTCGGACACCGACCTGACCATCGAGCTGGCGGACGGCGAGTCGATCAGCGGTGTGGTGGTGGACGCGGGTGATCGGCCCGTGGCGGGCGCCGTGGTGCGGGCGAAGATGGACGTCTACAGCCCTGATCTGCGCGTCCGAGCCGCCGGCGAAGTGCACTGCAACGAGGCGACGTACGCCCTCGCGGGCGCGGATGGCCGGTTCGCCCTCGAGGGTCTCTTCCCGGGGCCCTATCTCCTCACGGCCGCGCGCACCGGGCAGCCCGGCAGCCAGGCCTGGCCGTCGTTCGTCACGGCGGTGGCCACGGGCGATCGGGAGGTGAGAGTTGCGGTCGAGGCCGTCTCCGGCGTGGTGCTCCGCATTCTGGCCGCGCGCGACGGGCGGCCGATCCTGCGTTTCCGCTGCCGTATTGCCACCGAAGGTGCCAGCGGAGGGAGCGAAGGCTGGAGCCGCACCGAATCGAACTCCAACGGGACCTGCTTCGTCGCGCTCTCACCGGCGAGCCTTGCGAGCGTGCTCGTCGAGGCGGAAGGGTACGCGCCGTTCATCCTGACCGACCTGAGCGTGGAGCGTGGCGAGATCCGCGAGATGCTGGCGGAGCTCCAGGAGCCGGCGACGCTCTCGGGCTTGGTGCGTGACGAGAGCGGCAGTCTTGTTCCCGACGTGACGCTCAATCTCTCGCTTGGTGGCACAGGGATTTCGGACCGGTGGACCTTGTCCGAACAGCAGGTGACCAGTGACGCGGCCGGGCGCTATTTCTTCCCACGCTTGTGCGAGGGGACCTGGGTGATCCGGTGCGTGATCGTCGGCCGGCACCACGAGACCTTCACGAGACACGGGGTGGTCGCTCCGAGCGCCTTCACGCTGGCGCCGGAGGAGAAGCGAGCGGCCGACCTGGTGCTGGCGACGCCCCACGGCGCGACTCTCCGGGGCCGGGTCGTGCTACCGGGCGACGACCGGAAGATCGAGGTCATGGTCCTGAGCGGCTTCTCGAGCCGCAGATGCCGCACGAAGGTCAGCTCGACCTCTGCCGGCCGCGCGGCCAGCCACTCCCAGTCCACGTAGCCCACCTGGTTGGCGCCGCCGACCGTGAAGTAGCCGGTGCCTGATGTCGTCAGGTTCTGGAAGAAGTGGGACCCTTGCGACGGCGTGGTGTGCATGTCCTTGAAGTCGGACTCGACGATCACGCGCGCGCCGTTGATCTGCGGCCAGGCGATCGGGATGCCGAGCCAGGGGTCGGCCGATCCCCAGCGCCCCACGCCGATCAGCAGGTAGCGCGTCCCCGCGCTCACCAGCCGGGCGTTGAGGTCCGCGACCTCCTGCGCGGCGACGAGGCTGTGCGAGCGGTCGAAGCGGTCGCGGTCGACCACGACGATGTCGCGGACGTCGTCCACCACGCCGTGGCCGAGCACGAGCGTGCTGGCGCAGAGCACGCGCGCGACGTCCAGGTCGTCGAGGACGAGGTTCTCCGGCCGCGAGGCGATGGTGAAGGGACGCAGCTGCAGGAACGCCACCTCGCGCTTCTGCCCAGGGGGCGGCGAGAGATTGGCCGCGAACTCGATCTCCACCGGCATGTTCATGGCGCGCGCGCCCACGTCCATGAGCACGCGCAGAATCTCCGCCAGCGGGAAAAGCCCCTGCTTGAGGACGGGGAAGAAAGTGACGAGCGGCACGCCGGGCCGCCCCACGCCGTCGTAGACCGCGTCGTTCTCCGGCGAGTAGACCGAGCCGCTCCAGGCCAGCATGTCGTCCTCGATGGCCGCCGCCAGGCCGAGGCGCGCCAGCTTGAGCTCGGCCGCTGGATCGGGCCGGCTCTCCGGCCCCTCCAGCTCGAGCGCGAAGAACTCGGTCTGCGAGTTCTCCAGGATCTGCGCGGGCGTGGAGAACTGGATCGGGTGCTGCGGGTACTTGGGGCTGAAGCTGACCGCCTTCTCGCCGCTGACCACCTCCTCGCCCAGGCCGAGGGCGAGGCGCGCGATGCCGTCCTCGTGCTTGAGCGGCGGCGTGGGGTAGAAGTTGTGCGAGCGCACGGTGCCGGAGAAGTCGGGATAGAAACGGTTGCCGTGCCGCGACCCGACCACGCGCTGGATGATGACCGCCATCTTCTCTTCCTCGAGGCGGTAGGGCGCGGGCCGGAAGCAGCTCTTGACGTTCTGGAAGAAGGTGCTCGCGTACACGCGCTTCACCGCGTTCACGACCTGCTTGAGGCGCACCTCGCGGTCCGGGTGGCTGTTCGGGACCATGTAGGTGCGGTAGACGCCGGTGAGGGAGAAGTTCTGCGAGTCCTCGAGCAGGCTCGATGAGCGCACCGCCAGCGGATAGTCCACGAGATCCAGGAACTGCGTGAGCTGGCGGAAGACGTCCGCGGGCAGGCGCGCCTCGATGAAGCGCCGCTCGATGGCGGCGTCGTCCTGCTCCTCCATGGCGAACTCGCGCAGACCGTTTTCCTCGAGGAACTGGTCGAAGACGTGCGTGGCCAGCACGACGGCCGCCGGCACCTGGATCTCGACCTCGGGGAAGCGCTTCCTGACCTGATAGCGATGCAGCAGGGTGCGCACGAAGCCGAGGCCGCGCGCCTTGCCGCCGAGCGACCCTTCGCCGATGCGCGCGAAGCTCATGGTCGGGTTGAACTCCGCGGGGTCGAAGTCGGCGATGCTGCCGCTCTGGCGCCCGTGGCGGAACTCGCGCAGCGAGGTCACGAGGTAGTCGCGCACCGCCTCGCCCGTGGGAAAGTCGGAGACCTGCGCGTCGCGCAGCGTCTCGGCCAGGCCGAACTCGGTGCGCGCCTTGAGCCAGGTGGAGAAGTGGTTGCTCTCGGCGTGGCGCAGCACCACGTCGAGCGGCACGATCTGCAGGAGCTGCTCGAGCTGCCTCAGGTCCTCCGCTTCCGCGATCTTCTGGCCGTCCTCCACGAAGACGAAGCTGCCGAAGCCGAAACTCCCGCGCATGAACTGCCCGAGCTCCTCGAGCACGGTGGGGGAGCCCTTGAGGACCATCGCCGCCTTGATCTCCTCGGCCTGCCGCCTGAGCGCCGGCTCCTTCGTCTGCAGCAGGATCGGCAGGTCCGGCATCTCCGCGCGCACCATGCGCGCGAAGTCCAGGCCGGCATCGCGGTCTTCCACGCCGCCGCGCGGGAACTTGACGTCGGAGATGATGCCGAGCAGGTGCGCGCGCTGGGTGCGGAAGTGGCCGAGCGCCTCCTCGTAGGTGGTGCAGTGCAGGATCTTGGGGCGGGCGCGCAGGCGCATGATCTTGTGGTGCAGGCTCGTGCCCTCGGCGATCACGCGCTGCGACTGGCGGCGCAGCGTCTCGTAGATCATGGGCAGGTAGGACGAGTAGTAGTGCACGCTGTCCTCGATGAGGATGATGACGCTGACGCCGACGCTCGCCGTGTCCGGGGCGACGTTCCAGCGATCCTCCAGCGACTGCACGATGCCGAGCAGCAGGCGGAAGTCGCCCTGCCAGAGGAAGGGGCGCTCGAAGCGCGCGATGTCCGGCTGGCTCCTGAAGGCCGCCAGCTCCTGGCTGTCGAAGGCGAGCGGCACGACTGGCAGCTCGGGATGCGCGGCGCGCAGCTGGCGGCCCAGCTCGAGCGCGTCCATGTCGCGGATGTGCGGGGTGACGATGACCAGGTCGAGCTCTTCCTCGCGGCAGGCGCCCAGGGCCTCGGCGCCGCTGAGCGCGAGCGTGATCCACTTGGTGTTGCTGAGATGGGCGTGCAGCCACTCGCTGAGCAGGAGCTGGCTGAGCTGCCCATCCTCCCAGAGCACGAAGAAGTCGTAGCGGCTGCCGACGAGCAGCATGCGGCGCACGCGCCGCGGCATCAGCTCGCGGAATCCCTGCAGCGGATCGTCGTACTCCGGCGGCCGCACTTCCCGTCCTGAGAGAGACATGTTCGCTCCTGCTGCGGCTGCTTGATGCCGGGGCCGCGTCTCGATTGTAGGAAGCGGCGCGCCAGGCTCTCCCGCCGCGCGCGCTCACGCGCCCGCGAGCGCCGCGTCGTAGACCTCGCGATACGCGTCGCGCATGCCTTCGAACGAGTAGTGCTCGAGGACGTGCGCGCGGTTCAGGGCGCCGAGGCGCACGCGCAGCGCGCGGTCGCCGAGCAGCTCGGCGAGGGGGCGGGCCAGCGCGGCGGCGTCCGGCGCCGCGCTCGCCGGCGCCAGGAAGCGGCCCTGCTCCGGCGGCAAGAGAACGCGCACGTCGCCCACGTCGGTCGACGCCGCGGGCAGACCGCAGGCCAGCGCCTCGAGCAGCGCCAGCGGATGCTGCTCCGAGTCCGAGGACAGGGCGAAGACGTCGCAGGCGCGGTAATAGGGCAGCAGCTCCGCCTGGTGTCCGGCGAAGCGAACGCGCGGCGCGGCTTCCCGGAGCGAGCGCGCCAGCTCCTCCAGCCGGCCCCGCTCCGGCCCGTCGCCCACGATCAAGAGGAAGGGGCCGCCAGCGCCGTCTTCCTGCAGCAGCGCGAAGGCCTCGATCAGCCGCGCCACGTTCTTCACCGGGCGGAGGTGACCGACGGTGCCGATCACGAGCGCGCCGGCGGGGAGGTCGAGGCGCTCGCGCACGGCCGAGGGGCCGGGAGAGAAGCTCTCGCCGCGCACGCCGTTTGGGATGAGCCGCACGCGGCCGGGCTCGAGCTTCCACGACTCGAGCGCGATGGCGAGCAGGCGGCGCGAGCAGACCACCACGCGCCGGCAACGCGGCAGGCAGAGGCGGCGCGCCAGCACGCGCCGCGCCTTCTGCTGCCGCGCCTCGTCGGCGTTGAACCCGTCCTCGTGATGGACGTGAGGCAGGCCGGGAAGGGCGCGTGCCGCGAGCACGGCGTCGAAGCTGCCCCAGTTGTAGGTGAGCAGCAGGTCCGGCCGCTCGCGCGCGAGCAGGCGGCGCATGGCGAGCGCGCGGCGCGCCATGCCTCGTTCCGCGGGCGGATCGATCATCTCCGCTTCGACCCCGGCGGGAAGAAGAGACGCGGCTTCGCCGCGGCCGTCCATGGCGACGATGGCGTGGCGATAGGCCGGTCCGAAGGCGGCCATGAGCAGCGTGGCGCGCACCTGCGGCCCGGCCGCCACGAACGTGGCGAAAGCATGCAAGAGCAGGGGGGGAGACTCAGGGCGCGCGCCGGTCATCGCCCGTGCCGCCGCCGTGCGCGCGGCCGTAAACGCGGACCGCGCGCTCGAGGAACTCCTCGCGCTCCTCCACCGGTCGCCAGCCGAGGATTTCGCGCGCCAGCTCGCAGCAGAAGCGCGGCGCGAGGGAGCGCGCCTTCAAGTCGTGGTAGGAGGGGAAGGCCGCCCCCGGCCGGCGCCCGGCCACCTTGACCAGCCACTTGCCGATCTCCATGGCCTGGCTGAGAGCCAGGGAGCGCGGATGGAACACGATCCTCCTGCCGGTGGCGCGCGCCAGCTCCGCCACCACCTCGCGCGCGGAGAGCGGCGGCCGCGCGCACAGGTTGAGCGCCTTGCCGTGCAGCTCGGCGCCGCGATGGAGGCCGGCCCGCACCAGCGCCTCGGCCACGTCGTCCACGAGCACGAGCGGCAGCGGGTGCTCCCCCGCTCCCCAGCCGACGCAGTGGTTGTCGCGCACCCACAGGCCGAGCCCGCTGTGCTGCATGGGCGTGCCCGCGCCGAGCACGACGCCCGGCCGCGCGATGATCAGGCCGACGTCATGTTCGCTCTGGAACTCGAGGAGCGCTCGCTCGGCGGCTGCCTTGCCGCGCGCGTAGACCGGCCGCCAGTTCGGCAGCGGGTCGGTCTCGGTCGAGTCGGCGATCTCGCGCGTCCCGCAGTCCAGGCCGGTGTAGAGGCTCGCGATCGACGAGACGTAGACCAGGCGGCGCACGCCCGCGTCGCGGCAGGCGGCGGCGACTCCGAGCGAGCCCCGCACCATCGCGCGCTCGACTTCGTCCCAGGTGTTCCCGCCGCCCGTGGCCAGGTGGATGCAGGCCGTTGCGCCGCGCAGGGCGCGGGCGAGCGCGGCCGCGTCCAGGAGGCCGCCCTGCACCACGCGCAACTTGCCGGCGAGCGCCGGCTCGCTGATCTCCGGGGGCAGGGAGTGCAGGCGGCGCACCACGGCCGTGACCGGCACGCCGCGTTCGAGCAGCTTCCGCACCACGCGGCGGCCGATGAACCCGGTCGCGCCGAGCACGACCACCTCGCCGCCGCGCGCACCGCCGGGAGCGGGGAAGCGCGGTCGCGGCGCCTCCGCGCCGGAAACGCCCGCCGCCACGGCCTCGCACCACTCGCTCACCTCGACGCCGCTCCGCGCGTCGCTGGGCAGAGGCTCGCCCGCGCGCAGGGCGCGGTGGAAGGCCTGGATGCTGGCGCGCATGCCGGCGTAGAACTGGTCGGAGCGCGCGCGCAGGCCGAGCGTCGCGCCCATCCAGCCGAAAAGCGCGCGCCGCGCGTCCTGGCGCAGCGCGCGCGCGCGCCGCGCACCGGCGAGAAAGCTGTTCCAGAAGTCGAGGTAGAGGGTCTTCTCCTCGCCGCACAGCGTGTCGTGGGAGAGGTCGGCCTCGAGGCAGCCGTCGCTCCCCAGGACCTGCAGCGTGCTGCGCGTGAAGGGCTGGCCGAACGCCATGTAGAGCTGGGCTGTTCCGCGCTCGGCCTCGGCGGCCGTGAGCCAGCGGTCGATGAACGTTTGGCCGGGGTGGAGCTCGCGTTGCGAGAGAAGCGTCGTCTGCGCGCTCCGCACGCGCCCGAGGAGGTGGTTGAGCTGGCTCAGCGGGTGCGTGGCCTGCTCGAAGACGATGTTGCGGGGCGCGCGGAACATCCAGTGCGAGTAGTCGCCGGCGTCGAGCTGCCGCAGCGGCACGGAGAACGTGACCTGCACGTGCTCGACGCGCCCGATCTCGCCCGCGCGCACCCTGCGCACCAGGCGCTGGAAGGCCGGGTGGAACACGTTGTTGTGGTTCACGGCGAGCGGCAGGCGCCGGCTCGAGGCCAGGCGCAGCAGCTCGAGGGCGTCGGCGCTCGACAAGGCCATGGGCTTCTCGGCGAACACTCCCACGCCCAGCTCGAGCAGGCGCCGCGTCAGGTCGAAGTGCAGGGCGGGAGGCACGGCCAGGTGGGCCACGTGCACGCCCAGGCGCGCGAGCTGGTCTATCTCCGCGACGGCCGCGGGCACGCCGCAGCGGCGCGCCGCCGCTTCCGCGGCCGCGAGGTTCTCGTCGCACACCGCGACCAGCTCCACGTCCGGAGTGCGCGCCAGGATCTCGAGGTGGAAGGCGGAGATGAAGCCGGCGCCCACGACGGCGACGCGCGTCGGCGGTGGAGTTCTTGACGACGAGCAACGACGAGATCGGCGACGAGGGCCGGCCAGGCGCGGACCGGCGGTGAGATATTCGGGCTAACGCCGCGCGAACATGTTCTTCAGCACGAAGCCGGCCACCTTCGGGTTCTCGCGCAGGCGGCGCCTGGAGTAGCCGTACCAGTTCTGGCCGAAGGGGACGTAGACGCGCAGGCGGTGCCCCTCGCTGATCAGGACGCGGCGCATCTCCGGGATCACGCCGAGGAGCATCTGGAACTCGTAGGCCTCGGGCGCGAGGCGAAGCTCGTCGACCAGACGCAGCCCCTCGTAGAGCAAGGGCGCGTCGTGCGTGGCGATCCCCACGCAGGCGCCCGCGCGCAGCAGGATCCCGAGCAAATTGGCGTAGGACCTGCGCACCACCTCGAAGTCCTTGAAGGCCACGCCCGCGGGCTCGTTGTAGATGCCCTTGCACAGGCGCACGTTCAGCGGCGGCTCGGCGAGGAGGCTGCGGGCGTCAGCCAGGCTGCGCCGCATGTAGGCCTGCAGCACCGGCCCCACCGCGGCGTACTCCTTCCTCACGGCGCGGTACACGTCGAGCGTGCGCGTGGTGACGCTCGAGTCCTCCATGTCGATGCGCACGAACATGCCGTGCGGCCGGGCGGCGGCGAGGATCGCGCGCACGTTGTCGCGGCAGAGCGACTCGTCGATGAGCAGACCGAGCGCGGTCAGCTTGATCGAGATGTTGCACTGCAGCGCGTTCTCGACGATCGCCTCGATGACGCGCCGGTACTCGGCGACGGTGCGCTCGGCCTGCGCGCGCTCCTTGGTGTCCTCGCCGAGCACGTCCACGGTCGCCGCCGCCCCCTCGGCGTTCAGCTCCTTCACCGCGCGCACCGCGTCCGCCAGCGTCTCGCCCGCGATGTAGCGGCGCGAGACCATGCCGACGATCGGCTTGGGAACGAAGGGCAGGGACGCGGCCACCACGCGATCGAAGAGGCTCATCGGTCTCACCGTCAGGCGAAGGGGATGGCACAGACTACCGCAACACGGCGCTGCGCGGCGCGCGCTTCCGGCTGGCGGGCCGCGAGCGGCTACCTGGAGCGGATCCTCTCCAGGTAGGCGCGCGCTTCCTCGTCCGCCGGCGCCTCGCCGATCACGCGTTCGAGGTACGGTTCGGCCTCGGCCTCGCGGCCGGCCCGGCAGAGCGTGACGCCCAGCGCGCGCAGCGCCTTGAGCGCGTCCGGCCGCAGCTCCCGGGCCGCTTCCAGCGCGGAGATGGCCGCGGCGAAGTCCGGCTCCTCGAGGCTGGCGTACGAGAGCCCGAGCAGCAGGAACGCCTCGTACTGCATGCGGTCGGAGCGGACCACCAGCTCGAGGTCGTCGATGGCCAGGTCGAAGGCCTGCAGCTCGAAGTTCGCCTTGCCGGACACGTAGTGCAGGCCGGCGTCGCCGGGGTGCGCCGCGAGAGCGGGCAAAAGGACGCGGTCGAGGCGCTCGTACTCGCCCTTGGCGTGGGCCAGGGCGATGAAGCGCTTGACCTGGTTCATGACCAGCGGGTCAGCGGGCGCCGCGGCCAGCGCCAGGACCAGCGCGTCGCACTCCTCGTCGACGATGCGGTGGCGCTCGTTGTCGCTCGTCGCGGACTCCACGTCGAAGAAGTTGGCCGAGTGGATCGCCAGGGCGCGCAGCAGGTGGGCGACGTGAGGCGCGGCGCGGCGCTCGCAGGCCTGCGCGAGCCGCGTGAGCTCGGTCGCATCCGCCAGCGGGCACCGCGTCGGCCGGAGCACGCGCCGCGTTTCCACCACCGGATCAAGGATGCTGTTCAGGCGCGACCAGCCGTCCGTGAGCGCTTCGCCCGGGATCGGCCGGCAGAAGCCGTCCTGTTCCACGTCAGGCAGCGGGCCGGCCTCGAGGGCGAGGAACGGACCGGCGTGGCCGTCGAGGGCGATCCAGGTTCGGACCGGCCCGAAGACCTCTCGCAGGGCGAGGGAGACCGCGGCGATCGCGTCCAGGGAGTTCACGCGCAGGTCGAACCAGACGAGCAGGACGCCGCCCGGCCTGAGCGCGGCGCGCGCGCCGGCAAGCGCCTCCCGGGACAAGAGCCGCGCTGGCCGCCACGCCGGCGCGGCCGAGGAGAGGAAGACGATCGCGTCGATGGGATCCTGCCCCGCTCCGAGCCGGAAGGCGTCGAGACGCTCCTCTCCCGCCAAGGACGCGCTCGGGAACACCGGGATCGAGGGTGCGACCGCGTATTCCGAGAACGGGGACGCGGTGTACGCGGCGCGGTGGCGCTTGCTGGCGTTGCCGATCAGAAGGAGCCTGCCGCCCGCGGGCAGCAGGCTGCCGGCGAGGCTCACTTCCTCTGCCTCGAGCGAGGCAAAGGCCTCGATGCGCGAGGCGCGCCGCGCCTGCCACCAGAGGTGCGGTTCGCCCTGCGCCAGCGTGTTGTCCCGGGCGAGGCGCAGCACGCCGTCCGGCGTGACCAGTTGCTCCTCCAGGATCTCGAGCGCTGGATGGTGCCGGACCAGCGCCCGTTCCTCGCCCAGGAGCGCGCGCGGCCAGGGGAGGCCGCCCTCCAGCACGCGCTGGGCCAGGAACGCGCCCGCGCCGAGCGCGAGGAGCAGCACGCCCGCTCCGCGGCAGGCGGGCAGGCGGGAGAGCGCGTCCCGCAGCCAGAGGCCGGCGCCGATGGCCGCGAGCCCCAGGAGCGCGCGCGCGAGCGACAGCTCGGTCAGGCGCGTGTCCGCTGAGGCGGCGAAGGCCAGGTCGTTGAGCACCGCCGGTTGCGAGGCGTTCCGCAGCGCGAAGAAGAGGTTCAGGAGGGCCAGCAGCGCGACGAACGGCAAGAGCGCGCGGGAGATCCACGCGCCCCGGCGCGGCATGGCCAGGATCGCGCCGAGCCCCGCGCCCAGGAGGAGGACGACGTTCACGGCCGCGTGGCTGAAACCGCATCCGCTCGTGTGCTGCAGGACGAAGGGCCGGGCCAGATCGAAGCCGAAGCCGAGAACGAGCCCGCAGAGGATGAGATCGACCTGCCAGGCCCGGCGTGTAACCTCGCTCCGGGCCGCGGGCGCCGCGAGGCGCGCGACCGCGAGGAAGAGGGCCGCGAGGACGGCCGGAGCGGCGCGGCCGAACGAGGGCATGAGCCAGGCCGCGTGCACGAAGAGCCCCGCCGCGGAACCGAGGAGGAAGGCGGCTGGATGGGGCGCCTGGCCGCCGAGCAGCGCCAAGCCGAGGGCGGGCAGCAGGAACAGCGCCGCCGCGACGAGCGGCCTTCCGGGGCGGGCGTCGCCGGCCGCCAGAAGAGCCAGGATCACTCCGGCCAGCAGGATCAGGCCGGCGAGCGCCCGGCCGCGGCGGCCCGAGGCCGCGCCGGCCGGAACGAGAGAGACCAGGAGAGCGCAGCCGCCGAGCGCAAGCGCGGCCAGCACGCGGCCCGGGGCCGCGCCCGCGGACGCCTCCTGGCACAGGCGCACGCCCAGGTCGAAGAGCGGCGCGAGCAGCAGGCCGGTGAACAGGGAAGAAAGGACGCGCACGGGTCGGGGCGCTCCACGAGTGAAGGGGCCGGGGCCGAGCGCACAGGACACTAGCGCCGGGACGCGTTGATTAGAAGAGGACCTTGGCCACGTGGATATTGGAAAGCGCGACGCTGCCGAGGTCCGTTCCCGGCGGCGCGAGCGTGGCGATCTGCACGCACACGTCCACTCCGAGCGGCAGGTTGTCGATGGGCGCGCAGAGCGAGCCGATGCCGGCGGCGTCCGTCTGCGGCAAGAGCAGCCAGAGCGTGGCGCAGAGGAGGGGCGCTCCCTGGAAGTCGACCGTCGCGTTCTGGCCGCCCGCGAGCAGGATGGCGAGCTGCCCGGGCTTGCCGCCCCACGTGTAGGTGGCGCTGGAGCCGTTCCCCAGGTGCGGCGGCCCGAGCAGCAGGAGCGGCGACGTCTCCACGTAGCTGAGCGTGACCTGCGCGCTCGACCCTCCGGCCGTGGCCACGATGACCGGCACCGGGTCGAGCGAGCCTTGCGCCGGCGGAGGCGCGAAAGCGATGCTCGAGTCGCTCTGGATCACGAATCCCGCGCCCGGCAAGAGGGTCGCCGGGCCGACCTCGACGCGCAGGGCGCCGGTGAAGGCGCTGCCGCTGAGCGTGACCGTATTGCCGCCGAGGGCCGCGACCACCGCGGGCGCGATGCCGTAGATCGCAGGCGGCGTGGGCGGCGCGCCGCCGATGTCGATGGGGAAGGGATTGGACAGCAGGGAGCTTTCCGGCACCCAGATCAGCACGTTGCCGTCCCGCGCGGCCGTGGGGATCGTGACCGTGAGCTGCTGCGCTGCGGCCGCCACGCCGTACACCACTCCCTGGATGGCGCCCGTGTCCTGAGTGGTCTTGGACGTGAACTTGACGTTGACCGAGGGCGGGAAGCCCTTGCCCTTGACGATCAGCGTGTTGCCGTTGCTCATCGAGCCGCTCAGGCCCGTGATCTCCGGCTTGCCGGGCGGCCGGGCGCCGTAGATCGCCTCGAGGCCGGCGAGATCATCCGCCTCGAGGGAGCGGAAGTTGCTGCCGCTGCCGCAGAGGTAGGCGCACATGGTCGCGTCGTTGCCGCAGTCGCCGCCGCAGCCCACGCTGCTGTGGCCGAGTCCCAGGGCGTGCCCCAGCTCGTGCGCGACGATCCCCTGGATGTCGATCTGGCCCGGCGCCGGCTCGCCCGGGCCGTTCGCCCACACCCAGCCCTCGCACAAGCGGATGGCCCAGCCGTTCGCGATCGGCGTGAGCGTGTAGGCCAGCGTGCCGCCGCCGCAGAGCGTGTAGGTCCAGGAGACGGTGTTGGAGTCGCTGTCGCCGGCGCTGGTCACCGAGCCCTGAAAGTCGAAGTCGAAGTTCTTGCCGGCGTTGTGCTTGTCCGAGTTCCAGGCGGTCGCGGCTTTCCAGCTGGCGAGCACCGCGCCATCCGCTCCGGGGTAGCCGATCTCGGCCGCCTTGTTGGAGTTGGCCGACGGGTCGAGGGCGTTGTTGTACACCCTGACGTCCCGCTGGTAGCCGTTCCCCGAGGTGCCGAGACCCAGGCTGCCGGAGAGCAGCGAGTAGGCGACGCTGGCGGAAGGAAGAGCGAAGAAGCAGGCCGCCGTCACGCAGACAGCACCGGCGAGAACGCGGTGGATGGAGTGGAGCACGGGCACCTGTCGGGGCGCGCTGGCTGGGGTCTCGCGGGCCGGCCGGTGGGGCCGGGCCGGCCCGAGCAGCGCGTTTGGATCACGGGGGCGCGAGTGTAGCAGCGATCGCGCCGCGGGCGCAATGACCGCGCGCGCGGAAATACGGCGCGCGGGCGCGGCCGCGGTGCACGCCAGGAACCCGCCTCAGGCGAGCGGGGCCACGCACACCCGGTTGCGGCCGGCTTCCTTGGCCTCGTACACCGCGACGTCGGCCGCCTTCAGTAGGGCCTCGTGGCTCTGCATGAGGGGCGTGCGCTGGGCCACGCCGAAGCTGCACGTCACGGAGCGGTCGAACCTGCCGTGCCGGATGCGGTGGCTGGCCACGCCCTTGCGCAGCCGCTCCGCGACCGCCGCCGCCCCCGCGGCGTCCGAACCCGGACAGACGACGATGAACTCCTCGCCGCCCAGGCGGCAGACCGTGTCCTGGCGGCGCAGCAGTCCGCGCAGCACGTTGGCCAGCTCGCACAGCACCGCGTCGCCGGCGTCGTGCCCGTACTCGTCGTTGACCTTCTTGAAGTGGTCGATGTCGATCATGATCAAGGAGAGCTGGTCCGCCTTGCCCGGATCGCGGCGCTCGAACGCCTGCTCGAGGGTCTGCATGGCATGCCGCCGGTTCGGCAGGCTGGTGAGCGCGTCCGTCACCGTGGTCGTGGTCAGCTTGCGGTTGAGCACGGCGAGCTGCGCGACCTGCTGCTCCATCTTCGCCTTGTCGCCGGCCACCCTGACCTGCAGGCGCACGAGCCGCTCGCCGGCCGCGACGCGCGACAGCAGGATGCGCGGGTTGAAGGGCTTGGACACGAAGTCGTCCACTCCGGCGTCGAACGCCTCCACCACCTGTTCCTCCTCCTCGCGGCCGGTGAGGAGCAGAATGTACATGTCCCGGCCGATCTCGATCTTGCGCAGGCTGCGCGTCAGCTCGATGCCGTCCATGCCGGGCATCATCCAGTCGCTCACCACGATGTGCGGATTGCGCTCCAGGGCCATGGCCAGGGCCTGCGTGCCGTTCGCCGCCTGCATGACCTCGTACCCCTGGCGGGCCAGGTGCGTGACCAGCAGCTTGAGGGAGATGGGGTCGTCGTCGACCGCGAGCACGGTGAGCTTGGCAAGCGCCTCCTCCTCGGCCTCCTGGGGCGCGGCCGTCGGATCGATGTCGTTGACCAGCACCGCGGCCGCGGGCTGCGCGCCGGCCGTCGGGCTCTCGGAGGCGCGCTGGGCGATCTCGGCGAAGGGCGGCGCCGACTGGGTCGGCACGGACAGCACCTTGCCCCAGTCGCGCCACTCGGCGGCGATCCCGTCGCAGGCGGCGCAGAGGCGCGCGCGGTCGATGTCGATGAGCTTGAGCGCCGACTCGAAGGCGGGCCAGTGGAAGTGGTGCGCGTCGTTCTCGGCCAGCAGGATGCGGGCGATGGGCGTGGCCACGCGCAGCACGGTGCACAGGCGCGCCGCCGTCTTGTCGAGCGACACGGTCTCGTGCACCGGCCTGGCGTAGCTGGCCACGGCCAGGGCGTGGGAATCCGGCAGGCGCCAGTCCTTGAGCATGGCCTCGGCGACCTCGAAATGGTCGATCTCGAAGACCTCGCGCTCACCCGCGGCGAGGTCGACTTCGGAGAGGCCCGCGACGCGGCGCAGCAGCTCGGAGTAGGCGCGCGGGTGCACGGAGGCGAGCGCCAGGCGGCCGATGCCCGAGAGCAGGGCGCAGATGTAGGCCTCGGAGGGGACGATGAGGCGCAGCTCGCGGCTGAGCGTCTGGGCCGCGACCGCGCGCGCCAGGGAATCCGACCAGTACTTGCCGTAGTCGAAGGCCTCGCACTTGCCCTTGCGAAAGGCGGAGACCAGCGAGAAGCCGAGCGCGACGTTGCGCACGGCGCGCACGCCGAGCCGCACGACCGCGTCCGAAACCGTGGAGATGGTCTTCACGCCGGCGCTCTGGGCCGAGTTCGACATCTTCACGATGCGCCCGGTGAGAGCCGGGTCGGACTGGATCGTGCGTGCCAGCTCCTCGGCCGAGAAGTCGTCGCTCTGCGTGAGGCGCAGGATTGCCATGCCCACGCCGGAGGGGGAGGGCAGGTTGCCGGTCAGCTTGAGTTCGTCGAACTTGTTGCTCATGGGCTGTGTCTGGTCCCGTGGTGGAGCTTCCTACTGCGGATCGTGTCCTCAGGTGGCAGAGGCCTGTCGCAGCGCCTTCTCCGCCGCGGCGTATTCCTTGACCAGCCGCGCCGCCATGCGGTCCACGCCCTCGAGGGCGCCGCCGCGGCCGGCCTTCTCGAGCTCGCGACAGAGCGCGGAGAGGCGCGCGGCCCCGAGGTTGGCCGCGCTCGACTTGAGGCCGTGGGCGGCCTTCATGAGGCCCTCGGCGTCGGCGTCGCGGGCCGCTGTCTCGATGGCCCGCACCCGCTGCGGGGTGTCGGCGAGGAAGGTCTCGACGAGGTCGGTGAAGAGGCCCGGATCGTCTTCACCGCCGAGCTCCTTGAGGGACGCGACGACGCTCATGTCGAGAGCGGTCCCCACGTCCTCCGTGCTGGTGTCGCTGGGATTCTGATCGTTCATGCGTGCGTGCACCTCCGCTGGCCGTCGCGCCGCGCTTTCGCTTCTCTATTTCGGGTGGCTCATGGCTTGCGCCTTACCTGCGACCGGGCCGGCACCGAGGTGACCTCGGCGAGTGGGCGGCCGCGATGCCAGGCGTTTCAGCCGTGCTACGTATCGGCCGGCGCGCGGCGGGAAGTGAACCGATTGCGCGGGAGTCCGCGGGATATTCCGCCGGCGGCCGCATGCGGCGGCCGGCGCGTTCCTCCCCTTGGGCAGGAGGCGGCCGCCGGCCGATAGGGTGGGCGTGATTCTCTGCCACTAACCGTCAGGATCTTCGCACGCCGCGAGGATCCGGAGCAGCCTTGATGAGAGACGCGAAAGATGCGTTGCGTGCGGCAGGGTCGGCGGCAGGCAACTCCGAACTCGGAGTTCCCCGCTGCCGACTTCTGACTTCGGACTTCCGACTCGCGGCGGCGCACGCTCGCCGCCGGGGAACGGGACCGGGGTGCCTCACTCGGACTGAAGCGATCGAGTCCGGTTGCGGCGCCGCCCGGACGTGCTCCTGGATGCGATCCTCGCTCGGAGGGAATGCCGTGCGCGTTCACCACGACATCGCGCTCTGCTGCGCCGCTCTGCTTCTCGTGTTCCTCACCGGCTGCGGGTCGACGCGGCGCGTGGGCAAGGATCTGGCAGTGGTCGCCACCGCGCCGGCCACGATCCTGCTTGGCGGCCTGCACGAGGGCCTGGACTGGGGGGACGAGGCCTGCGAGCCGGTGGCGCCGCTCATGCTCTCGCCCCTGCTCATCCCGCTGCACATGGTCAAGCACGCGGTCTACACCGCCGTGCACGCGCTGGACGTCGTCTGGGCTCCGTTCTACCTGCTCGCCGCCATCGACCCGCAGAACGACCTCGCGCCGCTCGAGATCTACTCGCTGCGGGACGGGTTCCCCTGGAAGAGCAAACCGTTCCCGGTGTTCGAGGAGCCGGTGCTGGCGGAGGAGTGACGCGGCGCGCGCGCTCCGTCAGGCGTCGATGGTCAGCGTGTACTGCCCGGTCGATTCGTTCGTGCCCCAGACCGTGATCATGTACGTCCCGAGGTCCGGCTCCTGCAGCAGGAGCCCTTCTTGCCGCACCACGCGCCCGTGATCGGCGTAGACCTTGGCGGCGCTCTCGACCACGTCGTCGGGGTTGCCCGAGAAGGGGGCGAGCACGAACTCCGGCTCGAGGCCCGAGTTCCTCTTGCCCGCGAGCGTCACGTTCAGGATCCGGCCCTGCTGGGCGAGGAAAGGGAACTGCTGCAGGTTGCCGGGCCGCGTCACGCGGGAGAAGAACTTGAACCGGCGTTCCGGCGCGGACTCCAGGCTGGACGCGAACCTGGTCGAGCTGGCGACCGTGTTGCAGAAGCCGCGCCCCGCCGCCGCGCCGATGATCGCTCCGATCTCGTGCGTGCTGAGCGGGATGCTCAGCATGCCCTGGACGCTGGCGGTGAAGAACGTCTCCGTGGCGAGGATGGCGTTCTCCGGCGTGACCTCCGGGTAGCCGACGTCCGCCATCTCGTGCGGCCAGAAGGGGAAGGAGTCGTACAGGATCTGCTCGGCGCGCGCGCTGCCCACCTTCTTGCGCACGTCGACCAGGAACGAGCCGAACACCTCGCCGTTCCTGTGCTCCTCGGGCAGCCCCGTCTGGCTGATGGCCATGGCCGCGAACGTGGTCTCGGGGAAGTGGTCGTCGTCCTGCAGATTGCGGCTGATGCTGAGCTCCGGCCACTGGTCGTCCAGGTAGCGGCCGATCACCGTGTCCTTCTGCCAGGTCACGGCGAAGAAGTCGGCCACCGCCTCGTTGACGGCGCGCGACGGCTCGTCCAGGTCGCCGGTGAAGCTCAGGCCCTCGAAGAACAGCCAGGCGTGCGTGTACTCGTGGGCGACCACGGCCGGGTCGCGCGACACGTCGGCCGCCGGCTCGAGGAGGAGCTGCGTGAGGTCGAAGAATGCCAGGAATCCCGAGGTGTGGTTGTCCATGGGGAACGTCGAGGACGAGAAGAACGCATTCGGCGAGGCCGAGGCGATGTTGCACACGATCGGCAGCGAGAAGTTCGTGGCCAGGTCCTGGCCGATCGCGCCGCGCACGTGCTGGTGGAACTTCTCGACCTGGTACATGGTGTTGACCAGATCGAAGTGGTCGTACCCGGCGGCGCTGAATGGCCCGTAGTTGAACTCGAGCTGCGCGCTGAACGGGTCCTGGCCGTAGGCGTCCCAGGTGTCGGCGCGCGCGCTGACGACGAATCCCTTGGTCACGTTCGCCGGGCTCGGGACGCCGAGCGAGACGTTCTTCAGCGTCAGCCGCGTCGCCTTGCCGGCGCGCGCGTCCTTCACGTTCTTGAAGACCTTGCCCTCGCCCGCGCCGGTGGCGAAGGGGATGAAGCCGCCGGGCTGGTCGATGTGGGGGTACTGGCCGGTGCCGCGCTGGATCAGGCAGATGACGCGCAGGAGCTGGCCGTCGCGCGCGTCGATGAACAGGCCGTAGGCTTCCGTGAGCGCGCGCGAGCGCTCTTCCACCAGGTAGCAAGGAACCAGGCCCGCGTCCGTGGCGAAGTAACCGCGCCGCACGCGCGGCTCGAGCCAGTCGACGCGCGCCGTGGCCCCACGCCTCTGCCGCAGGAGGTGCAGCTCCTTGCGGGCGCGCGTCAGGGCGTCGCTCGCGCTCAGGCGGAAGGCGCCGAGGACGGTGCTAAGCCGCGGCAGGCAGAGCGCCGCGCCCGCGATCTCATCGCCCTCTTGGAGGACGATGGGGCGAGGAAGCGCAGGTGCGCCCGGCGGCCTCCGCCGCGGCGCTCGACCACGACGCGCCAGCTCGGATCGAATTGAAGGAGCCGCGCGTGTTCAGCGAGGAAGCGCCTCGCCGCCTCGTCCGCGTCCGGGCTGGCGTTTCGCAGGCGCCCGCCCTGGAGGACCTGGAGGCGCCCCGCGGGCGCTCCGCGGCGCACCTCAAACGGGACGCGCGCGGCAGCGTTGAGCGCGTCCAGGCCGGCTTCCTGCGCAGGGGAGAAGGCGGGTTCAGGAGAGCGCCGAATGATCCGCAATCCATCGCCGGCAAATAGGTTGGAGACCGATGCCAGCAGCAGGACGCAGCCGAGGATGGCCTTCGCGGAGGCTCTTCGATTCATGGTGTTCTACCCTGGTGCGCGCACGGTCGACAAAGAGAGCCCCATGGGCTCCTTTCTGGTTTGTCGGAACCGGAGGGGGGCTGATGAAGAGGAATCGGCCGGACGGGAGGAGATTCGCGCCGCCCGAGGGGAAGGTCGGGGCTAGGATGGTCGCGCGGACCGGAACCCGGCCGGCTGTGTCGCCCCTGTCGAGAAGGGATTGACCAGAACGCAGCACAGCCAACGGAACGAGTCGGCTGAATTCTCCCTTCGGGGAGTTCCCTGGTAAGAAGGGATTTGCCGCCGCAGCCGGGTTCCGGCCCGTACACTCCGCCCGAGATGTCCCTCTCCGGCCGCGTCCGCCAGGGTGCCTTCCTCCAGCTCGGCGCGCGTCTCTTCTCCGCCGGCGCGACCTTCGTGCTCACGGCCGTGGTGCTCGCGCGCGTCCTCTCCAAGGCCGAGTACGGCCTGTTCAGCTTCTACCTGACCATGTTCCTGATCGCGGTGGCGCTGATCGACTTCGGCGCCAACCGCGCCGCGATCCGCATCATCGCGGCCAAGGAGGCGCCGCGCGAACCCGTGCTCTGCGCCGCGATCGCGTTCAAGGCGTGCTGCGGAGCGGCGGCGTTCCTGGTCATCTGCGCCGTGATCTTCCTGGCCGAGCAGGGCCTCGTGCCGCGCCTGCTGCTCGCGCTCGCCGCCCTGCACACCCTGACCCACGCCTGCGGCGGCGCCTCGGTCGCCTTCGAGGCCGACCTCGACTTCCGCGTGCCGGCGCTCTCGCTGGTGTTCGGCTACACGCTCTTCCTGGCCGCCGGGCTCGCGCTCGTCTTTCTCGACGTGCGCTCCGCGCCGCCCTATCTCCTCGCCTGGGGCGCCGGCAGCGCCTGCCAGAACCTCCTTCTGTTCGCCCTGGCCGCGCGCCGCGGCCTCATCGCGCGGCGCGGCGCAGGAGCGGTGCTCGGCAAACTGGCGCGCGAAGCCTTCCCGCTCGGCGTGTCCGCGGCCGCGGTCTCGGTCTACTTCTACGCGGACGTCATCATGCTGCGGCCGCTCCGCGGCGAGGCGGACGTGGCCGACTACCGCGCTGCCTCCAGCCTCATGTCGTTCGGCCTGATGGTCCCGGTGCTGTTCTGCCAGGTCCTCTTCCCCATCTACGTGCGCTGCCACAACCGCTCCGCGCTGCTCCTCGGCGCCATCGTGCGGCGCAGCACCTTCTACTTGGCGCTCTTCGGGAGCACGGGCGCCGCCCTCCTCATCGGCCTCGCGCCCGACCTCCTCGCCCTGGTGTTCGGCGAGCCGTATCGGGGGGCCGCTTCCTCCCTGCGCCTCCTCGGCGCGGCCATGCTGCTCGTGTTCCTGACCTTTCCCCACACCACGGCGCTGATCGCGGCGGGACGCGCGGCCGTGTTCACCCGCATCACGCTCGCCTCGGTGGTGTTGAACATCGGCCTCAACCTGCTCGTCCTGAGGAGATTCGGTCCGGAGGGAGCGGCGGCGACCACGCTCGCCACCGAGGCCTTCGTTCTCGGGGCGGGAGTCCTCTCCTTGAGGCGGGCGCTCGGCGTGACCGGCGTCTCCCGGGAGCTCTTCGGCCCGCTCCTGCTCGGGGGCGCGCTTTTCCTCGGCCTCGTTCTCTTCGGCGCGGGGCGGCCCCTCTTCGTGACGCTGCCGGTCGCCCTGGCCGCCGCCGGCCTCGGCGCCCTCCTGCTCCGCGCCTTGCCCTTCCGCCTGGGAGTCGAGGAGGAGGAGATCGCGTGAGAGTGGGGATCGACGCGCGGCCGCTCCTCTTCTCGCGCACCGGCATCGGCCGCTACGTGGCCGAACTGGTGCGCGCGCTCGGCGCCTTGGGAGTAGGGGGCGACCTGCTGCTCTACGGGGATTCCTGGCGGCCGGTCGAGGACGCGGAGCGCGTGGCGGGGCTCATCGAGCAGTCCGGGGCGGCGCTCCGGCGCAGGCGCATGCCCGGGCGCCTCGCGCGCCTCCTCGGGCGCCTCGGCCGCGGCGTGGACCTGCGCCTGGGCGGCGTCGACGTCTTCCACCACACCGACCTGGTCTTTCCGCCGGTCACGCGCGCGCGCACCGTGGTCACCGTGCAGGACGTGGTGTTCGACATCGACCCTTCCTTCCACGAGCAAGGCTTCCGCCGCGCCGTGGCGCCGCGGCTGCGGGCAGCACTGGCAGCCGCGTCCGCGGTGATCGTGCCGTCCCGGGAGACGCGGGATCAGGTGGCGGCGCGCTACTCCGTGCCGGAAGAGCGGCTCTTCCTCGTGCCCCACGGCGCGGAGCACGTGCTGGCGCCGGGCGCGGCCGCGGCGCACGAAGTGGAGCGGCTGCTCGAACGTGCAAAGGTGGCCCGACCCTACATCCTCTCGGTGGGCACGATCGAGCCGCGCAAGAACCACCTGCGCCTGCTGGCGGCGTTTCAGCGCGCCAGCAACGCGCTGCCGCACACCCTGGTGCTCGCGGGCGGCTTCGGCTGGCTGTGCGCCGAGGCGCGGGCGCGCATCGCGGCGCTCCGCCGCGGCGGGCGCGTCGTCCACTTCGCGGACCTGGAGGACCGCTTCCTGCCCGGCCTCTACCAGGGCGCCGACTTCACGGTGTACCCGTCCCTCTACGAGGGCTTCGGCCTGCCTGTGCTCGAGTCGCTGGCGCTCGGCGTGCCAGTCGTGACCACGCGCCGCGGCGCGCTCCCGGAGGTAGGCGGCGACGCCGCCGTCTACGCCGACGCCGAGGACGAGGCCGATCTCGCCGAGACAATGCGGCGCGTCGCGACGGACGCGGACCTGCGCCTCCGCCTTGCCGAGGAGGGGAAGAAGCAGGCCGCGGCCTTTTCCTGGCGGCGCTCGGCCGAGGCGCACGCCGCGGTCTACCGCGACGTGGCCGGCGGCTGATTCACGCGGGACGAGGACTCGTCCTCGCGCGGCGGCGATGGTATGGTCCGCGCGGAGGCGGTCCGGCGCGGGCGCATGAACATCGCCATCGACGTCTCGATCCAGGAGACCCCATATGCCACGGGAGTGGAGCGCGTGCAGCGCTGCCTGCTCGGCGCTCTCGCGCGCCTCGACCGCGAGAACAGCTACCTGCTGATCAGCCGCAAGGAGGTCGACCTGGGCTTCGACCTGCCGGAGAACTTCCGCCGCGAGGCGGTCGTCAAGGAGGGGCCGTCCTACCTGTGGCGCGAGCGCCTGGTCCCGCCGCTGCTCGCGCGCCACAAGATCGACGTGTTCCACTCCCCGGTGTCGGCCACACCCATTCTCGGCAAGGCGAAGAAGATCGCCACGGTGCACGAGCTGCCCTGGGTGGAGCGCGACGCGCGCGCCACGCACGGGGAGGTGGTGCGCCGCGGGCACCGCGTCTGGCTGTTCCTCAACGTGCGCTACGCCTCGTGCATCGTCGCCGTGTCGGAGAGGACGCGCTCCAACATCATCGCCCTCTATCCCGAGGCCGCCCAGAAGGTGCACGTCATCCACCACGGCGTGGACGAGCGCTTCCGGCCGCTCGAGAACGCGCCGCAGCGCGGCCGCTTCCTCGAGCGCTTCGGCATCCCGGACCGGCCCTTCCTCTTCTTCGTCGGCTCCCTGCGCCGCAAGAAGAACCTGCGCCTCCTGCTCGAGGTGTTCGCCGACCTGCCGGAGCCGGAGCGCAGCGCCTACGTGCTGGTGCTCGCCGGCATCCGCACCCCGGCCTGGGCCGAGTTCGAGGAGATCGTGGGCCGGGAGGAGCTGCGCAGCCGCGTGTTCCTGCCCGGCTTCGTGGCGGACGAGGACCTCGTCGCCTTCTACAACCTGGCCGCGGCCGTGGTCTACCCGTCGCTGTTCGAGGGCTTCGGCCTGCCGCCCCTCGAGGCCATGGCCTGCGGCACGCCGGTTGTCACCTCGACCGGCGGGGCCATTCCCGAGGTCGTGGGGAACGCCGCGCTGACCGTCGCTCCCGACCATCCGGAAGAGCTGCGCGAGGCGCTGCTGCGTGTGCTGCGCGAGCCGGCCTTGGCGCAGACGCTGCGCAGGAAGGGCCTCAGGCACGCGCGCAAGTTCACCTGGCAGGCGGCCGCGGAGAAGTACCTCGATCTCTACCGCGGGCTCGCCTGAGGGCCATGCGCGTCGCCATCGACGGCTCCGCGATCGGCCCGGAGCGTTCCGGGGCGCGCACCCGGCTGCTCAACCTGCTGCTCGCCTACGCCTCCCTGGAGCGACGCCACGAGATCGTGCTCTTCTGCCGCCAGGACGCCGGCCTCGCGGAGCGGCTCGCGCCCGCGGGCATCGAGTGCGTCGAGGCGCCGCCGCCTCCTCCTCCCTGGCGGCGCTTCTGCGCTCCCGCGGCCGCGTGGCGCGCGCGCCTGGGGCAGGTGGGCGCGCACGCGCTGCAGGCCGAGACGCTGCCCGTGCCGCGCTGCGGGGAAGCGCCGCTCCTCTTGACCATCCACGACCTGCGCGACCTCGAGCCGGGGTGCGGCGGGAGCGCGGCGCGCCGCCTCTACGCCCGCTTCCTGCTCGCGCCGGCGCTCAGGCGCGTGGCGTGCGTGATCGCGGTGTCCGAGAGCACGCGCGCGCGCGTCGTGGAGTGGCTGCACGTGCCGCCGGAGCGCGTTGCCGTGGTGGCCAACGCGGCCGACCCGGCGGTGGCGCCGGTTGCGGACGCGGCCGCGCTCGCCGCGTTCCGCGAGCGCTTCGACCTGCGCGGGCGCTTCGTGCTCGCCCTCGGCCACGTCGAGCCGCGCAAGAACCTGGGCGTGCTCGTGGCGGCGCTGCGGCTCGTCCGCCGGCGCGCGGAGTTCGCGGACGTGGGGCTCGTGCTCGCGGGGCGAAGCGCGCCGCGCGAGGCGCGCTCCTTGCTGCGGCAGGCGGCCCGGGAGGAGGCCGTGCCTCTGGTTCTCACCGGCCCGATTGGCGACGGCGACCGCTCCCGCGCCTTCTCCGCGGCCGCGTGCCTGGCGATCCCCTCCCTGGTCGAGGGCTTCGGCATGGTCCCGCTCGAGGCCATGCGCGCGCGCTGCCCGGTGGTGGCGGCGCGGCGCGGCGCCCTCGAGGAAGTCGTCGGGGACGCCGCGCTCCTCTTCGACGCCCGGGACGCGGCGCAGCTGGCGCGCGCCCTCGAGAGGGTGCTCGCCGACCAGGGCGAGGCGCGACGCCTGGTCGAGCGCGGTCTTTGCCGCGCCGCGGAGTACGACTGGTCGCGCTCCGCGCGCGCCCTGCGCGCGGTGCACGACGCAGTTTGCACCGCCGGGGCCGGTCGCTAGACTCCGGCGCTCGGAATGATCCCCGCGTTCGTTGCTCTTCTTGAAGGCCTCGCGCTCGGCCTCGCGGCTCTTCTGC
>JACQZJ010000009.1 GCA_016213895.1 Planctomycetota bacterium | reverse complement strand
CTGCGCCGGCGCGGCCATGGTCGAGGCCGGCCGGCGCGCGCTCGAGCGGGCGCGCGGCGCGGCCGGCCGGACGAGTCGTTTGCTCGAGGAGCGGTGGTTCTGCTGAGCGCCGCGCAGGGCCGATGATCGGTGGGCTGCGCTTGACCCAGGGCGCGCGGCGGGCCGCCGCCTGACGCTGACTGAAGGACAACTACATGGCTGAACGTCATCTCTTTACCTCCGAGTCGGTCGGGATGGGGCATCCCGACAAGGTCGCGGATCAGATCTCGGACGCGATCCTGGACGCGCTGATCGCCGAGGACCCGGCCTCCCGGGTCGCCTGCGAGACGCTCGTCACCACGGGACTGTGCGTGATCTCCGGCGAGATCACCAGCAAGGCGGTCGTGGACTACGCCCAGATCGCGCGCGACACCATGACCCGGATCGGCTACACGGACGACGAGTTCGGCATCTGCGGCGAGACCGCGGGCGTGCTCGTCGCGGTGCACAGCCAGTCGCCCGACATCTCGCAGGGCGTGACCGCGGGCCAGGGGCTGCACAAGGAGCAGGGGGCTGGCGACCAGGGGATGATGTTCGGCTACGCCTGCCGCGAGACCCCGGAGCTGATGCCCGCGCCGATCATGTTCGCGCACAAGCTCGTCGCCCGGCTCGCGGAGCTGCGCTTCAAGAAGAAGCTCGCCTGGCTCAGGCCGGACTGCAAGTCGCAGGTCACGGTGGAGTACGCGAACGGCAAGCCGGCGCGCGTCGACGCCGTGGTCATCTCGGCTCAGCACGACGCCAAGGTGCGCTACGCCACCATCCGCCGCGACCTGATCGCGCACGCCGTCAAGAAGGTCATCCCGGCGCGGCTGCTCGATCGCGACACCAAGTTCCACATCAACCCGACCGGCCGATTCGTCATCGGCGGGCCGCACGGCGACACCGGCCTGACCGGGCGCAAGATCATCGTCGACAGCTACGGCGGCATGGGCCGGCACGGCGGCGGCGCCTTCTCCGGCAAGGACCCGTCCAAGGTGGACCGCAGCGCCGCCTACGCCGCGCGCTGGGTGGCGAAGAACGTGGTCGCCGCCCGCCTGGCGGAGCGCTGCGAGCTGCAGGTCGCGTACGCGATCGGCATGGCCGAGCCGGTCTCCCTGAACGTCAGCACCTTCGGCACGGGCTGCGTGGACGACGACTCGATCCTGGAGGCCGTGCGCCGCCACTTCGACCTCAGGCCGGCCGGCATCATCAAGGCTCTGAACCTGCGCCGGCCCGTCTTCTTCGAGACCGCGCGGCACGGCCACTTCGGCCGGAAGGGTCCCGGCTTCACCTGGGAGCGCACGGACAAGGCGCGGCTCCTCAGGAAGGCCTGCGGGCTGAAGTAGCGGGCCGCGGCCAGGAGGTCGCCTTGAGGCCGGGCGCGGCGCCGGCCTCTGCCCAAACCCGCCCAAAGTCGGCGCTTGCATCGCCAGACGCGCCAGTTACCATGACCGCGTCTTGCGGTAGAAACAGGCGCGCGCGTGGTTTCGGGCGCGCGCTTGCTGCAGGCCTCGAGACGACCGGAAGTGAAGCCATGTCCAGATCACCGCGCAGCGCCGGGTTCACCCTGATCGAGATCCTGGTGGTGGTGACGATCATCGGCGCGCTTCTGGCGCTGGCCGTGCCCATCATCCAGACAGGCTTGGACAAGGCCCATGTGACCGCGTGCGCCAGCAACCTGTCGCAGATCGGGAAGAACATGATGCTCTGGGTGCAGCGCAACCGCGGGGAGCGCTGGCCCCAGGAGTCGGGCATCCGCTTCCTGCTGCTCCTGCACCGCGACGGCATGATCACGGGGAAGAACAGCACGGTCTTTCTCTGTCCGGGGCAGGACGACAGGAACTGGACCGACGAAGACCCGGACGAAGGCTCGGCCTATGCGGACTGGGACGATCTCGATCCGGTGACGATCTCCTACGCGGGCCGCGACGCCAAGAACTTCCCGATCAACAAGAACAAGATGGACGACGAGGTGATCGCGGCCGACGACAACGACGGGCGCGGCAACCACCGGTTCAGCACGAACTACCTCTACGCCGACGGCACGGTGAGGACGTTCGACGCCAAGATCGAGGTGCGCGAGCGCGACATCGACCTGGGCGACCTCGACTACCTCGTGGTCGGCCCGGACTCGCCCTTCGAGCCACTCAAGAAGCTCCTGATCGACTGAATCCTGGGAGGAGACGGCTGATGCGTTTCACGACCCTTCTGCTCACGGCCTGCACCCTGGGCCTGCTCGCTTTCGGCGCAACCGCGGGCGACAGCGTCCTGCGCTGGAAGCTCGACATCAAGCCGGACGACAGCGCGCGCAACTCCTGCGGCCGCCTGACCGTGCAGCCGGCGGAGGGTCCCGCCCAGGTGTACTGGTACTTCGTCTACACCATCCGCAACACGCACGACCAGGCCGTGCCCCTGGCGCTGCACCTCAGGGCCGAGACCGACGCCAACGAGCGCGTGTACAGCGAGGGGTACTATCCGCGCGCCCTGGCCGCGGTGCGCCGCATGCACGGGGCTGACGTGAAGGACGTGACCGCGCTCGCCGGACTCGAGCTCGCGGCCGGGGAGACGGTCCGGGCCGTCGCGATCTTCCAGTTCCGCAAGCCCGACAGCCGGGAGTTCGAGGAAGACGTCGACCACATCAAGGTGCGCTGCGCCGGCTACGCCGATCCGGTGAAGAAGATCGGCCTGTCCTTCGAGAAGGAGGACCTGGAGCTGGTCCTGAGCTACGAGAAGAAGGGCGATCGGTTCGATCCGCATCGCGAGCCGGTCAGGTTCGTGGAGACGGCGGAGCAGGTCGCTCCGTAGCAGGACGCCGTGCCCGCGCCGCGCGCGCGGCGGAACCCGCTCGGGCTCCGCCCCCGGCTCACCAGGATCTGCGCCACCATCGGCCCGGCGACTTCGCCGCCGCGGGTCATCGCCGCGCTTATCGCGGCCGGGATGGATATCGCGCGCCTCAACTTCTCGCACGGCGACGTGGCCGGGCACGCGCGCGTCGTCCGGGCGATCCGCGCCGCGGCCAGGCGCGCGGGCCGGCCGATCGCCGTGCTGCAGGACCTGCAGGGGCCGCGCGTGCGCGTCGGCCGTCTCGGCGCGGCCGTCGAACTGCGCGAGGGGCAGCGCGTGCTGCTCGGCTCCGCCGGCGCGCGGGACGCGGGGCCGCGCGCTCTCGCGGCGCTGCCGCTGACCTACGGCCGCCTGCACCAGGACGTGGCCGCGGGCGAGCGCATCCTGCTGCAGGACGGCGCGCTCGAGCTGCGCGTGCTCTCGAGCGCGGCGCGCGGCGTGTCGTGCCTGGTCGAGCGCGGCGGGACCGTGACCTCCGGAGCCGGCCTGAACGCGCCGGACGCGCGGCTGCGCGTCCCCCTGTTCACGGCGCGGGACCGCAGGCACCTGCTCGCCGGGGCGGCGCTGGGAGTGGACGCCGTGGCGCTCTCCTTCGTCCAGGACGCGGGCGACGTGCGCCGCGCGCGGCGCCTCCTGCGGCGCGCGAGCAGCTCGGCCCTGGTCATCGCCAAGATCGAGCGCCGCCCCGCGCTCGACCATCTCGACGCGATCCTGGCCGAGGCGGACGGCGTGATCGTGGCGCGCGGCGACCTGGGGGTCGAGTGCCCGGTGGAGTCCGTGCCGCTGCTGCAGAAGGACATCGTGCGCCGCGCCGCGCGCGCGGGCGCGTTCGTGATGATCGCGACCCACATGCTCGAGTCCATGATCGAGCGGGCCGTGCCCACCCGGGCGGAGGTCTCGGACGTGGCCAACGCCGTGCTCGACGGCGTGGGCGCGGTCATGCTTTCGGGGGAAACGGCGCACGGCCGTTTTCCCGTGCAGGCCGTGGCCGCGATGGACCGGATCGCGTGCGCGGCGGAGCGCGGCGCGGCCGCGGTCCGCCCGGGGCCGCGGCCGGGGCCGGAGGCGGACCTGACGGTCGCGCTCTGCCGCTCGGCGCAGGAGCTGGCCGAGCGCTGCGGCGCTCGCGCGCTCGTCCTCTCCGGCGCGCGCGGCCGGGAGGCGCAGCTTCTCGCGGCGGCGCGGCCGGGCGCGCCGATCCTCGCGCTGGCCGCGAGCGAGCGCCACGCGCGCGCGTTGACGTTCCTGCGCGGGGTCGTGGCGCGCGCGCCGCGCGCCGGCCGGAAGGACAGGGGGGAAGGCGCGCTCAGAGCGTTCTGCTCGGCCGGTCTCCTCGCGCCAGGCGAGGTCGTGGTCGAGGTGGGCGCGCGGGAGCCCGAGGGAGCAGGCGCCGCCATCCTGCGCCTGGGCCGCGTGCCCGGGTAGGAGCGCCGCGCGAGCGGCGGCCGCCTCGCTCGCGCAAGACGATTTCGGGCGCGCTTCCCGGGCAGGCTGCTAGACTGACCCGACTCGGTTCCGTTCGCAAAGACCCGCAATCGGACAGTGGGAGCCACGCTCCGTATGAAGATCCACGAGTACCAGGCCAAGAAGCTTCTCGGGGAGTACGGCATACCCGTGCCCCGGGGGCAAGTGGCGCATACCCCGGAAGAAGCCAAGATGGCCTTCGAGCAGCTCGGCAGGCCGCTGGCTGTGGTCAAGGCCCAGATCCACGCCGGCGGCCGAGGCAAGGGCGGCGGCGTCAAGCTGGTCAGGTCGGCCACGGAGGCCTTCACCGCGGCCAAGGCGATCCTCGCCCGGCCCCTGATCACGCATCAGACCGGGCCGCAGGGCCAGCAGGTGCGCGTGCTATTGGTGGAGGAGGGCTCGGACATCGCCAAGGAGTTCTACGTCGGCCTGGCGGTGGACCGGCAGACGGGCTCCCCGGTGCTGATGGCTTCGGCCGAGGGCGGGGTCGAGATCGAGCAGGTCGCGGCCCGCTCGCCGGAGAAGATCCTCAAGGAGACGGTGGATCCGGCGCTCGGCCTGCTCGGCTTCCAGGCGCGGCGGCTGGCCTTCGGCATCGGCATGCCCGCGGCCTCGCTGAACGGCGCGGTGCGCGTGATGTCCGGCCTGGCGAAGCTCTTCCTCGACAAGGACTGCTCGCTGGCCGAGATCAACCCGCTCATCCTGGCCAAGGACGGCAGCGTCATCGCGCTCGACGCGAAGATGAACTTCGACGCGAACGGGCTCTACCGCCATCCCGACGTCATCGCCTTCCGCGACCTGAACGAGGAGGACCCGCGCGAGGTGCAGGCGTCGCGGCACGAGCTGTCCTACATCGCGCTCGACGGCGACATCGGCTGCATGGTGAACGGCGCCGGCCTGGCCATGGCGGCCATGGACATCATCAAGCTGCACGGCGGCATGCCGGCCAACTTCCTGGACGTCGGCGGCGGCGCCTCCATGGAGCAGGTGCGCGAGGCCTTCCGCATCATCCTCCAGGACGAGAAGGTCAAGGCCATCCTGGTGAACATCTTCGGCGGCATCATGAAGTGCGACGTCATCGCCGAGGGGATCATCGAGGCGGCGCGCACCGAGAAGATCGGCGTGCCCGTGGTGGTGCGGCTCGAGGGCACGAACGTCGAGCGCGGCAAGGAGCTGCTGGCGAAGAGCGGCCTGGCGCTCATCTCCGCGACGAGCATGGACGAGGCGGCCAGGAAGGCGGTCGAGGCGGCCAGCGGGAGGGCGGCATGAGCATTCTCGTCAACTCCTCCACCAAGGTGATCTGCCAGGGCATCACCGGCAAGAACGGCCGGTTCCACGCCCAGCAGATGGTCAAGTACGGCACGAAGATGGTCGGCGGCGTCACGCCCGGCAAGGGCGGCAGCGAGATCGACGGCATCCCGGTGTTCGACACCGTGGCCGCGGCCGTGGCCGGCACGGGCGCGGACGCGTCCGTGATCTACGTGCCGCCGCCGTTTGCGGCCGACGCCATCCTCGAGGCCGCGGACGCGGGCGTGCGGCTCATCGTGTGCATCACCGAGGGCATCCCGGTGGTGGACATGATGCGCGTGCGCCAGCGCCTGCAGCGCTTCCCGAACGTGCGGCTGGTCGGGCCGAACTGCCCGGGCGTCATCACGCCGGGCGAATGCAAGATCGGGATCATGCCGGGCTACATCCACCGGCCGGGCAGCGTCGGGCTGGTGTCGCGCTCGGGCACGCTCACCTACGAGGCTGTGTGGCAGCTCACCTGCCTCGACCTCGGCCAGTCGACCTGCGTGGGCATCGGCGGCGACCCGATCAACGGCACGAACTTCATCGACTGCCTGAAGATGTTCCAGGCCGACCCGGCCACGCGCGGCATCGTCATGATCGGCGAGATCGGCGGCACGGCCGAGGAGGAGGCCGCGCGCTTCATCCAGGAGCACGTGACCAAGCCGGTGGTGTCGTTCATCGCCGGCCAGACCGCGCCGCCTGGCAAGCGCATGGGTCACGCCGGCGCGATCATCTCGGGCGGCTCGGGAACGGCCGCGGAGAAGATCAAGGCGCTGAAGGCCGCGGGTGTCACCGTTGCCGACAGCCCGGCGACCATCGGCGCGCACATGGCGCGCGTGATGAAGGAGCACGCGCGCCGCTGAGCGCGCGGGCGCTCGGGCGGCGGTGGAGCGCGCGGACGAGAGGCAGGCCCCGGGCGGCCAGCTTGCGGCCGAGGAGGACGAGCCGCGCAAGCGGCGCCGCGCCGCGGCCGCGCCGTTTCTCCTGCCTCTCGGGCTGCTTCTCCTGGCCTGCGCTTTCTCGGCGCGCGCGCTCGACTTCATGGACGGGCAGTTCGGCTTCGAGAGGCTCGTGGCAGGGGCGCTCGGCTTCCTATTCCTGTATGTTGCATGGGTGGCCCGCGAACAGGGCCGGTTGCGTGAGCGCCTTCTCGACCTGATGGAGGAGGTGCTGAAGGTTTTCTACGGGCCCGACTTCCGGCGCCGGCGCCAGGCCGTTGACATCCTGGTGCGGGCCATGGAGTCGGAGGATCAGAAAGTGCGCGCCACGTCCCGGGAGCATCTCGTGAGGCTTGCCGGAGTGGATCTCGGCGCGGACGCGGCCGCCTGGTCGGAGTGGTGGGCGGAGCACCGGTCGACCTTCCGCTCGCCGGAGTCAGGAGAGAAGAGCCATGTGCGGTCCTGAGTCTCCGCTGCTGCTCTTTGGATTCCCTCACGGCGTCGAGTGGGTCGTCATCATCTTCATCGCCCTGCTCCTCTTCGGCAACCGCCTGCCCTCCGTGGCACGCTCCGTGGGCAAGGGCATCACCGAGTTCAAGAAGGGCCTGAAGGACGCCCCGGACGAGGGCGGGCCTGATCCGCAGCCGCCCGCGACGCGGGCGCCGGAGGGCACGGGCGAGAAGCCGGGCGGGCAGGGCTGATGCGGCGCGTTTCCGCGGTGTCGTTGAGCGGGAGCCTTGGCCGGGCGGGAGTCGAGCCGCGTGGTTGAACTTGCCGATTGCCTGGAGCCGGTCGCGGCGGATCTCGACTCCCTGGATTCCTTCCTCCTGGGGGAGCTTTCCAGCGATTCGGCCGCGATCCAGGATCTGGTGCGCCACGTCTCGGGCTACGGCGGCAAGCGCCTGCGCCCCGCGCTGGTGCTGCTCTCCGCCCGGGCGTGCGGCCAGGAAATCACGCCGGTGCACCTGAAGCTGGCGGTCATCATCGAGCTGATCCACACCGCGACCCTGGTGCACGACGACATCCTCGACGGCGCCAGCCTGCGGCGCCGCGTGCCGACCGTGAACGCGCTGCACGGCAACCAGGTCTCGGTGCTGCTCGGCGACTTCGTCTACGCGCGCGCCTTCGCCATGTCCGTGGAGCTGCCCACCCCCGACGCCTCGCGCGTGCTGGCGCGCGTGACGCAGGTCGTCTGCCGCGGCGAGATCGAACAGGTCTTCGACCGCTTCAACCTCGCGCTCAAGGAGAGCCAGTACCTGCGCATCATCGAGGCCAAGACCGCGGAGCTCTACTCCGCCTGCTGCGAGCTCGGGGCGCTCTACGCCGGGGCGGCCGCGGAGCGCATCGCCGCCCTGGCGCTCTACGGGCGCAACATCGGCATCGCTTTCCAGGTGATCGACGACTGCCTCGACCTGATCGGCGACGAGGCGGTGGTGGGCAAGTCGCTCGGCACCGACCTGGAAGGGGGCAAGCTCACCCTCCCGCTCATCCGTCTGGCCCAGGTGCTCGAGGGGGAGGAGCGCCGGCGTCTGCATGCCCTCATCCTGGACGAAGGCGCGAAGAACCGCCGCGCTCGCCTGCTCGAGGAGTTCGAGCTCGGGCCGGCCCTCGACTACTCCTTCCAGCGCGCGGACGCGTTCATCCACCGGGCGATGGACGAGCTCAAGGTCATCGAGCCGTCGCCGGCGCGCGACGCGCTGCACAACGTCGCGGAGTTCGTGCTCTGCCGCAAACGTTGAGCTATCTGCTGCGCATGTCTACGGCCAAGACAGGCCGCACGCGGTGCGGGCGGAATGCGCGCGCGGCCGCCCTGGCGCTTCTCCTCTGCGCCTGCGGCGAGGAGAGCCGCGAGCACGAGATCGCCGCGACGCGCGTGGTGCAGGACCCGGGCTACGACCTGGACGTGACCAGCGCCGAGCGATTCGGCTTCGCCGAGGCCCGGGGCTTCGATCCGGCCGCGCTGCGCTTCCAGGCGCCGCCGAGCTGGAGCGAGGTCGAGCGGCCGGGCATGCGCCTCGTGACGCTCGCGCCGCGCGAGCGGCCCGAGGCCGAGTGCTGGATCACGGTGCTGCCAGGGGACGCCGGCGGCGTCGCCGCCAACCTGAACCGCTGGCGCGGCGAGCTGGGGCAAGAGCCGCTCCTGCCGGCCGAGATCGAGGCCCTGCCGCGCGTCGCGGTCCTGGGGCGCGAGGAGGCGCTGCTCGAGGTCGCGGGGAGCTACCGCGGCATGGACGGCCGCGAGATCGCGGACGCCCTGCTCCTCGGCGTGGTGGCGCAGGCGCCCGGGCACCGCCTGTTCATCAAGATGATCGGCGGCAGAGAAGACGTGCTGGCCGAGAGGGACAGCTTCGTCGCCTTCTGCGGCTCGCTGGAGATCGCGCCGTGAAGGGCGCGGGCGGCCTGCTGCGAGCCGTCTTCTTGCGGCTCTCCTCCACCGGCCTGGCCTGCGTGCTGCTGATCGTGCTCCTGCTCCTCACCTGGCGCGGGACTCTCGCCCAGGTGGACTTCGGCCTGCACGCCGCCAGGGAGCGCTACTTCGGCTCGTTCGTCTTCTGGCAGCCCGTTCTCGGCGTTTCCTTGCCCCTGCCCGGCGCCCAGCTCGTGCTCTGGGTCCTGGCCGCCAACCTCGTGTGCGGGGGCGTCCTGCGCGTGCGCTGGTCGCGCGCGAACCTGGGCGTGCTCATCGCGCACCTCGGGATCCTGCTGCTCCTCGCGGCCGGGTTCGTCGAGTACTACCACGCGACGCGCGGCGTGCTCGAACTGTTCGAGGGCGAGGAAGCCGCGGAGTTCCAGAGCCAGGAGCGCTGGGAGATCGTGATCGGCGAGCGGCTCGCGGACGGCCGCTGGCGCGAGCACCTCGTCCCGGACGCGGACTTCGTCGAGCTGGAGGCGGGCGCGGAGGCCGTGTTCCGCTCGGCCGACCTGCCCTTCGACCTGGCCGTCACCCGCTTTCTCTTGAACGCGCGGCCGCGGCCGGCGCCGCCCGGCGACCCGGCGCAGGCTGCGGCGATCGACGGCTTCGTGCTCGAGGAGCTGGCGGCGGAGAAGGAGGTCGAGATGAACTGCGCGGGCGCGCGCGTGGAGGCGCGCGAGAAGGGCACGGGCGCGGTGCGGGCCGGCCTGCTCTGGGGCGGGCTCGAGGATCGCCCGCTGGTGCTGGCGCTCGGCGGCGGAACCTTCGCCGTCGACTTGCGCCGGGAGCGCGTGCCGCTCGGCTGGTCGCTCCGGCTCGAGCGCTTCACCAAGACCGACCATCCCGGCATCGACATGGCGCGCGACTACCGCAGTCTGGTGACGGTGCGGGACGGTGGTCTGGAGCGCGCGGTCGAGATCAGCATGAACGAGCCGCTGCGCCACCAGGGGTTCATCCTCTACCAGTCGAGGTGGGGACCGCAGTCCGGACCTCCGGAGCGCCGCCTCTACTCGGTGCTGGCCGTGTCGCGGAACCCTTCCGACCAGTGGCCGCTCTACGCCTGCGTGGTCATCGCCCTCGGGCTGCTCATCCACTACGCGCGCAAGCTGCTGCGCTATGGCCTGGCCCAGAGCGGGAGGTCGGCATGAGCTCCCTCCCGCGCATCCTCGCGGCGTGCTTCCTCGCGCTTCTCGTTGCGGGCGGCGCTGCGGCGCAGGAATCAGCGGCCGCGGCGCGCAGAGAGCCTTGGCCCAAGGAAGTGGTCGACCTGGTCGCGTTGCTGGCCGTCCAGGAGGGCGGGCGCGTCAAGCCGCTCCACACCCTGGCATCCTTCCGCATGCTCGCCATCAACGGCAAGCGCTCCCTCGAGGTTGCGCTGGCAGGCGGCGGCCAGGAGCGGCTCGGGCCGGTGGAGTGGCTCCTGGACTGTCTCTTCTTCCGCGAGCAGGCCGCACGCTACGCGTTCATCGTCGTCGAGGACGTGGAGGTGCTGGACCACCTCGGCTTGCCGCACGCGGGCAAGAAGAAGCGCGACCGCTACTCCTACGAGGAGCTGCAGCCGGGCTTCTCCGTCCTCATGGACAAGCTCGACCAGTACCTGCGGATCAGCGAGGAAGCGCGCACGCCGGTGCAGAACCACGTCATCCGCCTGGCGCAGAGCGTGCTGCAGACCTCCGCTCTCCTGGGTTTCATGGAGTTCGCTGAGCTGCGCTTCCGGCTCGCCGAGTTCGGCGTGCTGCGCGAGCGCTTCCCGGGGGCGGAGAGCGTGGCCGTGAGCCAGGTCCTCGGCGCCTGCCCGGATCTGCTGGAGCAATACCACGCCCTGGTCGAGAGCGGGGCGGGCGCGGGCGCGGAAGCGCGCCAGCTCGACGGCGTCTTCGCCTTCCTGAACCTGGGCGCCTCGCGCTGGCGGGCGATCGCGCTCGTGCCGCCGCCTGCGGGCGAAGAGGTGTGGCTGTCGCCCGCGGACCTGGCCGCGCGCGCGGCCGCGGGCGGCGCGGACATGGCCTCCCTGCTCGAGCCGCTCGCGCGCCTGGAGCGCCTCTTCGACCTGCGCGCCGATCCGGCGGCTTTCGCCAAGGAGCTCCGCGCGCTGGCCGCCGACCTGCGCGCGCGCGCGCAGGCGCGCGCCGAGTACGAGGGCATCGAGCTGGAGGTGTTCTACAACCGCGCCGATCTCTTCTTCTGGGCGCAGTGGCTGTTCGTGCTCGGCTTCCTGTTTGCCGCCCTGACCTGGCTGACGCCCCGGAGCCGCGTGCTCTATCAGGCGGCGCGCTGGTGGCTCGTGCTGCCCGTCGTGTTTGCCTGCGCCGGCATCGCGCTGCGCTGCGTGCTGCGCGGCCGGCCGCCCGTGACCACCCTCTACGAGACCATCCTCTTCGTCGCCGCGTGCTCGGCCGCGATCGCGCTGGTCATCGAGTTCCTGAACCGCCGCAGGGTGGCGCTCATCATCAGCTCGGTGGTCGGCGCCCTCGGCCTCTTCCTGGCCGGCTGGTTCCTGGAGGAGCGCGCCCAGGACACCATGCCCACGCTGCTGGCCGTGCTCGACACGAACTTCTGGCTGTCGACGCACGTGACCACCATCACCATCGGCTACGCCGCGGGGCTGCTCGCGGCTGCGCTCGCCCACGTCTACGTGGGCGGCAAGCTGCTCGGCCTGCGGCGCGCCGATCCCGAGTTCTACGGCGCCATCGCGCGCATGGTCTACGGCAGCGTGGCCTTCGTCCTGGTCTTCTCGATCATCGGCACGATCCTGGGCGGCATCTGGGCCAACGAGAGCTGGGGCCGCTTCTGGGGCTGGGATCCCAAGGAGAACGGCGCGCTCATGATCGTGCTGGCGAGCCTGATCATCCTGCATGCCCGCTTGGGGAAGCACCTGCAGGACTTCGGCGTGTGCCTGGCCGCGATCGCGCTCGGCACGGTCGTGGCGTTCTCCTGGTTCCACGTCAACCTGCTCAGGGTGGGGCTGCACACCTACGGCTTCGACGAGTCCCTGCATACCCTGGTGTGGCGCTTCTACTGGGTGGAGTGGATCGTGCTCGGCCTGGGATGCGTCGCGTGGCTGCGCGAGAGGCAGAAGGCCGCGCCAGGCTGCTAGACCCCGTGCTGGCGCCGCGCCGCGGCCACGGTGTTGGCGAGCAGCATGGCGACCGTCACCGGGCCCACGCCGCCCGGGACCGGCGTGATCCAGCCGGCCACGCGTCTGGCGCTTTCGAAGTCCACGTCGCCTACGATCCTCGTCCCACCCGGCGCCTTCGCGTCCGCGACCTGGTTGATGCCGATGTCGATCACGACCGCTCCCGGCTTGAGCATGTCGCCGGTCACGAGGTTGGGCTTGCCGGCCGCCACCAGCACGGCGTCGGCGCCGCGCGTGTGGCGCGCCAGGTCGCGCGTGCCGATGTGGCAGACCGTGACCGTGGCGAGACGGTCGAGGAGGAGGAGCGCGATCGGTTTGCCCGCGATCTCGCTGTGGCCGATGACGACGACTTCCAGGCCGCGCGGCTCGCAGCCCGTGCCGAGCAGCAGGTCCACGGCCGCGCGCGCGGTGCACGGCAAGAGCCCGGTCTCGCCGCGCAGCGTGCGTCCCAGGTTCGCGGGGTGCATGCCCTCGACGTCCTTCTCCGGCAGGACCGCGTCGAGCACGCGGCGCGTATCCATGCCTTCGGGTAGCGGCCGCTGCACGATCACGCCGTGCACCGCCGGGTCGCCGTTCTGCGCGCGCACCAGGGCGAGCAGCTCCTCCTCGCGCGCGCCCGCGGGCAAGGAGCGGCGCACGAAGCGCATGCCGGCGCGCAGCGCCGCGCGCTCTTGGCCGCGTTGGAAGAGCGCGGCAACGGCGTTCTCGCCCGCGTCGATCGAGACCAGGGTGACCGCCGCCAAGGCGCCGCGCAGGCGCTCAACCTCGGCGGCCAGCTCCCCTTCTATCCTGCGGGCGATGGCGCGTCCGTCGATGAGCTTCGCCGTCATGGGGAAGAGAGCATAGCGCGCGCGGCCGCGCGCGGAAGAGCCCGCGCGCCGCCGCGCTTTGGTTGCGGCCCGGGAACGGCCGATCTATCATCCAGTCGAGAGCAGGACCGCAGCTCATGGGCACGCGTTCTCACTGGTATTCGGACGAGGCGGGTCCGCGGCCTGGCGTGCCTCCGCTGCGCTCCTGGAGTTCCGCCAACCTCCTGCTAGCCGTCCTGGCCGCGGTCTTCATCCTGCAGCTCCTCACCGGCATCGGCCGCTACCTGGCCCTCGACACCGCGACGCTCGGGCGGCCGCTCTGCTGGTACCAGTTCCTCACCTACGCTCTGGTGCACGACGAGAACGACTTCGGCCACCTGCTGATGAACGGCCTCGTCCTCTTCTTCTTCGCCCCGACGGTCGAGGAGGAGCTGGGCGGGCGGCGGCCGTTCCTGATCTTCTGCGCCGCGGCCGCGGTCGTCGCCTCCCTTTCCTTCGTGCTGGTCGAGGCGTTCCGCGGGCCGGGCGCGCGCTACTTGGTGGGGGCCTCGGGCGTGGGCTACGCCTGCCTCGTCGCCTTCGGCGCGCTCAGGCCCCAGGCGCGCGTCTTCCTCTTGGTCTTCCCGATGAAGGCCTGGACGCTGGTGACCATCATCATGACCTTCGCGCTCTACGCGACGGTCATGGGGTCGGGCGACGGGGTGGCGCACGTGGCGCACCTCGGCGGCGGCGCCTTCGGCTTCGCCTGCGTGCGCTACCGGCGCGTCCTCGACGCCGCGCTCGTGCGCTACCGCCAGCAGCGCGCCTCGGCGGAGCAGAAGCGCCGCGGCGAGCGCAAGCAGGAGGTCGACCGCCTGCTGGAGAAGATCAGCAGGAGCGGGATCGGCAGCCTGACCCGGGTCGAGCGCCGCTTCCTCGACTCCGCCAGCCGCGACCTGCGCGGGCGCAAGTAGGCGAGGAGGGAGAGCGGCGCGCGCCGCGGCGGCCGGGCCGCGGCAGCGCCTAAGTCGCGGCCGCTACGGGGCTTGGTTGACTCGCGTCGCGGAGCTGACTAGCATCGGCGTAGATCCAACCGCCGATCTGGAATCCCGCCATGAAATCTGCAGCGACACTCCTCGCGATCGCCCTTTGCCCGCTTCTCCTCGCGATCCCGCGCGCGGGCGCGCAGACGCTCGGGGACGCGGAACAGAAGGTCCTCGAGCAGTTCAAGCAGGCTGCCGAGCTGAACGACGTGCGCGAGATGAGCAAGCTCGCGCGCAAGTATCCGAAGGAGTGCGCGACCATCTACGACGTGCTCGAGTCGCGCATGATCAGCAGCGACTCGATCGAAGCCTGGGACGAGGTGAAGATGATCGCGCGCGCCATCGACGACATCGACGGCGCCAACGTCTACGAGATCCGCATGAAGTTCGTGATGGGGCTGAGCCTGGAGCAGCGCGCAGAGCGGGACGAGGCGCGCCAGCGCTACGGCGGGCTCTACAACGCGCTGCACAACGCCAAGACCAACAAGGACCGCGAGGGAGTGAACCAGGCCATCGAGCAGCTGCGCGAGCTGGCCGGCACCTTCGCCGCCCTCGGCGACGTGGAGCACCAGTGCTACTGCTTGAGCGAGGTCGCCTCGGTGCTGAACGAGCGCGAGGAGCAGCTCGAGGCGGTCAAGCTCTGGGCCGAGGTCGACTCCATCCTCACGGGCGCCGGCTACCGGCAGTTCAAGTTCCAGGGCCAGGTCACGCAGATGCTCGACCAGCTCAAGAACCTGGGATTCGATCCCAACGCGCAGCCGGGCGAGGAGGCCGAGGCCGCGCGCAACACGGGCACGTCCTGGTCCGCGGATCCCGCGGGCCAGACCTACTCCGATCCGCTGCCGCTCAAGTGCGTCGAGGACGAGAAGCTGCCCTCCAAGTTCGCCACGCCCTCCTACAGCTCCGGCGAGAACACGCAGGTGTGGCGCGACTTCACCCTCGTGGGCGACAAGCAAGTCCCCTTCGGCGGCGACTTCCGCCCGCTCGGGGACAAGTTCGAGGTGAGCCGCCAGGGCGTGAAGATCTTCATGCATCGCGAGGGCGTTGCCAAGCCGGAGGAGATCAAGGTCATCACCAAGCCGAACCTGGTGCGCATGGACAAGGAGTACGAGGACTGGCAGGGCGCCAAGCAGCGGCTCGAGTACACCTGGCTGGCCTGCACCGGCGGGACCGAGGAGGCGCGCTTCGGGCTGTCCATGAACTCGAGCCCGCAGCCGGATCAGTACACCATCCGCTATCACCCCGCCTGCTACTTGAAGGGCAAGGTGCTCGGCCTGGACCTCATGGTGTTCGACGACAACGGCTCCGGCCGCTTCGGCGACGCCTACGAGCTCCCGGACACGACCTCGACGCTCGAGCCGACCTTTACCTTCTGCGACGCGATGATCCTGGGCAAGGAGAAGGTGGCCGGCCCGTTCTCCGAGTTCCTGTACGTCGACGGCGCCTTCTACCGCATGACGCTCTCGCCCACGGACTACACCGTGCGCACGCGCAAGCTGGCGGTCGAGACCGGCAGCGTGACCCTGAAGTTCCAGGGCAAGGTCGCGCCCGCCAGCGTCATCATCGAGGAGACGCGCGAGTTCAAGGGCGCGTTCTTCGCGATCGGCGCCGTGCCGGTCACGGTCCCGGTCGGGCTCTATCGCGTGTCGTACGGCATCATCCGCAAGGGCAAGGGCCCGACGCAGGACACCTGCCTCATCCTGCCGGGCAAGTTCGAGAGCTTCAGCGTCAAGAAGGACGAGGCCAAGGTGGTGGATCTGGGCGAGCCGTTCGCCATCGACTTCCAGACCGAGCAGCTTCCGGGCGGGGCGGTCAAGGTGATCGGCCGCTCGGTGGTCGTGTACGGCAAGGCGGGCGAGCTGTACACGCGCTTCTTCGACATCCCGGTCATCCCGGAGAAGGTCGCCATGCGGATCAAGGGCGGCGGCGCCGCCGGCAAGGCGCGGCCCATGGCGCGCGCGACCTTCGAGGACTACCGCCAGGACGGCCGTGCCATCTGGCAGCCCCTGGACCTGGTCTTCGAGGGCAGCCCGGACAACGCCTACGAGGTCAAGATGGACCTGAAGAGCCACGACCTGCTCGGCGGTCCCCTGACCTCCGGCTGGAAGTAGCGATGCTCGACCTGCGCTTCATCCGCGAGAACATCGACCTGGTGCGCGCGGGCGCGCTGAAGAAGCGCATCCAGGTCGACCTCGAGCGGCTGCTGTCCCTCGACGACGAAGCGCGCGGCCTGGCGCAGCGCGGCGACCAGATCCGCGCCGAGCTGAACAAGAGGGGCAAGGAGATCGCGGCCTTGGCGCCCGAGCTGCGCAGCGCCGCGGGCGCGGAGCTGTCCGCCTTGAAGGCCGAGCTCAAGGCGGCGGAAGAGCGCCTGCGCGAGGTGCAGCCGCTGCTGCGCGACCTCTGCCTCAGGGTGCCGAACGTGCCGGCACCCGAGGTCCCGGAAGGCGAGGACGAGCGCGAGAACCGGCAGCTGCGCGTGGAGGGCGCGCCACCCAGCTTCGACTTCGAGCCGCTCGATCACGTCGAGATCGGCAGGCGCCTTGGCCTCATCGACATCGAGCGCGGCGTCAAGGTCGCCGGCGCGCGCAACTACTACCTCACGGGCGCGGGCGCGCTGCTCGAGCGCGCCGTGCTGAACCTGGCGCTCGACCTCATGGTCGAGCGCGGCTTCGTGCCCCTCTCCGTGCCGGTCTTGGTCAAGTACCCGGCCATGGAGGGGACCGCCTACTTCCCGGGGGGCGAGGAGCAGGCCTATCGCGCGGACAAGGACGACCTCTACCTGGTGGGCACGGCCGAGGTGCCGATCACCGCCTACCACGCCGACGAGATTTTGGCCGCCGAGGAGCTGCCGAAGAAGTACGTGGCCTGGTCCTACTGCTTCCGCCGCGAGGCGGGCGCGGCCGGGAAGGACACGCGCGGCGTCTACCGCATCCATCAGTTCCAGAAGGTCGAGCAGGTGGTGATCTGCGCGGCCGACCCGGCCGAGTCCGAGCGGCACCACGCCGCGATCCTCGGCAATTCGGAGGACCTGCTCAGGCGGCTCGAGCTGCCTTACCGCGTGGTCGACGTGTGCGGCGGCGACCTCGGCATCCCGCAGGTGCGCAAGTACGACGTCGAGACGTGGATGCCCTCGCGCAACGCCTACGGCGAGACGCACAGCGCGTCCTGCTTCCACGACTTCCAGGCGCGGCGCCTGAAGCTGCGCTACCGCGACGGTAAGAAGAACCGCTTCTGCTTCACGCTGAACAACACGGTCGCGGCCTCGCCGCGCATCCTCATCCCGTTGCTCGAGTGCCACCAGCGGAAGGACGGCTCGGTGCACCTGCCCGCGGCGCTCCGGCCCTACCTCGGGGGCAGGGCGAGCCTGGGGCCCTGAGCCTCTCGGCAGGAGAGGCTCATCTGCAATCCACGATTCTCAGGCGGATTGCTTGAGCTTGGGCATGGACGCGGCGTTGGCAGCGAGGACCGCCGCGCGGTGGCGCCGGCCGCGTCGAAGTGTCCGCCCCTGCGCGGGCGGAGCGTGATCTGCTCTGGGATCCGTCGCCGACCGCCGCCCTGTGCGCGGGAGCCCATCACCTCGGCTGCCTCGCCGAGGAGCGGAGTGCCTCTCGAATCCTCGATTCTCGCGAAGGCGGCACCCACAGAAACGTCAGGACAGGCCTACTTCTTGCCGCCCTTGGGCCTCGAGCTGCCGCCGCCGCCCGATCCGCCCGTCGGACCGCCGATAGTGGTGGTGCTCGAGCCCCCGCCGCCCGTGCCATGGCCGCCCGTGCCGTGGCCGCCCGTGCCGTCGCCCCCGTCTCCGTCATCCCCGCCGTCGTCGTCGCCGCTCCCCGCGCCGCCCGCGCCGTCATCCTCTTCCTCGCCCGGCGGCACCGGCAGCGCGGGCCGGACCGCCATGGTCAGCTCCAGGTCGGTCGGAAAGGTGATCCAGCGGCGGTAGGTGTACTCGCGGCGCTCCAGCTCCTGCGCCGTCAGGGCCGCGCCGCTGCTTCTGGGCTCCACTTCGAGCTTGAGCAGGATCTCCATGGCCGCGGGCAGGCGCCCCTTGACCTCGGAGTCCCAGCTCTCGAGCTTGTCGGCGTCCTCCTCGAGCGACTCGTAGTAGGTGACGTCGAGGCCCCGGATCTGGCGGTAGAGCGGCGTGCCCTTGCCGCCCTCGAGCGGCTCGTCGTCGACGAAGTAGTCCTCGCGGCGCCAGAGGATGAGGAAGTCGGCGTTCTCCGGGCTCTGCGTCAGCGCGTAGCCGACCTCGTTCACCGCGGAGAAGACCGGCTTCTCGCCTTCCACCAGCGCGGACGTGGAAGGCGTCTGCGCGACCAGGGAGAACTTGTCGGCGTCCTGGCCGGCGATGCGGTTGTCCTCGCCCTTGAAGACCGCGCCGTGCGCCAGGTTGTAGGCGAAGGTCTGGCGCAGGTCGCGCTCGATCTGGTCGAGCAGCAGCGGGCCGATGCGCGAGCTCTGCACCTTGACCTCGATGGTGCGCTTCTGGTTGAGCGTGCCGTAGAGCACCGCGTAAATGGTCGCCATGATCGCCCCGATGAGGGCGAGGGTGACGGTCACCTCGAGGAGGGTGAAGCCGCGGGAGGAAAGAGCAGGGAAACGGCGCATGGCGGTCCTCGTCAGGTGTTCCTGTTGGCGAAGGCGCTGTCCTCCTCGGGGAGGGGCGCGAACAGGGTCTCGATCACGAGCTTGAGCGGCTCCTCGGAGGCGTCTCGGGCGACGTTCGGATAGAAGAGCGTCAGCCGCACGCGCCGCGCGGGGTATTCCTGGTTCTCCTTCTCCTCTTCGCGATCCGCGGCCCAGACCGCGTCGGCCGGCTGGTAGGTCGAGTCGCGCGACGAGTTGAACGGGTCGTCCTTCTCCTCGTCCTCTTGCTCGTCCTTGCCGGTGATGAGGTCGACCTCTTGGATCTCCGCCTCGTAGGAGAAGCCGGGATAGCCGTCGATCTGGCCGCTGATCTGATCGAGGCCGTGGAACTCGATCTCCGACATCAGCTCGCGCGCCAGCATGCGCGCCAGGTTGGCGTTGCGCGCCTGGTAGGACTGGCGCGTGCACTGTTCGCGGATGCGCAGCATCGGGACGATGGCCACCGCGACCAGGGCGATGGTCAGCATGATCTCCAGGAGCGTGAACGCGCGCTCAGAAGGCGTTTTCATCTTCGAGGACGTCCGTGTCCACGTAGCCGCTGGCCACGTCGACGTAGCCGAGCAGCGGACTGACCAGCACCGAATAGAAGCTCTCCGAACCCTCCTTGGTGAGATGCACGACGTGGCCGGTGGCGATGCCGCGCGGCTCGAAGGTGACGAAGACCTGGCCCGAGGTGATCAGGTCCCCCTCGCCGAGGCGCACGTCCTGGATGCGGATCGTGTCCGCCAGGTACTCCCAGTCGAGGAGCGGCGTCTCGCCCTCGCCCTTGATGGTGATCCCGTCCTCTTCCAGCTCGAAGGGGAAGAAGAAGCGGTAGGCGCCCGCGCCGATGTCGTACTCGAAGCGGATCTGGCGCCCGGAGACCACCGCGTGGTTGAAGGCCTGCTCCACGTGGCTGCCGAGCTTGCGCGCGCTGCTCTTCAGCCGGCTCGTGGGAAGCAGCGTGTCCAGGCGCAGAAAGACCACGCCGAACATGACGCCGATCAGGCCCACGACGACCACCAGTTCGACGAGGGTCATGCCGCGCCGCGCGGCCGAGGACGATGTCGTTTCCGCGCTATCCACGGCGCTACTTGGGTGTCGGGTCCTTCATGTCCTTGGAGGAGATGTCCCCGTCCACGCCCTCGCCGCCCGGCATGCCGTCGGCGCCGAACGACGTGATCACGAACTTGCGCCCCCCTTCGACCTTGTAGTCAAAGGGGTTCTCCCAGGAATCGAAGAGCGCGCCCGTGTCTTCGATGTAGGGCTCGTCCAGGTTCTTGGGATCGGGCTGGGTCACGAGCTCGATCGTGTCGGGCAGCCGATTGTTGTTCATGTAGTAGTTGTTCACGGCGCTCTTCAGGGCCTCGATGCTGGCCCTGGTGGCGTTGATCTTCCCCTTGTCGAGCAGGGGCATGACGTTCCTGACGACGATCGTGGAGAGGATCCCCAGGATCGCGATCACCACCATCAGCTCCATGAGGGAGAAGCCGCGGCTTCGAACTGGTTCTCTTGGCATGACTGCCTCCGGCAACTTCGCTCCATCTTCCCCACTGTGCAACACTATCATATCCCATGCGGCCTTTCAGATGTTGGAGAGCTGGAGCATGGGCAGCAGGATCGAGATGACGATGAACGCCACCACGACCGCCATGCTCAGGATCAGGACCGGCTCCAGCACCGCCGTCATCTTCTGCACCGCGATGTCGATCTCCTCGTCGTAGGTCGCGGCCAGGCGCGAGAGGATCTCCTCGAGCTGGCCGGACTGCTCGCCGACGGACACCATGTAGCCCACGGCCGGCGGGAAGACCTTGCTGTTCTTGATGGGCGTCGAGATGTCGGCGCCCTCCATGATGCGGTCATGTACGTCGTCCAGCACGTTGGCGATGACCGCGTTGTTGACCACGTTCTTGACGATGAGCAGGCACTCGAGCACGGTCACGCCGGACGCGAGCAACGTGGAGAAGGTCGTGGCGAAGCGCGAGACAGCCTGCTTGGTGAAGAGGTCGCCGAAGATCGGCATGCCGAGCAGGAAGCGGTCCACGGCCAGGCGCCCGCCCGGCGTGCGGCGCACGGCGCCGAACGCCGCCGAGAGGGCGATGGCGGCGAGCACCAGCAGGTACCAGTAGCTGCGCAGGAAGCTCGAGCTGAAGATCAGGATCTGCGTGGGGAGCGGCAGGTCCTCGCCGCGCGCCTTGACCAGCTCGACGATCTTCGGCACGACGAAGGCCATGAGCACGGACACCACGGTCACGCCCACGCCGACCATGACCATGGGGTACATGAGGGCCGCGCCCACCTTGTTGCGCAGCTGGTTCTGCTTGAGCAGGTACTCGGAGAGGCGCTTGAGCACCAGGTCGACGTTGCCCGCCGCCTCGCCGGCCTTGACCATGTTCACGTAGAGGTCGTCGAAGTAGGCCGGGTAGTGGCCGAGCGCCTCGGCCAGCGAGGCGCCGCCGGTGATCTTCTCGCGGATGTTGCGGAAGGTGGTCTCGAGGCCGCGCGCGTGGATCTGCTCGGTGAGCGCGCGCAGCGCCTCGGCCATGGGGATGCCCGACTCGAGCAGGGTGGCGAACTGGCGCGTCACCATGGCCAGCTCGCCGGTCCTCTTCTTGCGCTTGAAGAAGGCGCCGACCGAGAAGCGCGAGCCTTCCTCGGCCTGCTTGACCTGCTTCAGCGCGACGACGTGGAACTTGTCGCGCCGGAGCCTCTCGCGCGCCTCGCGCGCGGTGTCGGCGTCGCAGATGCCGGTCTTGCTCTGGCCCGCCTCGTTGAACGCCTTGTATTCGTAGACGGGCATCGCTCGCTATCCCACGTCGAGCTGGGTGACGCGCATGACCTCGTCGATGGTCGTCCGCCCGCGCAGGACCTTCTGCAGGCCGTCGGCGCGCAGCGTGGTCATTGCGCCGCGCTCCATGGCCGTGCGCTTGATCGTGGTGGCGGACTCGTGCTCCATGATCTGCTCCTTCATGGCGTCGTCGATCGGCAGCACCTCGTAGATGGCGGTGCGGTCGACGTAGCCGGAGTTGAAGCAGTAGTCGCAGCCGCGGCCGGTCCAGATCTTGCCGTCCGGGAAGCGGTCGAGCGGCAGGCCGGCCTCCTCGAGCTTCATGCGCGTCGGCTGGTCGGGCACGACCTGCTCGCGGCACTTGGGGCAGATCAGGCGCACCAGGCGCTGGGCGATCACAACCAGCACGGAGGAGGCGACGAGGTACGGCTCGATGCCGATGTCGAGGAGGCGCGTCACCGACGAGGCGGAGTCGTTGGTGTGCACCGTCGAGAACACCAGGTGGCCGGTGAGGGCGGCGCGGATCGAGATCTCCGCGGTCTCCTTGTCGCGCACCTCGCCCACGAACATGACGTCCGGGTCCTGGCGCAGGAAGGAGCGCAGGCCGGCGGCGAAGGTCAGCCCCTTCTTGACGTTCACCTGGACCTGGGAGATGCCGTCGAGGTTGTACTCGATCGGGTCCTCGATGGTCAGGATGTTCTTCTCGTGGCCGTTCATCTCGGCCATGGCGGCGTAGAGCGTCGTGGTCTTGCCCGAGCCGGTCGGCCCGGTCACGAGGATGATGCCGTGCGTGTAGCTGATGTAGCGCCGGAAGGTCTTGAGGTTCTCGGCGTCCATGCCGATCTCCTCGAGCTTGTAGACCTTGGAGGTCTTGTCGAGGAGGCGCAGGACCACGCGCTCGCCGTAGGAGCTGGGGATGGACGAGATGCGCACGTCCACCTCGCCCTCGCCGAGCTTCAGGGAGGCGCGGCCGTCCTGGGGCAGGCGCCGCTCGGCGATGTCCATCTTGCCCATGATCTTGACGCGCGAGATGATCGCCTCCTGGACCTTCTTCGGCGCCGACTCCATGTCGTAGAGGATGCCGTCCACGCGGTAGCGGATCTGCAGGCGGTCGGGGTAGGGCTGGAGGTGGACGTCGGACACCCGCATCTTCAGCGCGTTGAACAGGATCATGTTCACCAGCTTGATGATCGGGGCCTTGTTGGCGACGTTGAGGATGTCCTCGCCTTCCTGCACCTCGGCCGCCAGAGACGAGATGTCCTCCTCCGTGAGGTTGTCGAGCGCCTCGCCGACCACGTCCGACTTGGCCTTGTAGGCGCGGTTGATGAGCGAGGTGATCTCCGCCTTGGGAGAGAGCACGGGCTCGACGTCCACCCCGAGCATCGAGGCCAGGTCGTCCATGGGGTGAACGTCGAGCGGGGCGCAGGTGGCCACCGTCATGGTGCCGTTCATGTCCCCCAGGGCGACCAGGTTGTAGTTGCGCGCGAACTGCACCGGAACGCGATCGACGAAGGCCTTGGGGACCGTCTCGTCGCGCAGGTCGGCGCGCACCTCGAATCCCATGACCTCGCCCAGGACCTTGAGGATCTCCGCCTCGTGCACGTACCCCTTCTGCAGGACCAGGCGGTCGATGGTCTGGCCGGTCTCCTTCTCGAGCTTCTCCAGCTCGCGGATCCGGTCCTCGCTCAGGTCGCCGGCCTCGGCCAGCTTCTGCACGATGAGGTCGCGCACTAGCCTCCGTCCTCCGCCCCGGCCGGCGGCAGCTCGCCGTACTGGCTGGGGATCTTGTTCTCCTCGACCTCGGCGGGCGCCGCCTGGTCGGGCGCCTCGCCGCCCGGCGGGCTGGCGTACGCGGGCAGGTCGAACACGCCGGACACGCCCGCGTCCAGCACCCTGGTATCGGCGTTGTCGCGGTCCCAATCGGAGTCCACGATCTGGATCTTGCCGTTCAGGGCCTCCATCTCCTTCTTCTTCAGATAGGAGAGCTCGTCGAGCGTTGCAAAGTCGTCGCTGATGATGTGCGGGGTGATGAACACGTACAGGTTGGTGGTGTTGCCCTGGTTGGAGCTGCTCTTGAACAGCCAGCCGAAGAGCGGCAGCTCGCCGAGCCAGGGGATCATGTCCTCGCTGTCCCGCTCGTCGTCCGCCACGATGCCGCCGACCACCATGGTGTGGCCGTCCGGCAGGGTGACGCTCGTATCCATCATGCGCGTGGCCTTGGGCGGCGGGTTGCCCTCGGGATCGGTGAAGGTCGAGACCTCGAGCTTGACCATCAGCCTGAGGTAGTTGCCGGCGCTGATGGAGGGCGAGATGTTGAGCGTGATGCCCGCCTCCTCGAAGTCGTTGAACGAGGTCTGATCCGAGTTCTGGCCTTGGCTGACGTTGAAGGTCGGGCGCTCGTCGGTCGAGCTGATGACCGCCTCCTCGTTGTCGTTCACCAGGATGGAGGGCATGGACAGCACGTTGACGTCGCTCGTGGGCTTGAGCGCGTGGAGGAGCGCCGGCAAGGCGAAGTCCTCGCCCGAGAAGATGCCGGTCTGGATGCCGGGCAGGGGACTGCCCTCCTCTCCCCAGCCGAGCGGGACCCGGGTGTCGACGATGTTGTCCGCGTCCGTGTCGATCAGATCCGAGAGGCCGAACGAGCTGACTCCGAAGCCGCGGTTCGTGCCGCTAGTCGGTGTCTCGTCCACCGAGACATAGCCCAGCTCCACGCCGAGCCGCTCGGCCATGGTGCCGCTGATCTCCACCAGGGCGGTCTCGATCAGCACCTGGCGGCGGCGCATGTCGAGCGTCTTCACGATCTCCAGGATCTGGGCGTAGCGGCTCTTGGAGGCGCTGATGATCAGGGAGTTGGAGAACTCGTCCGCGACCACGGTGACCGGCTGCTCGAGCGTGCCCTGGGTGGTCCCGGCCTGGCCGCCCGCGGCCGTGCCGCCGCCGCCGGTCGTGGAGCTGCCGCTGTTCTGCGCCCATTCGCTCAGGATCTCCTCCAGGTCCTTGGCGGCGCTGTTCTTCAGCCGGTAGACGTGCGTGTCGCCGCGCGGGTCGACGTCCACGTCGAGCGCGCGGATGAAGTTCAGGATCCTGTCCATGGTCGTGGCCGCGGCGATGACCAGGAGCGAGTTGGTGCGCGGGTCGGCCGAGACCTGCGGCTCGATCTCCTGCATGCCGGGCGGCAGCACGCCGGCGCCGCCCTGCTGCACGCGCTGGCCGGAGGGGCCAAGGCCGCGCTCGGCGTCGATCAGCTCCTTGATGATCGGCTGGATCTCCTCGGCCACGGCGAAATCGAGTTCGACCTTGGCGAACTGCGGGGTCAGCTCGTCGGGCTTGGTGTCGATCAGCTCGATGAGCTGCTTGATGCCGTAGAGGGTCTGCGCGAAGCCGGTCGCGACCAGGGAGCTGGAAGTTCCCACGGCGCGCACGCTCTCGAGCATCGGGTCCATGAAGTACGACTGCAGCATGTTCATGGCGTCCTGGACGTTCACGTACTTCAGGGTGAAGGACGTGGTCAGGACGATGCCCGGGTCGTACTTGAAGGCCTCGAGCTGCTCGAGCGAGACCACGGGCGCCTGCGACTTGATGTAGCCCGGCTTGGCCGTGGCCGTTCCGCCCGAGGCGCGGCGGATGGCGAAGAAGCCCGTGTCCGGACCCTCGAGCGGCCGGTTGGGCGCGCCGCTGTTGCCGTACGGGACCACGAGGAAGTCGTGCGCCTTGAGCACGGCCTGGAAGTACGGCCAGAACTGCTCGCGATCCAGTTCCTTCTTGCCGATGAAGCGCAGGGCTACTTCCTTGGCGTCCGCGGTGGTGTAGGTGAGCTGCTTGCCCGTGATCTCCTTGCACAAGGAGATGAAGTCGGCAAGCGGCGTGCCCTCGACCTCGTCGAACTGGATGGAGATCTTGTCGCCCTTGAACTCGACGTCCTGGGCTGCCGCTTGCGCGGCGAGGAGCAAGGCCGCGACCAGCGCACTGGCCTTCCAGGCTGCGAGCCGCCGCAGGTGGTCCGTCATGCGAAAACCCCTCCCTACGCTGTGGTTTCTGCCGGCTCTGCGGCAGGATTCTTGAGCGACCGCGGTTTTCACGGATCCTATGAGCACGGTCTTCCCAAGTCAACGCGACTGCGCATGTTAGAACAGCCTCGAGAGGCCCGGGCCGCTTGCCATGAGAACTGGCGCGCCGCCGCCCGGCGTCCGCATGGATGGGACGAGGGGCCGAGCGCTTCCTTCCCGGGGAAATGCCTGGATTTGCGGCGGCCGCGCCCGCCTCCTCTTGCCCCGCGGCGAGCGAGGGCGTAGGATCCACGGTTTCCGCGGGCGGGCGCAAGTCCGCCCGGCAGTGGACGGAGCCAAGATGCTGTTATCGGAGCTGCTCCGGCCCGAGGCGGTGCTGCTCGGAGTCCGGGACGTCGACAAGTGGCAGGTGATCGACCATCTCACCCGCTTGCTGGTCGCGGCCGGACGACTCCCTGGCGCGGAATGCCCTTCAGTGCTCGAGGCTCTGGTCGCGCGCGAGCGTTCGATGAGCACCGGCATGGAGAACGGGGTGGCCATCCCGCACTGCTCCATGGAGCAGGTGAACGACACCCTCGTGAGCCTGGGCGTCTCCCGCGAGGGCATCGACTTCGAGTCGATCGACGAGAAGCCGGCGCGCCTCATCCTGCTGCTGGTCACGCCCAAGAACAAGACAAAGGTCCACATCCGCACGCTGGCCGAGATCGCCAAGCTGCTGAACGACGCGGACTTCCGCGGCCGCCTGGTTGCGGCGGAAACGCCCCAGGAGGTTCTCGATCTGATCCGCCGGCGCGAGTCCGCGGAGGGCCTTGGATAGTCGCCCAACAGGGCGACGACGGAGGTTGAGGTTTGATTCGAGTCCAGGTCAAAGAGGGCGAGCCCCTCGACAAGACGCTCCGGCGGCTGCGCAAGATCTGCAACAACGAGGGCGTGACGCGCGGGATCAAGCGCAAGAGCTACTACGAGAAGCCGAGCGAGAGGCGCCGCCGCAAGAACCGCGAGCGCCTGAAGACCATCCGCCTCTCGGTGCGCAACCGCTGAGGCGCTGGCCTCATGGCGGGTTCGGGCCGATCTTGTCCACCCGCCGCTGATGCCTTCCCCCTTCGAACCCGGTTTCCAGGAACACCCGGGTCATCTCTTCCGCGAGCCCCTCGCCGACCACGCGCGCGCCCACGCACAGCACGTTGGCGTCGTTGTGGCGGCGCGCCAGGCCCGTATCGAAGAGGTCGCGGCAGACCGCGGCGCGCACCCCTTGGTGGCGGTTGGCCGCCATGGCCATGCCCTGCCCCGTGCCGCACACCAGGATGCCGCGCTCGGCCTGGCCGGCGGCCACGGCCCCGGCCACGGCGTGGGCGAAGTCCGGGTAGTCGACCGACGCGCCGCCCCGCGTGCCGAGGTCGAGCGCCTCGTGCCCCAGCTCGCGCAGGAAAGCGCACAGGCGGTCCTTCAGCCCGGCGCCCGCGTGATCCGCCCCAACCGCGATCTTCATAGCTTCTCCGCCAGCGCGGCCGCGCAACGCTCGAGCTGCCGCGCGCATTCCTCGTAGACCTGGTCCGAACCGCCGAAGGGGTCGGTGACCGCCGCGCCCGCGGGATCGATGAGCAGCACGCGCTGCGGCCGCCGCGTCAGGGCGCGCACCTCCGCGAGCATGGCCGGCGTCATGACGAACACCCGCTCCTGGGCGTCCAGGAGCGCCGCGCTCACCGCGCGCGCGCGGTGCCCGGCGAGCGCGATCGAGCGCGCGGCCATGGCGCGCAGCGCTCCGGCGGAGGCCGGCTCTCCCTCGTCCGCGCGCAGCCCGGCCGATTCCACGGCGAAGCCGGCGCGTTCGAGGCGTTCGGCAGGCAGCCCCAGGCGGCGCGCGAGCGCGGCTTTCAGCAGGGCCGCGGCCATGGGGCTGCGGCAGGTGTTGCCCATGCACACGAAGAGCACGCGCACGGCCGCGGCTTGCCGGATCTCCGCCTCGCTCAGAATGCCGGCGCGCAGCACCTCGAGGCCTTCCCTGCCGCAGCGCACCACCGTGGAAGCGTGCCCGAGCGGCGTCCTGCCGCCGTCGACCACGGCTTCGATCCTGCCGGAGAAACCGGCGAGCACCTGACGCGCCTCGCGCGCGGGCTCGCGCCCGGCGGGGTTGGCGCTCGGCAGGTAGAGGGGAGCGCCCGCGGCCGCGATGATCGCGCGCGTCACTTCGCTGCCTGGCACGCGCGCGCCGAGCGTGCCGCCCGCGCCGTCGCAGAGGACCAGGGTCAGCGGGCCGGGCCAGAAGCGCCCGATCAGCCGGCGCAAAGGGCTGGTGAGCGAGGGGAAGCGCGCCAGCGCCGCCTCGGCCGAGGAGAACGCCACGGAGAACGGCTTCTCCGGCGGGCGCTCCTTCAGCTCGCGCAGGCGCGCGAGGGCCGTGCTCCGGCCCTCGGCCGCGCCCAGGCCGTAGACGGTCTCGGTCGGCAGCCCGACCACCCCGTCCCGCGCCAGGATCTCCGCGGCCCGGGAGACGGCGCGCGCGCGCGCTTCTTCGCCGCCGGCCTCCAGGAGCTCGGTGATCATGGGCGCCGATTGTGCCGGCCGGGGCGATGGTTTAGAAGGGGCGAGGACCGAAAGGCGGACCTGCTCCGTGACGCGCCGCAGACAGCACCAGCGCATGGCCTACCTCGGCACGCTCGCCGGCGGGCTGGCGCACGAGATCCGGAACCCCCTCTCGGCCATGAAGGTGAACCTGCAGCTCCTGCGCGAGGACCTGGAGCGCAAGGGAGCGGACGCGGTGGCGCGGGCGGCGCGCCGCGCCGAGGTGCTGGAGAAGGCGATCCACCGGTTGGAAGCGATCGTCAACGACTTCCTCAAGTTCGCGCGCGGCTTCGACCTGACCTTCGAGGCCGCCGACCTGAACCTGCTGGTCGAGGAGGTCGTGGTCTTCGTGGAGCCCGAGGCGCGCGAGGCGCGCATCGACCTCAGGACCGCGTACGACCGCTCGCTTCCCCGCGTGCGCGTGGACCGCAAGTACCTGCAGCAGGCCCTGCTGAACCTCTTTCTCAACGCGCGCCAGGCGATCGAGGAGTCGGGGCGGCCGGGAGAGCTGTTCGTCACCACGCGGCGCGCGGGCGACGAGGCGGTCATTGCCGTGACCGACACCGGCCCGGGCATCGCCCCGGACGTGCTGCCGCGCATCTTCGACGCCTACTTCTCGACCAAGAAGGGCGGGACGGGACTCGGGCTGCCGACCTGCCGGCGCATCGTCGAGGAGCATGGCGGCACGGTCACGGTCGAGTCCGAGGTGGACAAGGGCAGCTCCTTCACCCTCACGCTGCCCTTGAACCCGCCCGAGAAGGAACCGTCCGAGTGACGGCGGCGGGCAGGGGCTGGGGGCCGATCGCGACAGACTGACGCGCGGCAGGTTGACCCGGACTCCTTCAGGAAGCGCGGGCGACCGCATGCAAAACGACCTAAGATACTGGAAGAAAACACCATGGGCGCGGTCAGGCAGTCTGCTGCATTGACCGGCGATTGGTGTATCAGTTGCTACTCGTAGGCGGATCGCGCTGGTCAGAATGGCGGATCCAAGTGCGGGATCGAAGAGCCTGAGCGCAAGAGCTACCCGGAACAAGAAACCAGAGGACGGCGCGACCACGCGGGTGGGTCGTCCTCAGGAGGATGAGTGGATGGCAGTCAGCGAGAAGATCATCGGGATCGACCTGGGAACCACGAACTCGGTGGTCTCCGTGATGGAGGGCGCCCAGCCGACGGTGATCACCAACAGCGAGGGATCGCGCATCACGCCCTCGGTCGTGGCGTTCCAGGAGAACGGCGAGCGCCTGGTCGGCTCGCCGGCGAAGCGCCAGGCGGTCACCAACGCGCGCAACACCGTCTTCTCGATCAAGCGCTTCATGGGCCGGCGCCACAACGAGGTGGCTGCCGAGGAGAAGCTCGTGCCGTACAGCATCGTCGGCCGGCCGGAGGAGCTGGTGAAGGTCGAGATCCGCGGCAAGACCTTCACGCCGCCCGAGATCTCGGCGATGATCCTGCGCAACCTCAAGGAAACGGCCGAGGCCTACCTCGGCGACACCGTGAAGCGCGCGGTGATCACGGTGCCCGCGTACTTCAACGACTCGCAGCGCCAGGCGACGAAAGACGCCGGCGAGATCGCCGGGCTGTCGGTCGAGCGCATCGTCAACGAGCCCACGGCCGCGGCGCTGGCCTACGGCCTGGACAAGAAGAAGAGCGGCAAGATCGCGGTCTTCGACCTCGGCGGCGGCACCTTCGACATCTCCATCCTCGAGATCGGCGACGGCGTGTTCGAGGTGAAGGCCACGAACGGCGACACGCACCTGGGCGGCGATGACTTCGACGATGTGCTCATCAGCCACGTGGCCGCGGAGTTCAAGAAGCAGCAGGGCATCGACCTGCGCCAGGACATCATGGCCCTGCAGCGCCTCAAGGAGGCGTGCGAGAAGGCCAAGTGCGACCTCTCCAACCAGGTGCAGACATCGATCAACCTGCCGTTCATCACGGCTGACCAGCACGGGCCGAAGCACCTGCAGATGGAGCTGTCGCGCGCCAAGTTCGAGTCGCTGGTGGAGCACCTCATCGAGCGGACGAGGAAGCCGTGCGAGACCTGCCTCAAGGACGCCGGGATGAAGCCGGCCGACGTGGACGAGGTCATCCTGGTGGGCGGCTCGACGCGCATCCCCGCGGTGCAGGCCATGGTCAAGCGCCTCTTCGGCAAGGAGCCGAACCGCTCGGTCAACCCGGACGAGGTGGTGGCGATGGGCGCCGCCATCCAGGGCGGCGTGCTCGCCGGCGGCGTGTCCGACGTGGTGCTGCTCGACGTCACGCCCCTCACCCTCGGCATCGAGACATTGGGCGGGGTGCGCACCGCGCTCATCGAGCGCAACTCGACCATCCCGACCTCGAAGAAGCAGATCTTCTCCACCGCGGACGACAACCAGACGGCGGTCGACATCCACGTGCTGCAGGGGGAGCTGGAGATGGCCGCGGACAACCGCACCCTCGGCCGCTTCAAGCTCGAGGGCATCCCGCCGGCGCCGCGCGGCATGCCGCAGATCGAGGTCACGTTCGACATCGACGCCAACGGCATCCTCAAGGTCTCGGCCAAGGACAAGGGCACCGGCAAGCTCCAGACCATCACCATCGACCGCGCCTCCTACGGCCTGGACGAGGCGGAGGTCGAGCGCATGAAGCGCGAGGCCACGGCGCACGCCGAGGAGGACAGGAAGCGCCGCGAGCTCGTGGACCTGAAGAACCAGGCGGACCAGCTCTCCTACCAGATCGAGAAGACCCTGAAGGAGCACGGTCAGGACGCGACCGGCGACGAGAAGAAGGCCATCGACGCGGCGCGCGAGGACCTGAAGAAGGCCGTCGGTTCGGACCAGGCCGAGCGCATCAAGGGTGCGATGGAGGCGCTCTCCAAGGCGGCGGAGCCCGTGGTCGCGCGCATGTACCAGCGCGAGCAGCAGAAGTCCGCGGCGCAGGGCGACGAGGCCGGCTGCGCGGGCGCGGGCTCGGGTTCGGGCTGCAAGGGCTCGGGCGGCCAGGGCGGCGACAGCGACGTCATCGACGCGGACTTCGAGGTGAAGAGCTGAGGCGGCCGGCAGGGTTCGCCCAGCCGAAAACCCGTTCCGCGCCATTACCTGCGCCCTGCCGATCTCTATAACGGCGCGGCATGATCGAGGTCGAACACCTCACCAAACGCTACGGCGACGTGCTCGCGGTGAAGGACGTCTCGTTCCGCGTGGGCGAGGGCGAGGTGGTGGGCTTCCTCGGGCCGAACGGCGCGGGCAAGACCACGACGCTGCGCATCTTGACCGCCTTTCTCCCCGCCACGCAGGGCGCGGTGCGGGTCGCCGGGCGCGACGTGTTGAGCCGCTCGGTCGAGGTGAGGGCGCAGCTCGGCTACCTGCCGGAGAGCGTCCCCCTCTACCCGGAGATGCGCGTCGAGGAGTACCTGCGCTTCCGCGCCGCCTTGAAGGGGGTCTTGCGGCGCGACGCGCGCGCCCGCGTGCTGAGCGCCCTCGAGCGCTGCGGCTGCCTGGACGTGCGGCGGCGCATGATCGGCAAGCTGTCCAAGGGCTATCGCCAGCGCGTCGGGCTGGCGGACGCCATCGTCCACGACCCGCCCATCCTCATCCTCGACGAGCCGACCTCCGGGCTCGATCCCAACCAGCGCATCGAGGTGCGCCGCCTGATCGCCTCGCTCGGCGAGAACAAGACGGTGCTGCTCTCCTCGCACATCATCCCCGAGGTCGAGGCAGTGGCGGAACGGGTCATCATCATCCGGCGAGGCGAGGTGGTCGCCGACGGCGCTCCCGGCCAGCTCCTGAAGGGCGCGGGCGTGGGGCGGCGCGTGCGCGTCGAGCTGAAGGGGGAGGCCGCGGCCGGCGCGCTCGCCCGCCTGCCGGGCGCGCGCAGCGTGGAGCGCTTCGAGCTGGGCGAGGGGTGGCTGCGCTGCGAGATCGAGTTCTCCGAGCCCGGCGACCAGCGCGAGCGCGTCGCGCGCGCGGTGCTCGACGCGGGCGCGGCGCTGCGCGAGCTCTGCGCGCCTTCTTCCAGCCTCGAGGACGTGTTCCGCAGTCTGACGGCTGCCGACGACGAGGAGCCGGGAGGGGCGCGATGAGGGGGATCCGTACCCTGCTGATCCTGACCGGCCGCGAGGTGGAGTCCTACTTCTTCGCGCCGCTCATGTACCTCGTGCTCGCCGTCTTCCTGGTGCTCAACGGACTGGCGTTCAGCTACAGCCTGATCGACATGCAGGGGAACGTCGACGCGACGGTGCGCAGCTTCCTCGGCGGCTCGATCCTCTTCTGGATCAACATCCTCTTCGTGCCGCCCCTGCTCACCATGCGGCTCATCGCCGAGGAGCGCCGTTCGGGCACGCTCGAGGGTCTGATGACCGCGCCCGTGACCGACGTGGCCGTGGTCGTGGCGAAGTACCTCGGCGCCCTGACCTTCTACGTCGCGCTCTGGGCCCCGTCGATCGTCTACCTGCTGGTCCTCAAGTCCTACGGGGCGCTGCCGGACGGCGGCATCCTCGCGACCTCGTATGCCGGCATCCTCCTGCTGGGCGCCCTGCTCCTGGCGATCGGCGTGTTCGCCTCGGCCGTGAGCCCGAACCAGATCGTCGCCGCCATCCTCGGCATGGTTTTCAACCTGCTCCTGTTCTTCGCTCCGCTCCTCTCCCTGCAGATGCCGCGCGGCCGGCTGCGCCTGGCCCTCGAGCACGTGTCGATCCTCTTCCATTTCCAGAACAGCTTCGCCAAGGGGATCCTCGACACAGGGCTCGTGGCGGTCTACTTGATCGGCGCGGCGATCAGCCTGTTCCTGGCGGTCAGGGCCTTGGAGTCGCGGAGGTGGTCATGAGGCGGCCGGGCGCGCGCACCTTCGGCCGTGGCCGGCGGCTGGGCATCCTCCTGAACGTCCTGGTCATGATGGGGCTGGCCGTGGCCGCCGCCGCGATCGGCATCTGGCTGACCGGGTTCACCGACCTGCGCCGGCGCTTCGACCTGACGCAGGCCGAGACCTACACCCTGCGGCTCGACACCACGCGCCTGCTGGAGGGCCTGGAGGAGGACGTCGAGATCATCACCATCTTCGACCGCCTCACCTGGCACTGGGACGTGGACCAGGTGCGCCCCAAGGCGATGGAGTACGTGGTCGACCTGCTGCAGGAGTACCGCGTGCGCGCGCGCGGCCGCATCAGCGTGGAGAACCTCGACCCGCGCATCGACTTCGACCGGGTCAGGGACCTGTTCACGGAACACGGCCTGAGCCAGGCGAACGTGGTCATCGTGCGCTCCGGGAAGAGCCGGCGATTCCTCGGCCTGGAGACCGATCTCGCCGAGTTCGACTTCGGCGCGGCCAGTCCCGTGTTCCAGCCCACGCGCCTCCTGGCCTACACGGCCGAGGAAGCACTGTCCTCGGCCCTGTTCGAGGTGACCCAGGCTGCGCAGCCGGTGGTCCACGTGATCAGCGGGCACGGCGAGTTGTCGCTCTCCGACGCCTCGGAGATGGGGGGGAGCTACATCGGCTCGACCCTGACGCGCGACAACTTCGACGTGCGGCCGCTCTCTCTGATCGCGGAGCGCAAGGTGCCCGAGGACGCGGGTGCGCTGCTCCTGCTCGGACCGCAGACGGCGTTCCTGGACGAGGAGATCGTGGCGCTCGACGCCTACCTGCGGGGCGGCGGGAAGATGCTCGTGGCCGTGGACCCGCTCGGCGATCGCTCGCTGGATCCGCTGTTCGAGCGGCTCGGCCTGCGCCTCGAGCGCAACATCATGTGCTACGACCAGAAGGGCGTGCTGCGCGGCGCGTCCGTGACCGAAATGTGGGTCGGGCCGGCGCGCCTGGGCACGCCCGGCACCTACGGCAGCCACGAGATCACGAACACGCTGGCCGAGGACGGAGTCGTTTTCGTGGTCATCCGCTCCGCCGCCGTCTCGCCCGCGGACGAAGCCATCCCCTGGTTCACGTCGCTTCTGTCCTCCCATCCCGACACCTTCGGCGACATCCCGGACGGCCAGACCAAGGCCGGCAACTACCAGCAGGACCCGCGCCTCGAGAACGCGGGCCAGCGCTGCCTCGGGGCCGCGTTCGAGCCGGGCGGCGCCTACGCCGGCGCGCGTCTGGTGTTCGTGCCGAGCGTCGCCTGGGTGACGAACCGGGCGCTCTACAACTTCCCGGGCAACGACACGTTCCTGCGGCGCTCCGCGGCCTGGCTCATCGGCAGGAAGCGCTCGATCCAACTGCCGCCGCGCCGGCCGCGCGCCATCGTCGCGGACCTGAAGCCGGGAGAAGAGGACGAGATCTTCCGCTACACGGCCGTGTACCTGCCGGCCGGCGCCCTGGTCCTGGCCTTTCTGGTCTGGCTCGCGCGGCGGAGGTAGCCATGAGCCTGAAGACCACACTCTGGCTGCTGGCCGCGGTCGTGCTGTTGGCGCTGCTCCTGCTGTTCCTCCGGAAGGACAAGGCGCCGCTCGAGGAGGGCCCGCCGCCGCTCGTCCCGGTCTGGCCGGAGGAGGGTGTACACCGCCTGGACGTCACGCTCGCCACCGGCGAGATGATGGCGCTCGAGGTGCGTAACGGCGTCTGGTGGGTCGTGGTAGAGGGGAAGGAGCCGTTCGTCGATCGGGCGGAGCAGGGCGTCCTGAACCAGCTGCACGACGTGCTGCGCGCCAATGCGCGTCTCGAAGTGGACCGCGCGCCGGTGCTCGACGTGCTGAAGAAGCTCGGCCTCGAGCCGCCGCGGGCGCGCGTCGCTTTCGTCGGGCCGAAGGGCGGCGGCTGCCGCCTGCGCATCGGCGAGCGCGACCCCGGGTACAACTACGTCTACGTGATGATCGAGGGGGACAAGACCCTCTACCGCACGGGCGCGAACCTCTCGAACCTGCTGGAGAAGGGGCGCCAGGAGTGGCGCGACACGCGCTTCCTGCAGGGCGACGCCAACCTGGTGCGAAGAGTGGAAGTCGTGCGTCCGGGCGGCGAGCGCATCGTCTGCGAGCGGCCATCGACCGACTGGATGCTGGCGGAGCCCCGGTCGTTTGCCGCCGACAGCGCGGTGGTGCGGCAGCTGGTCAGCGGGCTGTTCCTGCTCAAGGTCGACTCGTTCGACAAGGCCAATCCCCAGCAGGAGGACCTCGATGCGGTCGGGCTCGTTCCCGCGACCGAGACGCGCGTGGTCCTCGACTGGGGCGGCGGGCGGAGCGTCACGGCGCGCTTCGGCCCGGCGCCGCCGGGCGGCGACCCGGCGGCCGCGCGGCGCGCCATCGACTCGGAGCGCGGCCACGTCTTCACGGTAAGCGGGCGGGGGCTCGAGTGCCTCGATCTGGACGCGAAGCAGTACCGCGACCCGAAGCTCTGCCGCGTCACGGCCAGCGCCGCGCGCCGCATCAGCCTGCGCCGCCGCGACGCGCCCGCGCTGGAGCTGAAGTTCAAGGAAGCGGCGCGACGCTTCGAGATCATCGAGCCGTTCGCGTGGCCGGCCGACGACCAGCGCAGCAGCTTCCTCTACGGCTGGCTGCTCGCCGTCTCCTCCCTGCAGGCGCAAGACTTCCTGGACGTGGAGGAGCTGCCGCCCGCCCCGGGCGGAGACCCCTGGAGCCACGTGGGATTCGACGCGCCGCGCGCCGTCCTCGAGTTCGAGCTGGTGGACAACGCCGGAATCGTCGAGCACGTGCGCCTCGAGTTCGCCGACCCGGACGGCGCCGGCACGGTCCCGGTGCGGCGCCCGGACCGCGCCCCGGACACCGCCTACCTCGTGCCCGAGGACCTGGTCGAACGCGTGATCTCGGCCGACCCGCGCCAGTTCATGCTGCCGGAGTTCCTCCCCGAGGACATCCTGCGCATGAAGCGGGTCACGGTCCGCGCCGGCGGGAAGAGCCTGACGATCGAGCGCGACCGCACCCAGGCCGCGGAGTTCTGGCGCGATCCGGCGGACCGCGAGCGGAACACCTCGGACTTCCAGGCGTACGTTGCGGCCTTGCCGGCCGCCAAGGCGCTCGAGTTCCACGCGCGCGACCCCGAGGACGCGGACGGGCTCTCCGGCGCGGACGCGGTGATACTGGAGATCGCGCTGCTCGACGAAGAGGAGCGCCGCGGCACGATCCTCGTGACGCTGGGCAGCAAGGACGCCACCGGCACCACGGTGATCGCGACCGCCGATTGCTTCCCGCCGCGCACCGTGTTCACGCTCGAGGCGTGGGTGAAGGACAAGCTGCTCGAGCTGTTCGACCGGGCCGGGGGCTGAGCGCCGGCGCGGATATCGCGCGCAGGAGCTTGTATCCGCGCCGCAAGAACTGGATCTTGCAGCATCCGGCGCGCCGCCCGCGGCCTGGCGCAAGGGGCGGCCGGCCGGAGTCCGTCCTCAGACCGTCAGACCGGAGGCGCGGCCGCGCATGTTTCTCCTTCGAGCCCTGGCTTCCTTCTCCCTGCTGTGCCCGCTCCTTTCCTGCACCACCACGCCGCCGCAGCGCAATCCCCTGCAGGATGCCAAGCTGCTGGCGCCGGCGACGTTCCAGGCCGCCGTGAACAACGACGCCACGCTCAACATCCTGCCGCTGCAGGACGAGCGTGGCTTGAGCGCCTTGTCGCCGAGCGCCGCGGAGCGAGACATGTCGATCGCCACCGTGGACCTGGTGCTCGCCTACCTGGAGCGCGAGATCCGCCGCGCCGGGTCCTTCGCGGACGTGCGCGCGCAGAGCCGCTCCAACACGGACCTGGAGATGCTGGTGCGCCTCGAGGCGTTTTCCGGCTGGACCGAGGGCTCCCCGCTCAAGCCCTGCGGCCTGGGGAGCGTCGCCTTCGTGGCGCGCGTCACGCGGCGCGCGGACGGCGCGGTGCTGCTCGAGCGGCGCTACTGCTACCACGCCGAGGAGACGCAGATGTTCTTCGATCCGCCCGACACGCTGGCGCTCGCCTGCGAGGCCCTCAGGAACACGACCGACGAGCTGCTCGTCGACCTCGAGCGGCTGGACCTCGGAGGAGCGGCGCCCGGCGCGCCGTGAGGCGGGCGATGACCGTCGCCGAGCGGCTCGCCCTGTTCCTCAGCGATCCGGACCTCGGCCAGAGCGTCGTCGCGCATCGCGTGCAGGCCAGACGCGAGGCGGCCGGCGCCCGGCTGCCGGAGCGGGTGGACGAGCGCCTGGCGCAGGCCTGCCGGCAGTGCGGGATCGAGGAGCTGTACCAGCACCAGCGCCGCGCGATCGACGCGGCGCTCGCCTCGCAAGACGTGGCGGTGGTGACCGGGACGGCCTCGGGGAAGACGCTGTGCTACAACCTGCCGGTGCTGGACGCGCGCCTGCGGGACGGCGCGGCCACGGCGCTCTACCTCTTCCCCACCAAGGCGCTGACGCAGGATCAGATCGCGGCCGCGGACCGTCTCATCGCCGCGCTCGGCGGCGGGATCCGCGCCGGCACCTACGACGGTGACACGCCGCCCCAGGCGCGGCGCGCGCTGCGCGAGGCGGGGGACATCGTCGCCACCAACCCCTACATGCTGCACACCGGCATCCTGCCGAACCACCCGAAGTGGGTGCGCTTCTTCCGCGGCCTGCGCTTCGTGGTCATCGACGAGATGCACGGCTACACCGGGGTCTTCGGCAGCCACGTCGCGAACCTCATGCGCCGCCTGCTGCGCATCTGCGCGCACTACGGCTCGCGGCCGGTCTTCGTCTTCTGCTCGGCGACGCTCCGGAACCCGGGCGAGCTGGCGCAGGCGCTCGGCGGCCGGCCGGTCGTCGTGGTCGCCGAGGACGCCTCGCCGCACGGGGAGCGGCACTTCCTCTACGTCAATCCGCCGCTGGTCAACCGCGAGCTGGGGCTGCGGCGCAACGTGCTCGAGCAGACGCGCCGCGTGGTGGCGCACTTCGCGCCTTTTGGCGTCAAGACCATCGTCTTCGGCGGCTCGAGGAACGGCGTGGAGCTTTTGGTCAAGTACCTGAAGGACCACTACGCACGCGGCGGGCGCGATCCCCTGCTGGTGCGCGGCTACCGCGGCGGCTACTTGCCCGAGCTGCGCCGCACCATCGAGCGCGAGCTGCGCGAGGCCGCGATCGAGGTGGTGGTGTCCACGAACGCCCTCGAACTCGGCATCGACATCGGCCAGCTCGACCTGTGCGTGCTCGCGGGCTATCCGCGCTCGCGCGCCTCGTTCTTCCAGCAGGCGGGGCGCGCCGGACGCCGCAGCGCCACCTCGGCGGTGATCCTCATCGGCCGCTCCGACCCGCTCGACCAGTACGTCGTCACTCACCCGGAGTACCTGCTCGCGGGCGCGCCCGAGGCGGCGGCGATCGACCCGGACAACCTGGTCATCCGCGCCAACCAGATGAAGTGTGCGGCCTTCGAGCTGCCGTTTCGCGCCGGGGAGGAGTTCGGCGGCGGCGACACGGCGGAGGTGCTGGACTTCTTCGCCAGCGAGGCCGGGATCCTGCGGAAGGCCGGGGACCAGTACTACTGGGCGGCGCGCGGCTTCCCGGCGGAGGAGGTCAGCCTGGACGCGAGCGACCTCGACAACGTGGTCATCCACGACGTGGAGTCGGGCCGCACGCTGGCCGAGATCGACCGGCCGAGCGCGCAGCTCATGGTGCACGAGGGAGCGATCTACCAGCACCAGGGCGAGCAGTACCAGGTGCTGGCGCTCGACTGGGAAGGACGGCGCGCGGACTTGAAGAAGGTTGACGTCGACTACTTCACCGAGGCGAACGTGGAAGTCGACGTGAGCGTGCTCAGCGAGGACCGCGAGCAGCGCCTCGCGGCCGCCACGGCGCTGATGGGCGACGTCAGCGTGCGCAAGACCGTGACCATGTTCCAGAAGCTGCGCTTCTACACCGGCGAGGACGTGGGCACCGGGCCGGTACACCTGCCGGCGGAGGAACTCGAGACCGACGCCCTGATCCTCTGCCTGGACGAGGATCTGGCCGAGAAGAGCGGCCTGTACGCCGGCGGCAGCGGAGCGGCTCTTCCCGGTCTGGCCTCGCCGCGCTTCCGGCGGCCGGCGCTCTACCTGTTCGATGACCACCCGGGCGGCGTGGGCCTGGTGGAGCGCGTGTTCGAGGGCCTGGACGAGATCCTGCGCGCCTGCCGCGAAGTGGTGGAGGGCTGTCCCTGTCCGGACGGCTGCCCCTCGTGCGTGGGGCCGCTCGCCGAGGGCGCGGACGCCAAGCGCGTGGCGCGCGCGATCCTGCGAGTACTGGCGCCGTGAGCCTGCGCGACCGCCTGCGCCGGTTGGAGGCGCGCGCGGCGCGAACGCCGCGCGCGGGCAAGGAGGCAGGCGCGCCGCCTGAAGGAGCCGCGGCGCGCGGGCTGCTGCCCGCCGCGCTCGAGGTGCGCGAGTCCGAGGAGGAGGGTGTCGTGGCGCGGGTCTCGCGCTTCTCCCTGGAGGAGAGGCACGGCCGCTTCCGCCTCGGCGAGATCCTCGACGTGGACGCGGAGCTGCTCGGCTGGGCGGCGCGGCACGGCGGCCCGCTCCCTCCGCGCGACGCCCTGTTCCTCGACACGGAGACCACCTCGCTCGGCGGCGGCGCCGGCGTGTACGTGTTCCTCGTGGGGACGCTCGTGGTGGAGGAGGGGACGGCGGCCGTGGAGCAGCTCCTGCTCAGGGGGCCGCACGTGGAGCCGGCCTTCCTCGAGAGAGTGGAGCAAACGCTCGTTCGGCGCGGCCACCTGGTCACGTTCTTCGGCAAGGCCTTCGACCGCCACCGGCTCGACGATCGGTTCGCCCTGCATACGGGCCGCCGGCCGCTAACGCTCCTGCCGCACCTCGACCTCTATCACGTCGGGCGCAGGCTGTTCCGCGCGGTCATGCCGGACACGCGCCTCAGGACCTTCGAGCGCGCGCTCCTCGGGGTCGAGCGCGTCGCCGACCTGGACGGCGCCGAGTGCCCGGACGCGTACTTCGACTGGCTGGACGGCGTGGACAACGGCCGCATGGAGCGCGTCTTCCAGCACAACCTCATCGACGTCCTGTCCCTGCTCGCGCTCTCGGTGCGGGTCAGCGCCGCGCTCGCCGCGCCCGCGCCGGGCAGGGAGGCCGCCGCGTCCGGGCTCTTGCTGCTCGACGCGGGGGACGAGGAGCGCGCCGTGGCGGTCCTCGAGCGCGCGGTCGCGGGGCTCGAGGCGGATGCCGCGGGCGTGGACCCGGATCTGCGGCGGGCGGCGCTCGAACTCGCGGCCGACCGCCAGCGAAGGGGCGAGGGGCGAGCGGCCGTGCTGCTGCTGGAGAGGTTGGCGGCCGCGCTGCCGCTCGATGCCGAGCCGCTGCTCAGGGCGGCGCGGATCGCGGAGCGCCATCTGCGCGAGCGGGACACCGCTCTGGACTGCGCGCGGCGAGCGCTGGGCAGGCTCGAGGCGCAAGCGGGAAGCAGGGCAGAGGAGGTGCGGGAGAGGGTCAGAAGGCAGATCGAGAGGTTGAGGGAACGGGAATAGGGAGAAGAGCGGAGGGAGGAGCGTCGCGGCCGTTTCCCTGGCCTCCGGGAGCGGCAGCGCGACTTCCGGTGCAGGCCGTGCGCGAGGAACGCGATGGGGCTCGCTTCTGGCAGAGGCGATGCGGGCGCCGGGTCTGGATGAGGCACGGCGGGTGCGAGGTGGTACGCCGTCGCGGCCGCCCCCTGCGCCAGGGAACTCGGTCGCTCCGCTCCGCTCACGGCTTGCCTCGATCCTCCCGGTCAAGGCGGGGTTGCTCGAGGCGAGTTACGTGAGGACGGCGGCCGCGTGCAGGAGCCCGCGACCGCCCCAGAATCTGTGCACCGCGCGAAGCGCGCGGTGAGGAACGTCGCGGCCGTTTCCCTGGCCTCCGGGAGCGGCAGCGCGACTTCCGGTGCAGGCCGTGCGCGAGGAACGCGATGGGGCTCGCTTCTGGCAGCGGCGATGCCCGCGCCGGGGCAGGCGGCGGCTACAGGCGGTCGCGCGGAATGTCGCTGTGCGCGAACTTGGCGAGGATGGGGCGCAGCCGCTCCTCGCGCCCGCCGCCCAGGACCTCGAGGGCCCGCTCCAGCGCCTCCTTGACGGCGGCGTCCGCTTCCATGAGCGCGGTGTCCTCGAGGAGCTTCTTCAGCTCCTCCTCGCGGCGCACGGCGATGACGTAGGCCGCGGCGGCGCGCACGCCGCCTCCCTCGTCCGCGAGCGAGTCCCGCAGCAGGGGCAAGACGGTCTCCCGGTCCTCGAGGGCGGCGCAGCCGATCAGGGCGTTGACGCGCAGGACTTGCTCATCCGCCTTGCGCGCCTGGTCGGTCGCGAGCTTGATGGCCTTCTGCTCGGCGCAACCGACGGCCGCGATCGCGCGGATCAGCTCCTTCTGCGCGTCGACCTCCTTCTCCTTCTTCCACTGCTTGGTGAGCGCGCCGAGCGACTTGGGCTCGGCCAGCTGCTCGAGCGCGACCGCGGCCTCGCGGCGCACCTCGATGCGGTGGTCTCCGAGGAAGGGCTCCACCACCTCCCACCACACGGGAGGAGAGGTGCGGCCGATGGCGTGGATGACCTCGGTGAGCCGGCCGGGCCGGTTGCCGCCGAGGAAGCGCGAGTTCATCCAGCTCTGCACGTACTCGATGGCCTTCTTGTCCTCGGAGAGCAGCAGGCGCGACACGTCCTCGATCGTGCCGCGGTCGACCTCGCCGCGGCCCGTGGTGCGCAGGCGCTCGAAGATCTCCGCCAGCTCCTTCTTGTCGGGCGGGAGCGGCTGCGCCGCGGCCTCCTCTTCGGCCACGCCCTCCATGACCAGGCGGCGCGGCGCCCGCGCCTTCTGCGAGAGGGTCCAGGGGAACTCGGGATCGAGCTTGCGGATGGCGGTGACGAAGCACCACTCCAGCTCGCCGACCGTCACCTGGTAGGGCACGGAGAGGATCACTTTGCCCGCCGCGTCGAGGAAGACGTGCTGCGGCGCCACGACCGTGCCGTCGGCCGCTTCGGCCACCCACTTGCCGCGCACGGCGCGCTCCACCTCCATGTGGCGCGCGCAGGGGATCACGCCGCAGCGCGGGCAGGGCCCCTCGCCCGAGCCGTGATCGAAGCGCGAGGCGAAGAGGTTGACGGTCTTCTGCGCCAGCTTGGCGATGACCGGGTCCTGGTAGTGCACGGCCACCATTTGGTCGTTGGCGCGCTCGCCGTCCATGTTGACGGCGATGAACACCGGGCGCCGCTCGCTGGCGGCGAGGGCAAGTGCTCCCTCCGCGCTCGGCTGCCACGGGATGGCGTCCCCGGCGCCCGCCGCCTGGGCGGTCAAGATGAGGAGCGCCGCGAAGGGTGCGAAGAAACGGATCGGCGTCATCTGCCTGGACCCTCCACGTGCGAAACAGCGTGCACCACCGGCCAATCGTAAGGGGCTTTCCATGGAATCCTGAGAGACAAGGGCGCACCCGGGGCGGCGTTCTAGGCATGAAACCGCCGGCGGGGGGATGGGAGGCGCGAGAATCCCGCGGAGCGGCTCAGCCGCTCTCGTTCTCGCTCGTGACCGGCGTCTCCGCGGAGCGCGGGCGGCGCGGGCGGCGCGTGCGCGCGCCGACGAAGTGCAGCCGGCCGCGGCGCACGCTGATCTGGAGGGCGTCGCCCTGGCCGTAGCGCCCGGAGAGGAGCAGCTCGGCCAGCGGGTTCTCGACCTGGGCCTTGATGATGCGCCGGAGCTCGCGCGCCCCGTATTCCTCGCTGTAGCCGGCGGCGGCGACGTGCACCTCCACGCGCGGCGAGAACTTCAGGTCCACGCCGACGTTCCCGAGGTAGCTGCGCACCTCGTTGAGCTGCAGGCGGGCGATGCGCTCGCAGTCCTTCTCGGTGAGCGTGTTGAAGACCAGCACGTCGTCGAGGCGGTTCAGGAACTCCGGCCGGAAGGTGGACTTCATCGCGGCCTGGATCGCCTCGATCTGCTCGCCCTTGGTGATACGTCCCTCGCGCTTGGCGCTGCCGAAGCCGCAGCGGTTGCGCACCGCCTCGATCTCCTTGACGCCGAGGTTCGAGGTGAGCAGAACCAGGGTGCTGTCGAAGCGCACCACGTTGCCCTTGCCGTCGGTGAGCGTGCCCTCGTCCATGAGCTGCAGCAGCAGGTTGTGGATCTTGTGGTGCGCCTTCTCCACCTCGTCGAAGAGCACGACGCAGGAGCGCTTGGTGCGCACGGCCTCGGTGAGGAAGCCGCCCTCGTTGTGGCCGATGTAGCCCGGCGGCGCGCCGATGAGCTTGGCGTACTCGTGCGGCAGGGCGAACTCTGAGCAGTCGACGCGCACCAGGTTGCCGATGCGGTCGAAGACGCGCTCCGCCACGACCTTGGCCAGCTCGGTCTTGCCGCTGCCCGTGGACCCGACCATGAGGAACACGCCGATCGGCTTGCGCGGGTCCTTGAGTCCCACGGCCGCCTTCTTGACCGCCTTGGCCACGGCCTGGATCGCCTTCCTCTGGCCGATGACGCGCGCCATGAGGTCGCGCTCGATGCCGAGCACCTTGGCGGCGAGCTGGCGGCGCAGCATGGCGACGTCGTCGGCCTGCGCCTCGGCGGCGCCGTCGAGCGGCAGGCTCACCTGGTGGATCTCGAGGTGCGGATTGACCTCGACGCAGATCTGGTAGAGGACGTCCTCGAGGGCTTCGGGCTTGTAGATGCGGTTGAACTTGCGAAAGAGCGGCAGGACGGCTTCCTGGTAGTCGAGGACGCAGCGCTCGACCACGGAGCGCTGGTAGCCGCGGCGGTTGGTCACTTCCTGCAGACGCAGCAGCGCGCCGAGGTCGTCGTCCGCGAAGACGCGAATCTTGATGAACTCGTCGATCACCTCGCAGTACTTCAGGACGACCTGCGTCTCGTTGCGGCTCGGCATCGGCCTCTCACCTCGCGCGGGCTCGGGGGCGGTTCTCAGAGGATCGGCGCGACCCGAGAAGGCCCTTGAGCCGTCTTTGCCGGATTCCGCGGCAGGCGCGGCGCGTGTCCCGAGCGTGGAGCTTGACCGTGGTCGGGAGAGGGGAGTATCCTCCGCCAGCGCGTGCTTCGCCGTGAGAGGGTCGATGCTGAGCCAGGACGAGGTCAAGTTCCTCGCGATCCTTGTGCAGAAGGGGCACGTCCAGAAGCCGGCGGCCGAGAAGGTCCTGCAGGCGTCCACCGGCGGCGGCAGTCTCGCCGAGCTGCTCGTGCGCCTCGGTCTCCTGGAGCGCGAGCGCGTCGACTTCCTGCGCCGCACGGGCGGCGAGGACGTCCCGGCGATCCCGGGATACGAGTACGTCGCGTACGCCGGGTTCGGCGGCACCGCGCTCGTGTTCGAGGGACGGGAGAAGTCCTCGGGGCGGGCCGTCGCCCTCAAGATCATGCACCGCGAGCTGCAGCAGGACGCGCTGCAGCGCAGGCGCTTCGTTCACGAGGCGAAGCTGCTCATGCAGCTCGAGCAGCGCAGCATCGTCAAGGGCTACCGGGTCGGGCACGTGCGCGCGCGGGACGGTCAGGAGCGCCTGGTCTTCATCATGGAGTGGGTCCCGGCCAAGACCCTGCTGCAGCTCCTGCGCGAGGGCAAGCAGTTCCAGGAGGACCTCGCCCTGTACATCATCCTGCAGACGGCCGAGGCCCTGCAGTACCTGCACGGCAAGGGCATCCTGCACCGAGACGTCAAGCCGGACAACATCCTGCTCACGGCCGAGAACGCGGCGAAGCTGATCGACCTCGGCTTCGCGACCATGCAGAGCGAGGCGGGCGCAGGCGCGGACGACACCACGGTCGGCACGGCCGCCTACATGTCGCCCGAGCAGGCCAAGGGCACGGCCGACCTCGATGCGCGCGCCGACATCTACTCATTGGGCGCGACCCTATACCAGATCGTGGTGGGCGAGCTGCCGTTCGCGGGGGAGGGGACGCAGGAGCAGCTCGCGGCGCGCATCCTCGCGGCGCTTTCCTCGGCGGAGCTGCAGTCGCGGCGCATTTCGCCGCACATGAACTACTTCATCCGCAAGATGATGGAGCAGGACCGCGACTTCCGCTATGGGGACATGGCCGAGCTGGTCAAGGACATCGGCGAGCAGGTGCGCGGCAAGAAGACGCTCAGCTTCGACGTGGACAAGGGAGCGGAAGGCGGCCCGCTCGACCGCGCGCCCGACGAGCCGCAGCGCGGCGGGGACGGCCCGGAGCCGCCGCCGCCCAAGTTCCCGACGCGCCGCCGCCGCCGATGACGGGGAGCGGCGACGGGGACGATTCCCTGGAGCGGGCGCTCGCCGACCTGCGCGCCCTGTACGCCGAACTCGCGCTCGAGATCGAGCGGGCGGGAGTGCGCTGCGCGCTGCGCGGCGCGTGCTGCGACTTCGCCAGCGCCGCGCACGTCCTCTTCGCCACTTCTCTCGAGGTCGAGCACGCGCGCAGGAACGGCGGCGCGGCGCCCGCGCCGGCCGCTCCCTCGGCCTGCCCCTTCCACGTCCAGGACAGGTGTCTGTTGCGCGCGGGGCGCCCGCTCGGCTGCCGGGTCTACTTCTGCGACCCGGACTTCGCCGAAAGGATGCACGAGCTGGCCGCGCGCTATCATGACCGGGTGGCGCGCATCCACGAGGAGCACGGCATCTCGTACGAGTACGGCCGCTTCGTGGAGATGATCCGCCGGCCGCCGCGCGCGCGAGGAGCGATCGGATGAGCCTCTTCCTGCTGTTGCTGCTGGCGCTGGCGCCGGCGGAAGGCGCGGCGACGCCGTTCCGCTTGAACGAGCAGGCGCTCGCCCTGCTCGAGCGCGGGGAGTACGACCAGGCCGTGGCGCTGCTCGAGCAGGCCGTGAAGGCCGGCGGCGACGCGGTGATCGTCAAGAACCTGGCCGTGGCGCAGAACAACCGCGGGCTCTTCCACCTGCGCGAGGCGCGCTTCGGCGCGGCCGTCGTCGATTTCGAGGCGGCGATCCGCGGCGCCGGCGACGTGCCGCTCTTCTGGGTGAACCTGGGCTACGCCCACCTCCTGGCTCGCGACTTCGCCCGCGCCGAGGTCGTGCTCAGGGACGCGCGCACGCGCTTTCCCGAGGAGCCGAAGGTATACGACTTCCTCGGCTTCCTGCACTACAGCAAGGACGAGCTGGCGTCCGCGGTGGAGGCGTTCGAGGCGCGGCTCGAGCTGGCGCCGGACGACTGGGCGCTCGAGCAGCTCGAGCGGGCGCGCCGCGAGTTCGCCGTGTCCGGCGACTTCGTGGACCGCTCCTGCAACGACTTCACCCTCAAGTTCATGGAAACCGCGGCCAACCACGCCCTGGCCGACCGCGTCCTCGGCATCCTGGACGACGCACGCGCGCGCGTCGGCTCCGACCTGGGGCACTTCCCGCGCGAGCGGACCACCGTGCTGCTCTACAGCGCGGCCGACTTCCGCAAGGCGACCGGCGCGCACAGCTGGGTGGGAGGCCTGTACGACGGCAAGATCCGCCTGCCGCTCAACGACTTCGAGCGCCAGCAGGAGAGCCTGGGCAGGACGGCGCGCCACGAGTACACCCACCGGGTCATCGCCGACCTGGCGCCGAGCTGTCCGATCTGGTTGAACGAGGGGATCGCGGAGTGGTTCGAGGAGGGCGGCCGGGACTCGCACCGGCAGATCCGCCTGCTGGCCGCGAGCGGGCATGAGGCGCAGAGCTTCGCGTCGCTGCCCAAGTCCCTCGCCGCTCAGGAGGACGCGGTCGTCGTCCAGGTGCAGTACGCGGCGGCGCGCTCCTTCGTCGCCTTCTTGCGCGAGCGCTTCGGGCTGGGCGCGCTGCGTTCCCTGCTGCAGGGTCTGGGCCGTGGCGACGACGTCGACGCCTCCCTGAGGCGTTGCTGCGGCAGCGACCTGGAGGAGCTGGAGGCGCTCTGGCGCCGCGAGATCCTGCGGTGAAGGCCAGAGGCGCCACGATCGGCCTGGCCCTGACCTGCGGCGATCCGGCCGGCATCGGCCCGGAGATCGCCGTCAAGGCGCTGCGCGCGCTCGCCGCCGCCGAGAGGGCGGGGTTGCGGCTGAGGCTCGTGGGCGACGCGCGCGTCTTCGCCGCGGCCGGCGCAAGCGCGGAGGATCTCGAGCGCGTGGAGGCCGCCGGGGCGTTTTACGCGGCGCGGGAGCCCGCGGGCCGGCCGAGCGCGGCCTCGGGCGCTGCGGCCGCCGCGGCCCTGCTGCGCGCCATCGATCTCGCCCTGGCGGGTGAGGTCGACCTCGTCGTCACCGCGCCCGTGTCGAAGGAGGCGCTGCGCCTCGCCGGCCGCTCGTGGCCTGGCCAGACCGAGGCCCTGATCGAGCGCTCGGGGGCTGCGCGCGGCGTCATGCTCTTCGTGGGCGGAGGCCTGAGGGTGGCTCTGGCCACGCGCCACGTCCCGCTCGCCGAGGTGGCGACTCGGCTCAGGACCGAGGAGATCGCCGCCGACCTGCGCCTGCTGGCCTCTTCCTTGCGCCAGGACTTCGGCCTTCGCGCTCCGCGCATCGCCGTGGCCGGGCTGAATCCCCACGCCGGAGAAGCGGGGCTGTTCGGATCCGAGGAGCAGACCGTGCTCGCGCCCGCGCTCGCCCAGGCGCGCGCGGAGGGGCTGCTCGTCGCCGGACCGCTTCCGGCCGACACCCTCTTTCCGAAGCATCGCGCCGGCGAGTTCGACGCGGTCCTGGCCATGTACCACGACCAGGGCCTCGTGCCGGTGAAGCTCCTCTCTTTCGGCCGTGGCGTGAACGTGACGCTCGGCTTGCCTTTTATCCGCACGTCGCCGGACCACGGAACCGCCTACGATATTGCGGGCAAAGGGATTGCGAGCGAGTCTTCCCTGCTTGCGGCGATCCGTCTCGGGATCCGCGCCGTGCGCCACCGGCGTTCTGCCTTGAAACGGGGAGCGCGAGACGCTTGAATCATGCGCTTTTCCAGCGGCCGGCCGGTGCGTCTCGCGGCAGGGGTTACCATGAGCGGCCACAAGAAGCACCCTCTGGAGGTGTTCAAGGCGAGTGGTCGTCCTCTCGGCGAGCATATGCCGCCCGCGGCTGAACGAGCCGAGAAACGGCCCGAGCCGCCGCCTCCCAAGGCGGCGGGGCAGAGTCCGTTCGCGGACTTCGAGCTGCGCCTGACCCTTCCCGGGGGGCTGGTCGTGCTCTTCGTCTGGATCGTCCTGATGGGGGCGGCGTACATGTATGGCCACTCCCGCGGCCGAGATGCGGAGCACGACGCGGTGGGCAGCGCCGCCCTGGCCAAGGGACGGCAGATCGAGGAGGGCGCCGCGCGCCCGGACGAGGCCGCCGGGAACGCTCCGCCCGAGGAGTCGTCGTTTCCGTACGGCGTGCTCCTCATCACGTATGACAAGGCACAAGAGAAGCAGATCGGCGACCTGAAGCGGATCCTGCGAGAGCGCTACCAGATCGAGGACAAGCTCATTCTGCCGTGGAAGGATCCCACCACCGGGATGATCGAGGTCTACGCCGGCGTGTTCGAGCGGCGGGACGATCCGGCTCTGCTGCAGCTCGAGGCGCGCCTGCGCGCGATCGACGACTACCCGATGGGGGGCAAGCGCCCCTTCGCCACGGCGATGATCAAGATGCATCCGGCCGACCCCAGGAAGGCGGCGCGGTCCGGCAACTGAAGTCGACACGGAGCAAGAGAATGTCCATTCACACGAGTCTCAGGCTGAAGAACACGCTGGTCCGTTCGCGCAACGTGTTCCGCCGCATCGAGCGCCTGGAGATCCTGGCCAAGGACGGGCGCCGCGAGGCCGGGGACTCCGTCTTCGGCCTGCCGAAGGTCCGCACCAGATTCAAGGTCGCGGCCAAGAAGAAGGCTGCGCCCAAGCCCGAGGAGGCCGCGGCTGTCCCGGCCGTGGCCGCGGAGGCGCAGGAGAAGCCTGAGAAGAAGGACAAGAAGGACAAGAAGGACAGGAAGAAGGAGTAGCCCTGGCGCGGCCAGGGCTGTTTGGCTCCGATCCCTCCGGAAGCACGGTGCAGGACCTCCGCTGCTCGAGCGAGTTCGCGCGACGAGACCGGCCGCGGGCAGGCGGCGCCGGAGGCGGCCTTTCTGGCCAGGCGAATCCAGCAGCGGCCCAGCGCCCGGGCCGCCGAATGGCGGTGCATGATGCTCGCTGACAGAACCAGACGCATCCAGCCCAGCGGTATCCGCAAGATCTTCGAGCTCGTCGCCGCCATGAAGGACCCGATCGACTTCTCGATCGGGCAGGCGGACTTCGACGTGCCGGAGGAGGTCAAGGAGGCCGCCGTCCGCGCGATCCGGGAGGGCTTCAACAAGTACACGGTGACCCAGGGCATCCCCGAGCTGAACGAGCGCGTGATGGCGTACGTGCGCGAGCGCCATGGGTTCGCTCCAGGCGCCAGCCTCATCACGGCGGGCGTCTCCGGCGGGCTCCTGCTCTCCTACCTGGTCCTGCTCGACCCGGGCGACGAGATCCTGATCCCCGACCCCTACTTCATCATGTACAAGGTGCTCGCCGACCTCCTGGGCGCGACCGCGCTCTGCTACGACACGCACCCGGATTTCCGCATCCGGCGCGAGGTCTTGGAGCACCTGGTCACCGCCCGCACCAAGGCGATCCTGCTGAACTCACCCGCCAACCCGACCGGGCGCGTGTTCAGCGGCGCCGAGCTGCGCATGGTGGCGGACTTCGCGCGCGCCCACGGCCTGTGGGTCATCAGCGACGAGATCTACGACGCCTTCGTCTACGAGGTCGAGTACCACAGCGTCTCGGAGTTCCACGAGAAGACCATCCTGCTCTCCGGGTTCTCGAAGACCTACGGCATGCCGGGCTGGCGCATCGGCTACGCCGTGGGCCCGCCCGAGGCGCTGGAAGCCATGAAGACGCTGCAGCAGTTCACGTTCGTCTGCGCCAACACGCCGGCGCAGAAGGCGGCGCTCTACGCCCTGGAGAACGACTGCTCGGACCAGGTCAAGGCGTACCGGGGCAAGCGCGACCTGGTGGTCTCGATGCTCGGGGACGTCTACGACCTCATCCCTCCGGAAGGCTCGTTCTACGCCTACCCGAGGCTGCCGGACGGCATCGCGGGCGCGGACTTCGTCAAGCGCGCTCTCCAGGACAAGGTCCTGGTCGTTCCCGGAACCGCGTTCTCCCGGCACGACACCCATTTCCGCCTGTCCTTCGCGGCGCGCGACGACGTGCTCGAGCGCGGGCTGGCGCTGCTGCGGGAACAGGGCCGGCGCGGGCCGCGGCGGCCCTGATCCGCGCGCGCCGCCTTGCGGCGCCTGGCGGGACGGCGGCGCGCCCTTTTTGGTTAGGTTTGGCGGTCATGGCGCCCAACGACGCGGTGGATCCAGCGGCCGGCTGGCTAGACGAGATCTTCCCCTCCTTCCAGGGCGAGGGGATCCACGCCGGCCGCAGGCACCTCTTCGTGCGCCTGTCCGGCTGCCGGCGTGCTCGGTGCGCGCGCCCGGCGGCGTCTCCCAGACCCTCGCCAACCCGCTGCCTCCGCCACGGGCGGCGCAGGTGATCGCGGACCTCGCGGCGCGCTGCGGTCCGTTCCACGCCGTTGCCATCACGGGCGGGGAGCCGCTCGAGCAGGAGGCGTTTCTCGCGGCGCTGCTGCCGCGCCTGAGCCTGCCCGTGCTGCTCGAGACCGCGGGCACCCTGCCGGAGGCCCTGGCCGGCGTGATCGACCGGGTGAGCGTGGTGTCGATGGACCTGAAGCTGCCGTCGGTGGCGAGGATCGCACCCTGCTTCGACCTGCACCGGCGCTTTCTGGAGATCGCGCTGGCGCGCGTGGTGTACGTCAAGGTCGTGGTCAACGAACAGGTCGACGCGGCGGAGTGGCGCGAGGCGGCGCACCTGGTGGCCGCGGTCGCCCCGGCCATCCCGTTCATCGTGCAGCCGGAGACCGACCGCCGCGGCCGCTGCCGGCCCGACTTCGCGCGTCTTTTCGCTCTGGCGGCCGAGGCCTCCGCGGCCGGCCTCGCCGACGTGCGCGTTCTGCCGCAGGTCCACAAGATCCTGGGGGCGCCATGAACGAGCCGGTCGCCGTCATCTGCGGGCGCCCCAACGTGGGCAAGTCGTCGCTCTTCAACGCCATGCTCCGGAGGCGGGTGGCCATCGTCGACCCGACCGCGGGCGTGACGCGCGACCGCGTCGCGGCGCGCGTGGAGCGCACCAGCGGCGCCTTCCTGCTGGTGGACACCGGCGGCATCGGCCTGTTCGACGACGTCGCGCTCAAGGACGAGGTCGAGAGCCAGATCGAGGCGGCGCTCTGCAGCGCCGACCTGGTCCTGCTGGTGGTGGACGTGCGGGACGGTGTGCTGCCCGCCGACGAGGCCATCGCGCGCGAGCTGCGCATCCTCGGCAAGCCGATCCTGCTGGTCGTGAACAAGTGCGACGGCGCGGCGAACGAGCGCGTGCTCGGGCCGTTCTACTCCCTGGGGCTGGGCGAGCCGCGCGCCGTGTCCGCGCTCGAGCGCTTCGGCGTCGAGGCCCTGGTCGAGGACATCCTCGAGCGCCTGCCCTGCCGCGAGGAGCCGCAGCACGAGGAGGGCGACGCCCCCATCCGCCTGGCCGTGGTCGGCAAGGTCAACTCCGGCAAGTCGACGCTGGTGAACCTGCTAGTGGGGGAGCAGCGCGTCATCGTCTCGGAGATGCCGGGAACGACGCGCGACGCGGTGGACGTGCCCTTCGCGCGCGGCGGGCGCCGCTTCATCGCGGTGGACACCGCCGGCATCCGCAAACGCCGCGTCGTGGAGGGCACCGCCGACTTCTACGCCCAGGCGCGCGCCAGCGAGGCGATCCGCCGCTCCGACGTCGTGCTCCTGCTGATCGACGCGGCGCGCAAGTTCTCACAGATCGACAAGGGGATCGCGAGCGAGGTGGGACGGAGCGGCAAGCCGGTGGTGATCGGCGTGACCAAGTGGGACCTGGCGCGGGACGCGGGCAAGATCCCGGAGGACTACCGGGCCTACCTGGCGCAGCAGCTGCCGATGCTGGACTTCGCGCCCGTCGTCTTCCTCTCGGCCGTCGAGGATTTCAACGTCGACGCCGCCCTGGACGCGGTGGCGGCGGTGTATGCCCAGGCGGGGTACCGCGCGCCGACCGGCCCCCTCAACCGCATCATCGAGGAGGCGGAGACGCGCCGCTTCCCGCGCGTGAAGAAGAGCCGGGTGCCGAAGATCCTCTACGTCACGCAGACCGCGGTGCGCCCGCCCACGATCATCGTCTTCGTGAACGACCGCAAGCTGTTCGGCGACGAGTACGCGCGCTATCTCGCCAACCGCCTGCGCGAGCAGCTGCCGTTCAACGAGGTGCCGCTGCGCATCCACTTCCGCGACCGGCGGCGGCCGGAGGCCTGAAGCCGTCAACGCGCCAGCCGGTCCTTGAGGACCTTGCCCATGGCGTTGCGCGGCAGGCTGGCGACGAAGCGGATGCTGCGCGGCTTCTTGTAGGAAGCCAGGCGCTCGCGGCAGAAGGCGGTCAGCGCGCCGGCGTCTCGCGGCGCGCCCGGCCGCAGCACGACCGCGGCTGCCACCGCCTCGCCCAGGTCGGCGTCCGGCAGGCCGAAGACGGCGGCCTCGACCACGTCCGGATGCTCCGCCAGGGCCTCCTCGACCTCGCGCGGATGGACCTTGAAGGCGCCGCTGATGATCAGCTCGCGCGCGCGGCCGACGATCGAGATCAGCCCGTCGCGCGCGTCGCGGCGCGCCAGGTCGCCGGTGCGGAACCAGCCAGCGGCGAACGCCGCCCCGGTGGCCGCCGTGTCGCGCCAATAGCCCGGACCGACGCACGGCCCGCGCACGAGCAGTTCGCCTTCCTCGCCCTCGGCCGCGTCCTGCCCCGCGGCGCCGGCGATGCGGACCTCCACGCCGGCCACGGGCAGGCCCACGGTGCCGGGCCGGCGCGGGCCGTCGAGGGGCTGCGCCAGCGTGATCAGGGTCTCGGTCATGCCGTAGCGCTCGAGGATCTCGTGGCCGAACGCGGCGCGAAAGCGCCGCGCCAGCAACGGCGCCAGCGGAGCCGATCCACAGACGAAGAGGCGCATGGCGGGCAAGGCGGGAGGCGCGGCGCCGGCGCATTCCAAGAAGCGGGCATACATGGTCGGCACGCCGAGGAAGAGGGTGGCGCGCTCGCAGGCGAGCGCGGCGAGCACGGCCGCGGCCTCGAAGCGCGGCAGCAGGAGGGTCTCGCAGGCGCTGGCGAGCGCGCCGTGCAGCCCTACGCACAGGCCGTGCACGTGGAAGAGGGGCAGGGCGTGGACCAGGCGGTCGTCCGCCGTCCAGCGCCAGGCGGCGCAGAGCGCGTCGCTGTTCGCCTCGAGGTTGGCGTGGCGGAGCATCGCCCCCTTGGCGCGGCCCGTCGTGCCGGAGGTGTAGACGATGAGCGCCAGGTCGTCCGGGGCGGTGCTGGCCGGCAGGCGGCGCGTCGAGGCGGCCTGCACGGCGCGCAGGAAGGGCTCGCTGGGCGGGCCGGCGGGCGCGGCGCTCGGGCAGGGCGCCGCCGCGGCCGCGTCGATCTCGAGGAGGGCGCGCACGCTCGGCGCGCCCAGGGCGCGCACGCGCTCCAGGCCCGCGCGCTCGCCGACCACGACCAGCGGCTCCGCGTCCGCCAGGATCCAGGCCAGCTCGGCGCGCTGATAGGCGGGATTGGCCGGCACGCAGACCGCGCCGAGCTTGAGCGCTCCGAGGTAGGCGAGCACGAACTCCAGGGAGGAGCCGGCGTAGAGGAGGACGCGCGCGCCGGCGGCGACGCCGCGGGCGCGCAGCACGCGCGCCGCCGCGTTGGAGGCGGCGTCGAGGTCGGCGAAGGAATGCCTGCGGCCGCCGGCGCTGAGCCCGCCGCGCGCCGGGCGCGTGGCCGCGGCGCGGCGCAGGCGGTCGAGGATCGTCATCGCGCGGATGATACCAGCGCGTCTCCCGCCGCGCGCCGCACGTGGTAGGCTGGGCGCGCGCCGAGAACACCGAGGTCGACGATGATGCGAACGATCCTGCTCCTCCTGCCGCTCCTCGCCTGCGCCGCCTGCGAGTCGCTGCTCGGCCAGCGCGGTTACGGCGACGTCTACCAGAACGTCCTCTTCAGCGACGTGTTCGACATCGCCGTGACGCAGATCGACCGCGACTACGAGATCGCCAAGGCGGACGCGGAGGCGGGCGTGATCGAGAGCGCCTGGGACTTCGACTCGGTCGCCCCTGGGTCGCGCCTGCTGCGGCGCGAGAAAGTGATCGCGCGCGTGCTGCCCGTGGCAGAGGGCATCGAGCTGGTGGTGCGCGTGCGCACGCAGGTGCGCGAGAGGACCGGGCTCCTGGCGCCGGACGATCAATCGGACGTGGGCTGGAGCGACGCCGAGGACGACGAGGAGCGCGCCGCGATGGTGTTCCAGCGCATCCGCTCGGCCCTGGTCAGGGGACGGCCCTCCGAGGAGTTCGAGAACCGCAAGCCGGTCTTCGAGGAACCGGTCGAGTGAAGCGGCCGGGCGCGCGGCGCGCCCTCACCTCTCGGGGAGCACGATGCCGTAGTCGCTGATCTTCTTGTTCAGCGTCGGCCAGGAGATGCCGAGCGTCCTCGCCGCCAGCCCCTTGCGGTACCTGCAATACTCGAGGGCGCGCTCGATGGCTGCCTTCTCCACGTGGCAGAGCGCCAGGGTGGCGGGGTCGAGCGGGCCGCTCGGCGCGAAGGGCAGGAGCTCGGGCGCGATCTCCTCACCCTGCGAGAGCATCACCGCGCGCTCCAGCACGTTCGACAGCTCGCGCACGTTGCCCGGCCAGGGGTACGACGCCAGGATCTTCAGGGCGTCCGCGGACAGGCGGCGCGCCTGGCGGTTCATGTTGCGCGCGTGCGTCTTGAGGAAGTGGTCGGCGAGCAGCGGGATGTCCTCGCGGCGATCGCGCAGGGGCGGGACGGGGATCGTGCCGAGGGCGAGGAACGCGAGCAGGTCCTCGTGGAAGGCGCCCGACTGCGCCAGGGAGGAGAGGTCGCGGTCCGAGGCCGCGACCAGCCGCGCGTCGATCGGCACCTCGCGCCCGCCGGCCTCGCGCACCAGGCGGCGCTCGCGCAGGGCGCTGGCGAGGCGCGCCTGGCTGGGAAGGTCCATGGCGTCGACCTCGTCGAGGAAGATGCTGCCGCCGTGCGCCCGCTCCAGGGCGCCGCTCTGCTCGGCGAGCGCGGCCGCGCCCTCGGCCTGGTCCGTGCCGAAGACCTCCGCCTCGAGCTGCTCCTCCGGGGTCGCCGAGCAGTTGACCGCGACGAAGCGCCCGGCGGAGCGCGGGGAGAGGTCGTGCAGCAGGCGCGCGCACAGCTCCTTGCCCGTGCCCGTCTCGCCCACGAACAGGACCGGCTGGTTCCCCAGGGCGACGCGCCGCACGGCGTTGATCACCTCCTGGTGCGCGCGGCTCTCGCCGACGATGCGGCGGCTGCGGTGAATGCGCGAGCGGTGCTCGATCAGCTCGTCCCGCATCTGCTGGTGCACCAGGGCCGACTGGTCGAGCGCGGAGGCGATGCGCACCAGGCGCAGCGCGGCGGCCATGTCCTCCTCGGAGAACGGGTTCTTGCGGCGGTCGGCGTACACCAGCAGCTGCGGGGCGACGCCGTGGTGCACCGGGATCACGATGCCGTGCAGGGGCCGCTTCGAGGTTTTCGCGTCCTCGAGGATGAGCGCCTGGCGCGTGGTCAGCGCCTGGCGCACCCAGGGCCGGCGCGGGTCGAGGCGCATCTCCGGAATGGACACGAGCTGCGCGTCCAGGGGGTCGAGCGAGCCCGGGCGGAACAGGAGCACGGCGCAGCGCTCGGCGCCGAGCAGCCCGATGAGCGCGTTCAGCAGGGCGCGCGCCGCGACTTGGCGGTCGAGGAGCCCGCGCGTCGCCTCGATCAGGTTGGTGACCGCGTCGAGCACGGACTGCGGCGACTTCAAGGCCGCGGGCGCGCGCTCCGTGGACACCTCCGCCCGGACGTTGGCGTCCTCCCGGGCCGCGCCCGAGAGGATGACCGTGGCGCCGCCGTCCGCCGGGCCGCGCAGGAAGCGCAGCACCGTGCCGCCGATCATGACGCGGTCCCCGTCCTCGATGAAGGCGTCCGTGACGCGCTCGCCGTTCACGAGCGTGCCGTTCGTGGAGCCTAGGTCCTCGACGCGCGCGCGGGCGCCGTCCGGCGTGATGCGCGCGTGCGTGCGCGAGCAGGACTCGTCGTTCAGGACGAGATCGCAGCTCGATGACCTGCCGATGACCAGCGGGCGGTTGAGATCCAGCTCCCTGCCCTGGCCGTCGCCTTGCTCGATCCTCAGCCTCGGTGCCGTCAAATGCGTCCTCTTGCGCGGCGGGCGCCGCGCGAGCGCCCGTCCGGGGGGGCACTGTACCGCGGCGCCGCGATTGAGGAGAACCGTACGGTGCAGTATGTTGATGCGTTGGAGCGGGCCGCCATGAGACCCCTGGACATCCTTCTCATCCTGATCTCGATCCTGTTCGCCACCGGACTGATCGACGACCACCGCTGGGGCCCTGAGCGGCGCCAGCACCGGGCGCTGGTGCGCTTCCAGCAGGCGCAGCTGGACGTCATCGAGAAGAGCCTGCAGGCATACCACGAGCGGAACGGGAAGTATCCGTCCACCGCCGAGGGACTGGAAGCGGTTCCCGGGCTGCGGCGCGCGCTGCTCGCCGAGGAGTTCGCGCCCGCCGCGCCGTTCCTCGAGAAGAGCAGCGGCATCCGCACCATCCACGGCATCCCCTACGTGTACGAGAATCGCGAGGGCGCGCCGCCGGGGGCCTTCAAGGCGTCACCCACCAACATCGATCAGAAGAAGCGGCGGCGCTTCTGGCGCGGCGTGGACAAGAGCGTGCATGTCAGCTCCCTGGGACTGCAGCAGGATGTCTCGCGCGTGTTCGGGCGCGCCTGGCTCGACGCGCTCCTGGTGTTCAGCGGCGTCGTGGTGGTCTTCCTGGCGATCGCCTACGTCATCGCCCGCAACCGCCGGGCGGGCGACCGGGTGCGCGGCATCAACGCCATGATCATCGTGGGAGTCGCGGTGCTGCTCGGCATCATCACCCTCGGCTTCTCTGGCGGGGGGAGGCTGCCGGGGGGGGCGAAGGTCCCGCTGCCGGCGGCGATCGGCGCCTACCGCACCGACTTGCTCGAAACCTACCTCGCGACCATGCGGGGCTTCGTCGCGGGCGGAGCCCTCGATCAGGCGAGCTGCGAGCGGATCGAGCGCACCCTGACGAACGAGTTCGAGGCTGCCGGCGCGCTGCAGCCGCCGGCGCCGGAGGGAGCGGGCGCGGCGCCTGACGGCGAATGAGCTCGCTCCGCGCGAGCGGGCCGGCGCGCGTTACCCGGGGGGCGCGCCGGGCTAGAGCGAGCGGCCGCCCTGGCCGCGGCGTCGAGGAAGCGGACCGAGATCCTCTGCGCGGCGAGGAGGTTCTGCGCCGCCGGCGCGCAGCGTTGTGTCAGGTGTTGCCGGGTGGTAGAAGATCCCCTCGTCCTCCTCCTTCCTGAGCCGGAAGTATGGCGAAGCTTATCAACCTCGGCGGAGAGCCGCGCGAGACCCCGTTCCAGGATCTGTGCCGCATCGGGCGCGACGAGGGGAACGAGATCATCCTCGACGACGCGGGAGTCTCGCGCCGCCACTGCCGCATCACGCGCGAGGGCGAGGACTACATCCTCGAGGACCTGAAGTCGGCGAACGGCACGTTCCGCGGCGAGGAGCGCATCGACCGCGTGAAGCTCGCGGACGGCGACCGCATCCGCGTGGGTCGGACCGAGCTGCTCTTCGCGAGCGCGGCCGAGGCGGCCGCGGGCGGAGAGGCGGCGCGCGCCGGGCAGGCGCAGTACGTGCTGATCTTCTGCCGCGGCGAGCGCGCCGGCGAGCGCGTGCGCTTCGCGGGCGAGCGGCTGACCTTCGGCCGCAGGTCGAGCAACACGGTGGTGCTCAAGGACGCCAAGGTGTCGGGGGTGCACGCGGAGCTCGTCCTGGAGCAGGGCCGGCCGGTGCTCAAGGACCTGGGTTCGACCAACGGGACGTTCCTCGAGGGGAAGCGCATCGACGAGATCGTGCTCGACCACGGCGACCGCGTGGTCATGGGGGAGAGCGAGTTCGTGCTGGCCGACGCGGCGCAAGGCGATCCCCCGCTGCCGGCGGCCGAGCCGGACGAGGGCGCGCACACGCTGATCAACGTGCCGACGGTGCGCGTCGTGCAGAACGTGGCGGGCGCGGAGCGGCGCGGGCCGCTGGCCCTCGTGGGGCTGCTGCTGCTGCTCGCCGCCCTGGGCGGCGCCGGCTGGTTCTACTGGCACGTGCGGCGCGCCTCGTCCGAAGCGCCGGCGGCGCCGGCGGCCGCGGGCAACCTGCTCGGCGAGCGCTGGTCGTTCGAGATCTCCGAGAGCGCGCCGGCGCCGGGCACGGCGTGGGATCTGGGCGGCGGCGACGCCTCGGGCGCGGCGTTCCAGTTGACTACGACCGCGGTGCGTTCCGGGCAGCAGGCGCTGCTCGCCCGTCCCTCGGGGAGCGAGGCGGTGGCGCTCCTGCGGGACGGCATGCGCGTGAGCGGGCGCACGCTCAGGATCAGCGGCTACGCCAGGACGAGCGACGAGGCGGTGGCCGTGCTCGCGGCGCAGTTCTCGAGCGCCGCGGACGAGAGCTACCGCGTGCTGGTGCAGGTCGGCTCGTCGGCCGTCGCGGACTGGCGGCAGATCTCCGCCGAGCTGGCGCCGCCCGCGGGCGCGACGCAGCTCGCGCTGGTCCTGGTCGCTTCCGGCAGCTCCGGCGAGGTCGTGTTCGACGACCTCGTGGTCGAGGAGGGCGGTCCCGGGCGCGCGACGGTCGCGTCGATCAACCAGTTCGAGTTCGAGCGCGCCGGCGAGCACCTGCTGGTGCGGCGCGGCGCCGACCTGCTGCGCATGGGCGCGCTGCTCTTGGAGGTGGCCGAGGGGGGGAGCGCGCGCGCCGCCGACAGGTTCCTGCACAACGGCGCGCTGCTTCTCCCCGGCGGCGCGGCGGCCGCTTACGCCTCGGCCTTCGCCACGGATGCGCGGTCGGCCAGCTGGCGCGTCGAGTGGCAGGCTCCGGGCGCGACGGCGCGCTTGCCGATCACGCTCCTGCCGGCGCTGACCGAGGAGCCGGTGGGCGTCGTGGCCGGCGGCCGGCTCGAGCCGTACCGCGACTCGTTCGAGGCGGACGCGGTGACCGGCCTGGTGCTGGGCAAGGGGACGACGCGCATGCGGCTCGCCTTCGAACCCGAGGTGCAGGTCGAGGCGGCGCGGGGCGCGGAGGTCTACCAGCTGGTGCTGCGGCCGGCGGCGGAAAGGGTCGTGGTCCGCATGCAGGTCGATTTCGTCGAGGAAAAGACCCAGGCGACCGAGCTGGCGGGCAAGGCGCGCGCGGCGCAGCAGGCCGGGCGGCTGGGTGAGGCGCTGACCATCCTCGACCGCGTCACCAACGAGTTCCCGTTCGACGAGGGGATCCTGGCCGAGGCGGACAACAGGCGGAAAGAGATCATCCGCGAGCGCGAGCGCTACGCGGCGCGTCTGGACGCGGCCGTGGAGCGCGCGCGATTCCTCCGGAGCCCGGCTGCGTACCTGGAGGCGGAGGAGGACGCGCGGGCCGCGGCCGCGGCTCTGGCCGGAACCGCGTCCGCGGGCGAGTTCCAGGGCACGGAGGTCGAGCTGGCCAGCGAGCGCCAGACGCTGGTCCAGAGCGCGCGCGAGCGCGAGGCGGAGCTGCTTCTGCGCCGGTTGGAGACGGCCCTCGCGGAGCAGCCGGCGCGCGAGCGCGTGGCGCGCGAGATCGCCGCGTTCCTGCGCGAGTTCTACCCCGGATCGGAGCCGGCGCGGCGGGCTCAGGAGAGGATCGAGGAGCGGTGATGGCGCGCGGCGCGATCGGCATCGACATCGGGACGGATGCGGTTCGGCTGGTGGCCGGCGTCGACCGCAAGGGCGCCTTCCAGGTGCGCCAGCTGGTCGTGGTGCCGCTGCCGCGGGAGCGGCGTGAGGACCTGGACCACGTCGGCCTGCTGCTGCGCGAGGCCCTGGCCGCGGCGAACGTGAAGGGCGCGGTCGACTGCGGCCTCACCGGGCGCGACGTGGTCATCCGCTACAGCCAGGTGCCGCCCGTTCCGGACTGGCAGCTGCGGCAGCTCATGGAGTTCGAGATCAAGGAGATGACCGGCCAGTCCGGCGAGGAGCTGGCCGCCGACTTCAACTTGGTGCCGGTAGCCTCGGACGTGTCCTCGGACGACACCGTGCTGCTCGCCCTGGCGAAGCGCGGGGTGCTCGACGCGCACGCGGCCGTGCTCGGCGCCGCCGGCCTGAAGGCGCGTTCCTTCCGGCCGAACGCGATCGCCCTGTACAACGCCTACCGCAAGGCCGGAAACGCCGAGGGGACGGCGCTCTTGATGAACATCGGCGCGCGCAACACGGACATGGCCGTGGTGCAGAACGGCGACCTGGTCTTCGCGCGCAACCTCTCGGGAGGCGGCGACCTCTTCGACGAAGCCCTGATCGCCTCCTTCAACGTCAGCGCCCACAAGGCGCGGCGCCTCAAGGAGGAGCTGGCCGACGTGTCGCCGTTCGACCAGGCGACGCGGCGCTCGCCGCAGGAGGAGAAGGTCGCGCGCGCCCTGTCCGGAGCCACCGGGCAGATCTTCTCCATGGTGCAGTCCTCGGTGACCTTCGCCCGTTCGCAGACCGGCGTGCGCGAGCTGGCGCTCGACCGCGTGCTGCTGTGCGGCGGCGGCGCGCTGCTCAAGGGGCTGGACCGCTACCTCTCGTCCAACCTGGGCGTGCCGGTGGAGCGCTTCGACCCGTTTGGGCAGGTGGACACCTCGGGCGTGGACCCGCAGCTCGACGAGAAGAGCCGGACGACCGCCGTGGTGGCGCTCGGCCTGGCCGTCTCGGCCCTGTACCCGGACCTCTACTCCATCGAGATCCTGCCGCCGGCCTTGAAGAAGGCGCGCACCTTCAAGGAGAAGACGGCCTTCGCCATCGCCGCCGGGGTGCTCGCCGTGCTCTTCGTGGCGCATGACGCCTACAGGAGCGCCACGGACGAGGCCGCTGCGGCGCGCGACGAGACCAGGTTCCGGCGCGAGCTGGAGACGCGCCAGGGGCGGCGCCGCGACTACGAGAAGGCGGTCGCGGAGCGCGCCGAGTACGCGCGCCGCGTGGAGCTCCTGGAGGAGCGAGTCGTCGGCGGCACCGGCCTCGAGCGCACTCTCGCCCTCCTGCAGCGCTACTTGCCGGAGGACTTCTACGTGACCTCGATCGCGCACAAGCGCACCACCGACCTGGACCTCGGCATCGTGGGCGAGGCCAAGCCGGTGGTCGAGGTGCGCGGCGAGGGGAGGGAGGGGGCGGAGGCGCTGGAGCAGCTCTTCAACCGCTTCGCGCAGGACCTCGACCGCGACGCGCTCCTGCCGCGCACGCCGAAGACGGCGATCTTCCCGGGCGGCGCGAACAAGCCGTTCCAGTGGACGATCACCATGAACTTCTCGGAGGCGCCTGCCGGCGGCGAGGAGGCCGGCGAGGACGAGGCGGGCGGCGAGGAGCGGAAGTGATGGACCTGAACGACGTTTGGCAGGGCAACCGGAGGTTCATCCTCGGGGTCGGCTGCGCGGTCGTGCTGGTCCTCATCGGCAAGGGCGTCGTGGGCTCGATCTGGGACGCGCCGGCCGCGGCGCGGGGCGTGGAGCGGCATGCCTCGGGCCTGCGCCGGGAGGAGGCGCCGCGCGCCGCGGAGGTGGCGGCGGTGACGGGGGAGAGCTCGGCGCTCGCCGCGCGGCTCGAGGAGCTGTACGCGCGCCTGGCCTTCGTCACCGAGGAACGCTACCTGCTGCCGAAGAACGAGCCGAATCCCGATCTGCTCTACAACGCGATACGCGGGCAGGCCCGCGAGGACCTGGTCGAGTTTGCCGCGCGCCGCAACATCCGCGTCAAGGACACGCTCGGGCTGCCGGACTACACGCCCGACGGCAAGGAGGCGATCCAGCGCTACCTGCGCGGCCTGTGCGTCGTCGAACAGGTCGTGAGCGCGGCGATCGTGGCCGAGGTGCGCGCCGTGGACGGAATCGAGATCGTGGAGAAGAAGGGGCGCGCGCGCCAGAAGAGCGAGGTTTTCGTCGAGCCGTTGGAAGTGCGCTTCGAGATCGCGGGCACGACGGCTGCCATCGCCGAGTTGATCGACAGCCTGGTGCGGGGCGGCGAGCAGTTCCTGTGCGTCGAGGACTTCATGATCGAGCCCGACCAGGGCAAGTCCTCCGGCTTGACCGTGCTGAAGCTGACGGTGTCGGCGCTCACCATCGATCCCGCGGTCCAGGTCACGGGAGCGAAGCGATGAAGACCAATCGGGAGCAGGCCCTGTTCCTGCTGGTGCTGGTCATCGCCGGGCTCCTCATCTATCTGCGCCACTCGGGCGCCTACCAGTCGCCGCCCTTGCCGCGCGAGCGCGCGTTCCCGCTGGTCGAGGCGCCGCGCGTGCCGGAGGTGCGCTTCCCGGACACGGACGAGCCGCGCACGCAACGGGGCGGGCGCGACGTCTTCATGCCGCCGCGGGATTGGAACCCGCTGCCGCCCCTCATCCTCGATCCTCCGCCGCTCCCGCCGATCGGCGCCGTGGGCCTGCTGCCCGAGCCTTCGGTCGAGTCCGCGCACCTGCGCTTCTTCCGCCTGGCGCCGCCCCCCGCGGCCCCCGCGGCCGCGGGCGCCGAGCCGGAACAGCCCGCGCCTGCCGGGGAGGAAGATGACGCCAGCGCGGAGGAGGGCGCGGCCGAGGACGAGCGCTTCGGCGGCATCGACTTCCCTCCCGCGGCGGGGGCAGAGGCAGCCGCGCCGGCCCCGGCCGAGGCCGCTCTCGAGAAGAGCTACGACTGGTTCAAGCGCAAGGGGCGCCCGCGCGTCTACGGCTACGTGCTGAATCCGGACAAGTTCGCGCTCCTGGACAATCCCTCGCTGGCGCTGCAGTTCAAGGCGGTTAACGTCGTCACGGGCAAGGACTCGGGCACGGCGACGTTCCAACGCGCGGACCTGGAGGGCGACGGCGCATTCGGCCAGGGCTTCGGCTTCGCCGACACGGTGCGCAACCGCGTGGTGCTCGAGCGGCGCCTGGTCAAGCCGAGCGCCGGCAGCGTGCGCTCGCAGCTCGAGGCGGCGCGCAAGTGCCTGGGCTGGGCGAGCGAGGACGCCGGCGCCGCGCTCGAGGGCGCGGAGCAGTTCCTGCGTTCCGCCCTGTCCTTCAACCCGCTGGAAGCGGACGCCTGGGAGCTGCTCGGCCGGGTGCAGGAGCTGGCCGGCGACACGGAGGCCGAGATCGGCGTGTGCGACGAGGCGCGCGCGGCCGGGGTCGCGGACTCGCGCCTGGAGACGCGGCGCGCGCGCATCCTGCGGCGGCTTGGCTTGGCGCAGGCGGCGGAGTCGATCCTGCGGGCGGGGCTGAGGCTCAACCCCAACGACCAGGCGGCGTGGGCGGAGCTGGGACGGGTGCTCCTCGCCGCGGAGCGCGGCGCCGAGGCGGTGGCGGCGCTGGAGAGCGCGCTCAAGGTCAGCGGGCTGAGCGCCGAGGCGCGCCAGCAGCTGCGCGTGGAGTTGGTGCGCGCCCTGATCCGCGTCAACCGCGCGCAGGAGGCGCTGAGCGAGGTCGACCGCGTCCTGAGGCTCGGAGGCGAGCAGAGCGAGGCGCGAGTGCTCAAGGGCGTGCTCGACCTGATGAGCGGAGACACGGCCAACGCGATCGGCGAGTTCCGCACGGCGCTGGAGGAGAATCCGCGCCACCGGGCCGCGGTCTACGACCTGGGCGTGGCCCTGGCGCGCGGCGCGGGCGAGCCCGCGGCCCTGGAGCAGGCGCGCGCCCGCTTCCAGGAGGCGGCCGACCTGGACCCGCTGGCGGCGTTCGACTCCGCGGTGGCTCTCGGCGCGCTGGAGGAGTCGGCCGGGAACCTGGAGAAGGCGGCCTTCTGGTTCGAGGAGGCGCTGCTCTTCGAGCCGGGCGAGCCCTTCGGCCTGTACCGCGCCGGCCGCATCGCGCGCCTGAGCGGCGACCTGGAGTCGGCCGAGGCGCGCCTGCGCGAGTCCCTGGAGCGGGACGGACGCATCACCGACGTGCTGAACGAGCTGGGCTACACGGCGCTCCTCCAGGACGAGCCGGAGACGGCGGAGCGGTATTTGCGCGAGTCGCTGCGGCGCGAGCCGGACAACCGCGAGGTGCGGGTGCTGCTCGGCGCGGCGCTCCTGCGCATGAACCAGGTGGCGGCGGCGCGGGAGGAGTTCAAGATGGGCGCGGGCGACCCGCAGCTGCCGGCCGCCGCGGCCCTGTGCGGCGTCGCCTGGTGCGAGTACCGCGAGGGGAACGTCGATCAGGCGCTGCAGCAGTTTGCCGCGGCCCGCGCCGCGTGCCCGGCGGAGTCCGACCCGCACCGCCTCTACGCCGACCGCAACCAGGCGCTCGTCGACGACCATCGCGGCAAGGAGCAGTGGGTCGACCGCTTCAACCGCAAGCAGATCAAGAACGACTGGACGTTGACCGAGCCGCACGGACCGCAGATCCGCCTGAACGGCGACGGCCAGCTCGAGATCAGCGGCGTGCAGCGCCAGGAGAGCGCGGGGGAGCGCAGCGAGCTGAGCCGCGTGATCGCGGGCGCCGCCTTCGTGCTGCTCGAGGCGCGGTTCGGCGTGGCGGCCTCCTGCGAGGGCAAGGCCGGCCTGCGTTTCGCCTACGAGCGCCCAGGCAAGGACTCCGGGCCGCAGATCATGGGCGAGATCGCGGTGGCGCGCTGCGCGGACGGGTCGCTGCGCGTCCTGGCGAGGAGCAGGGAGGAGGCGGAGGCGGACTGGCTCGAGGTGCCGGACGTGCGCCTGCCGGCCGGCCAGGAGTTCCAGCTGGGCATCGAGCGCACGGACGCCGAAAGGGGGGTCTTCCGCATCCTGGTCGACGAGCGCGTGGTCCTGGACGGGATCGAGGTGAGCGGCCTGAAGAAGCTCAGGCGCGAGGTGGTGGGCGCGCTCTTCGTCGAGGCCGACGCCCGCCAGAACGTGGCCGTCACCAGCGGCTTCGTGCGCGTCGTGCGCTACCAGGGGTGAGGCGCGCCGCGTTCGTTACCGCGGAGGGTTCCACGGGATAGAATGGCGGCACCAATGCGAACACGACGCGCCTTCACGTTGATCGAGCTCCTGGTCGTGATCTCGATCCTGGCTCTGCTCCTCGGGATCGGGGCCACGCAGTACCCCAAGTTCCTGGCGACGGGCAAGGAGGCGGACACGCGCTCGCGCCTGCAGCAGCTCAGCGGGCTGCTCGAGCAGTACCGGAACCGCACCGGGGACTACCCGTACAGCCAGCTGGCGCGCTACGGCTTGAAGGCGAAGAACGACGTCGACGAGGGCAACGAGGCGCTGGTCGTGGGCTTCTTCCACAAGGACTACGACGGCGAGCGCATCCCGGAGAAGTACCTCAAGAACCAGGACGGCGAGGACGTCGCGGACAAGAACGTCACCATCCACGGGATGCCGGTCCTGCTCGAGGTGGTCGACGCCTGGGACAACCCCTTCGTCTACATCCGCTACGACGACTACGGCAAGGAGTCGTGCTACGAGTTCCTGGATGCCGACACGGCCGAGTGGGTGGCCAAGGTCGTGACCGGCGCCGTGAGCGAGTTGACCGGCGGTTTCTATGCGAAAGAGTCGTACCAGCTCCTATCGGTGGGCGAGGACGGCGTCTACGGCACGGCCGATGACATCGCCTCCTACCTGGAGTGACGCTGGCTTCACGCTCCTGGAGCTGCTGGCGGTTCTCGGCCTCTTCGCCATCCTCCTGGGGATCGGCGCCGGCGCCTTCTCCCGGATGAACATGGGACGCGGCCTGGCCGTGGCGCAGGTCAAGGACGCGCTGCGCGCGGCGCGCCTCTTCGCCGTGGAGCAGTCCACGGCGGCGCGCGTGGACTTCGACGGCGCCGGCAACCGCGTGCTCGCCAGCGGCTTCGTCAGCACCGGCAACTGGCACTTCGAGGACTCGACGTCGTTCGGCTGGCCGACCAACGCCGAGCTCGCGGGCGGCGCCGTGATCGAGCCGGGCGGCGCCATCGGCAACGCGCTTCTCCTCGAGAGCGCGGCGCCGGGCAGCGCCGTGCTCGGGACCTCCCCCTCGTTCGACAGCGACATCGGCCTGCGCGTCGAGGCGTACGTGCAGATCGAGCCGGACTGCGCGGGCGTGCTGATCGCCAAGGGAGAGGCCTTCCGCCTGGAGGTGACCGAGCAGCGCACCCTCGCCGCGCGCGTGCGCGTCAAGGAAGGCGTGCTGGAGAGCCGCGCCGCGGGCGGCTTTTTGCGCCTCGACACCGCGGACCGGGTGCCGTGCGAGCGCTGGGTCGCGGTCGCGCTGTCCTACGACGGCCAGAGCCTGCGCCTGGCGATCGACGGCCGCGAGCGCGCCTGCCTGGCGAACGACGTGCGCCTGCCGGCGCACCCCGATCCGCAGGCGCCGCTCGTGATCGGGGGCGGGTCGCCGCCCTTCTCCGGCCTGGTCGACGAGGTGCGCCTGGCGAGCATCGTCACGCGCGACGCGCCGCCGCTGCCGCACGGCGTGACCCTGGCCGCCGCCGGGAGCGTCTTCTTCGACGGCCGCGGGCGGCTCGACGCCGCGCGCCACGACCGGCCGGCGGTCATCACGCTGCGCTACGACCAGGACGAGGGGCAGCGCACGCGCGACATCGTGGTCGGCATGCTGGGGGAGATCCGCTGATGAGAAAGCGCGCGGCCAGGGGCTCAGGCAAGGAGCGGGGCGCCGCCCTGATGGCGGTCATCCTCGTGCTCATGGCGCTCATCACCATCGCCCTGCCGTTCGCGCTGTCCATGCGCAGCCAGGACAAGTCGGCCACCATCCAGGTCTTTCGCGAGAAGTCGCAGGTCACGGCGCGCTCGGCGCTCTCCTTGGCCGAGGAGATGCTGGCCGCCACCGACCCGGACCGGGACGAGACGCCGCACTACGACTCGCCGGAGGAGCTGGCCGTGCGGCTCGGCGCCGGGGCGGAGCGCTTCGGCCAGCCGGCGAGCGATCCGCGCGGCACGATCTGGTCGGCCATCTCCGCGGACGAGCAGGGCAAGGTGAACGTCAACCACGCCTCCCTCCACCTGCTCGGCAACCTGCTCGGCGGCACGCGCCTCGCCGAGCGCCTCAAGCCGGAGGAGGAGCTGGAGGTGCGGCTGGCCGGGGCAGAGGGTCTGCCCGAGCAGGGCGTCGTCTGGGTGGACGGCGAGCTGATCCTCTACCGCTCGCGGAGCGGGCGCACGCTCTCCGGCATCACGCGCGGCTTCAGCACCTCGGTCGTCGCCAGCCTGCCGCCGGGAGACCATGCGGCGGGCGCCCCGGTCCTCGACTACCGCGCCCTGCTCGCGGCCGTGTATCCCTGGAAGATCGCGCCCGGCACGTTCCGCGGCTGCGCGACGGTGCGCGCCCTGAAGGACATCGCGCGCTTCGGCGAGGCGGCCTTCAGCGCGGACGAGATCGACGGCCTCGAGGCGGACCTCACCGTCCACTCCGTGCTGCCGGGCTCGGAGCGCTTCCTGGCGACCGCGCGCCTGGTGCTCGCGGCCGGTCCTGGGGACGAGGCGCGCGAGCTGATCGTGGCCGGCGGCGCCAGCCTGGGACCGGGCACGGTGGTGCGCATCCGCCAGGAAGACGCCGAGGAATACAACCTGGTGGTGGCGGTGGACGAGGCCGGCGGGGACCTTTTCCGCCTCGTGCTGCAGGAGCCGGTCGAGCGGGAGTACGAGGCCGACCTGGCGCTGGTCGACGCGCTGGCGCGGGCGCCGGTCAACGTCAACTCCTGCTCGCGCCGCGTGCTCGTGGCCCTCATGGAGGGCGTGAGGCTCAGGGGCTCGTTCGAGCAGGTCGACCGCAAGGAGGCCGAGCTCATCGCCGAGCGCGTGCTCGAAGCGCGGCCGCTCGCCGGCCCGGAGGCGTTCGCCGTCCTGCTGGCGGCGCTGCGGGAAGGCGACGCGATCAGCGCCGACGACCAGACTGCTTTGCTCCTGAACGCGGAGAACGCCCTCTGCGCGTCGCTCGCCGTCTCCACCGCGCCCTTCGTCTACCGCTCCTACGGCGTGTTCACCATCGACGCGGCGGCGAGCGAGAACCTGCCGCTCGGGCGGGAGCAGTCCCGCTCCTTCGCGCGCGTGGTGAGCCAGGTGTTCCCCGCCGGCGCGGCCCTCACCCTGTTCGCCTCGCAGCTCGATTTCGAGGAAGCGATCCGCCTGTCGCGCACCGGCAAGTACTGGGCCACCTTCCCGGAGAACGTCCAGGACTTCGACGCCTTCCACGAGCCGCCCTCGCGGCTGCGCTCGGCTCTGGCGGGGCGGCACGCGCGCCAGGAGAGCGAAGAGCCCGCGTACGCGCGCCTGGCGCCGGTGCGCAAGGAGGGGCTGCGCGTTCCTTCGCCCGAGGACCCGGGCTTGGAGCCCGGCCAGGTGGAGGAAGCGCAGCTGCGCGTCCTGCATTTCGACGGCACGCCCCTGGACGAGACCGATACGGGCTCGGATCGGGTCGACGGCTACGACATGGCCGCGCGCGGGCCGCTGGCGCTCGGCGTCGAGTCCGACCTGCTCGAGCTGCTCGACGGCAAGGGCTGGCCCAAGCCGTTCTGCCTGGAGATGTGGTGGCAGCCCGGGGAAGAGAGCGGCACGCGCGAGTCGATCCTCTTCGACAGCGGCTACGCCGGCAGCGAAGAGCACGCCGAGCTGACCAACCGCATCTTCGCATCGTACGACGGCGCGGGCGGCGAGCTGGTCTTCCGCGTGGCCGACGCCGCCGTGCCCGACCCGATCGGCGACGAGTTCCCGGGCCAGCGCGACGACCTCGATCCGGCGCGCTTCCCGGCGCAGATCGGGCACATCCGCTACGCCTTCGACGACGGGCTCGAGTTCGATCCGACCGTGCCGTATCACCTCTCGTTCTACGCCCGGGGCACGAAGCCCTCGGACCTGGTGCTCCTCGTGGACGGCGTGCCGCGCGGGCGGCGGGCCTTCCAGACGCGCCTGGCCGAGCCGCTCGATCCGCCGGGCGACGCCGGGCCCTTCGCCAACATCCCGGGCTACACCGCCGGGCAGGACTTCAAGATCAAGGTCGAGGACGCCAGCCTCTTCCCGCCCTGGGGCATCGTGCGCATCGGCTGGGAGCTGATCGAGTACCTCGACCGCACGGACAAGGAGCTCATCGTCTCGCGCGTGGCCGGCGACGCTTTCGGCGGCCGCGCGCGCCGCGGCTCGCGCGGCCAGGATCACGAGGAGTCCGAGGAGTCCGAGGCGGTCGAGCTGTTCGGCTACGCCGCGGTCCTGCTCTCCGAGTACGTGCCGCACGGCAACACGGGACTGAAGAACGCGCTCGGCGAGTTCGGGATCGCGATGGTCGATCCGGACGCGGACGAGGCCTCGAAGAGCATCAACGTGGAGTTCACCGAAACCGGGGGCGGCGCCGCGTCCCTGCCCGTGGGCACCGGCATCGACTCCACGGTGACGTCCCTGCCGCTCGTGGCCCTCGGCAACCCCAACGCCTCGAGCAGCTCGACCGCGGCGAGCGCAAGCCTGGAGAGCCTGTTCGACGAGGACGGCGGCTTCGCGCTCGTCGTCTCCTGCCCGCGCCGGCCGCCCTCGACCGGCGGGAACGAGACGGTGCAGATGGGAGACAGGCAGGCCCAGTTCTCGTGGACGAACGTGCTGAGGTCCACCAACGGCGAGATCATCGGCCTGGGCGAGCTGATCCGCTACGGCGGCTTCGCCAACAACACGCTCATGGCGGTGGAGCGGGCGCCGGGCGCGGCGGAGAACGCCGAGTGGGCCGGGGATACGTGCAACCTGCTGCAGGTCGAGGATTCGGCGGTGGACGCGGACAAGAGCGCCACCTGGGCGCACGCGCACGTGGCCGAGTGGGCGCTCGAGCCGTCGGAGAGCGGCTACGAACAAAAGCAGCCGATCTTCGTGGTGCCGCTGTCGGTGAAGATCGGGCTCGGCCACGAGAAGGTGGTGCAGGACTACCCGGTGCCGCGGCGCGGCCAGCAGGGCCTGACGCGGCCGGAGATGGTGCAGATCGGCACGGGCTTCGCCGGCCGCGAGGAAGGCGGCGGCACCGAGTGGGTGCGCTACGACGACATCGGCGCGGGCTGCTTCGTGCGCGACGAGCCCACGCGCGTGCGCTCCGTGGTCGACATCCTGGCGCGCGACCTGACCGTGTTCTTCACCAAGAAGAACGCGGGGTCCTCGGACATGCCCACGGCCGCGGCCATCGCCAAGGCGCTCAACTACGAGGAGATCGCCGGCACGCAGAAGGACAAGAACGAGATCGCGCAGGAGGCGAAGCTCCAGTCCACGCGTCTGGACGGCGGCGTGCTGGCCTTCCGCGGCGTGCTCGGCACCGGAGCCAAGCGGCACCCCCAGGAGGCGCGCGTCCTGCCGGTGTTCCGCACCTTCCGCAACGAGAGCATCTACACCGCGCGCCCGGGCGCGCGCGACTTCGTCACGCTGGTCGATCCGCTGACGCACTCGCAGGAGGAGCAGCGCGTCAACTACGGCTACTGCGAGACCGACGTGGAGGGCTGGGGGGCATTCGCCTGTCATCTCGCCTTCGAGGTCGGCGTGCTCGGCGAGTACCGCTCCAACTTCTACGACCTGTTCTCGCGCGTCGATCCCGATGATCCGGGCGCGGCCATGGACGCGCTCGCCAACCAGAACATCGAGTCGCGCGACCTGACGCGCCTGCTGAAGTTCCCCTCGGGCGAGCTGCCGAGCAGGATCGGCGAGAACCTCTACCTGGGCGGCGACATGTACGGCGCGCCGTCCCCGGGCGGCGGCCTGCTGGACGAGGCGGAGTTCTTCGCCCCGGACACGCCGTCCAAGGTGCTGCCGCGGCATCCGCGCTACGTCCTCGGCCGCGACGACAAGCTCGAGCCGGACGAGCCCCTCTACCTGCGGCGCGACGTGCTGCGCTACAACCTCTGGGACCGCGGCGGCCCGGTCATCGAGGCCATCGATCCGGTGGGCAACCTGCCGGACGACGGCTTCGTGCTGCTCATCGACGACGAGTTCATTGCCTTCTCCGACGTGGACATGCCGGACGAGGGGCGCGAGGCCGAGCTGACCGTGGCCGTGAACGGCCGCGGCTTCCTCGGCACGCCGATCCAGATGCACCGCGGCAGCGCGGCCGCGCGCGAGCTGACCTTCCTGCGCGTGTCGCGCCTGGAGAAGTCGATCGGCCCGGACGATCACGAGCTGGTCCTGAAGGACGCGGGCGACTTCCCCACGCGCGGCGGCCTGGTGCAGATCGGCCGCGAGCTGCTCGGCTACACGCGCAAGGAGGACAACAAGCTGGTCATGCCGCTGTGGCGCGACCCGGAGCGGCGCGGCGACGTCGGTTTGCTGCGCGGCCGCTTCGGCACTCGGCCGGAGGCGCACGTCGAGGGCACGCTCGTGCTGCTCTTCCCGGCGCGCTACGAGGACCGCTACCGGCCGCGCGCCGACGACCCGGAGCTGGCCTACCTCGGTTTCTTCCTCAAGGCCAAGGGCGGCTTCTACCAGGAGCTCTCCTGGCAGGCGGAGAACGCGTCCGAGCTGGCCGACCTCGTGGTCGAGGCGCGCGTGGGCGGGCGCGGCCGCTTCACCGAGGACCCGGCGCAGGCGCCCGACGTCTTCTTCTTCGAGGCGGCCGCGGGCGCGCCCGGGCCGAGCAACATCCTGCGCCAGGGCGACAGCCTGGAGCTGCGCGTTTTCACGCGCTTCAAGGAAGGCGCTTTCGACGCGGCGGTGTTCGAGCCCGATCCGGGCGCCGCGCGCGGCGGCTCGAACGAGTGGAAGCGCGCCCCGCGCCTGCGCGCCCTCGGCGTCGAGTGGCTGGCCGCGCCCGCGCGCCTGGCCTACGAGGAGTGGAACTGATGCGCCGCCCGCGGCTGACTCAGGGCTTCACGCTCATCGAGCTGGTGACGGCGATCGCGATCTTCGGGATCCTCGTGGGCATGCTCTCGCAGATGATCAAGGGCGCCCTCGACGTGTGGCGCATGGGCGAGGGCGGGCGCGAGGCGCTGGAGCGCGCCTCGTCCCTGCTGGAGTTCATCGCGGCCGACCTGCGCATGCTGCGCGCCGATTCCGCGCCCGGGGCGGGCGAGGCGCCGGTCAGGCTGATCGCCGATCACGGCTTCTACGATCTCGACCTGGACCAGGCCGAGGAGAGCGTGCTGCAGCGGCTGCGTTTCGTGCGCTCCTGTCCGGAGGAGCGCTTCGACAGCCGGGTGCGCCTGGCTGGCGACCACCCCGGAGGCACGGCCGCGGTCAGCGACACCGAGCAGGGCGGCGGTCAAGCCGAGCTCGCCCCGGGCGGCCTGGCGGAGATCGCCTACGCCACCCTCGCCCTGCCGCAGGTCGGACGCGACCCGGCTCCGCTCACGCTCTACCGCCTCTTCCGCGCGCCCATCGGCGGCGAGGGATCGCTTTTTCAGGGACGCCTGTTCGACGATCCGCGGCGGCTGTGCGGCGCGGCCGTGCCGCTCGCGGACAACGTGCTCTACCTCGGGTTCGAGTTCTGGTCGCGCGACACCCTCTCCTGGAAGGACGCGCCCGACAGCGCCGGCGGCCGGCTCACGGTCTGGGACTCGACCCGGGCGCTCCTGCTCGACGTGGAGGGGTTCAACCGCTTCCTGCTCGGGAAGGGCGCCGCCTCGCTGGAGGACGGCTCCGACGACGTGTTCCCGCGGAGAGTGCGCGTCACCCTGGTGCTGGAGCGGGACGAGGACGAGGCGGCCACGGTGCGGCTCGCGGCGGCCATGACCTCGACCTCGAACACCCTGCGCCCGGATACGTTCAAGCCCTTCGCGGGTGCGCGGCCGCCGCACCCCTTCCTCAAGGTCGAGGGAGAGTGGATGGAATGGAGCCAGGCCGCGGAGGGAGATGTGCGCGTGCTGCGCGGCGCGCGCAACACGGGCCGCCGGGCGCACGCCGCGGGAGCGCGCCTGCGCTTCGGGCAGACCTTCCAGCGGGTCGTGGAGCTTCCAGTGTTTCGCGAGGACTGGAACGACCCATGAGAGGATGCATGACGCCGCGCGGCCGCGCCGGCGGCTTCACCCTGCTCGAGGTGATGGCCGCGCTCTTGATCTTCCTCACCGGGATCGTCGGCGTGCTGGCGCTCTTCGCCGGCGGTCTGGCCCTGCATCGCGGGGCGACGCAGCGCGCGATGGTCGCGAACCTGAGCGGCTTGGTGCAGGAGCGCGTGGAGCGCCTGCTCGCTGAGGGCGCGGCGGCCGGGCCGGGCGAGGAGCTGGCGCCGGTGCGGGAGGTGCCGATCGAGGAGTACCCGGGCTACTTCTACGCGATCGAGAAGATGGAGAGCGATCCCGAGACCGGCACGGAAGGGGGCGTGCTCGCCACGGTGCGCGTGTACACTGTGGACGCCGGCAGGAAGAAGGGCGAGAGCTTCCTGTTGTTCGTGCGGCCGCGCGCGGACCCGCAGGCGCTCATCCGGCGGGCGCGCGCGGGCGGGCCTGCGCCGCGCCCGGAGCCGGAGACGACCGAGGAGACCGGCGGGTGAAGCCGGAGGTGGAGCGAACGATGATGAAGCGCATGCTGCTGGCGGGGGCGCTGCTGCTCGGCCTGGCGCCGGGCGGCGCGCTCGCCCGCGAGGAACGGCCGGTGATCCTGCGCCTGACCACGGGCGCGGAGGTCTCGGGCGTGATCCCGGCGGACGGGTTCGACGAGTCGCGCGGCGTCACGCTGCGCCGCGACGACAACGGCGGCGTGCTGCGCCTGCGCTGGGACCAGATCCGCGACGAGGACGTGGTCAAGATCAAGCGCATGTACGGCTACGAGGGGGACGAGCTCCCGCCCATCCAGATGCAGGCGCTCGAGGTGAGGACGGCGACGGGCAGCCTGCTCGGGCTGGACGCGGGCCGGGAGGAGGGCTTCCTGCTGCTGCGCAAGAAGGACAACGTCGTGCGCGTGCCGCAGGAGTCGATCCTGTCGATCAAGACGGTCCAGGTCGACGCGCTCACCGTGGAGAACCCGGCGCAGGTCTTCGAACACAAGAAGCGCGAGGCGGACCTGGAGCGGCCGGTCGATTGGTACAACCTCGGGCTCATCGCCGAGACCTTGACCTTGTGGGAGCAGGCGCGCACCTGCTTCGCCACCGTACTCGAGCTGGATCCCAACTTCCCGCGGCGCAGCGTCCTGGAGCAGAAGCTCCTCAACCTGGACGTCAAGGAGCGCGAAACGGAGCAGACCGACGTCTTGGCGCGGGTCCGTTCCCTGAAGTACCGCGGGGCGTTGGCCGAGGCCCTGGCGCTGGCCGAGGAGTTCGAGGAGAAGTGGCCGGACTCGCTGCAGCTCGCGGACGTGCAGAAGGAGAAGGCCCAGATCGCGCAGGCGCAGCAGCGCGCTCACCAGGAAGCGATCCGCACCGATTTCTTCTCCATCCTGCGGCGCCTGGCCGAGGAGAAGGGCCTGGACCGCGAGGTCATCCTCGGGGAGGCGATGACCTGGGCGAAGGACCAGGCCTACCTGGACGTACAGGAGAAGCTGGCGGCCCTCTACGGCATCACTCCCGAGAAAGTGGACGAGCTGTGGGAGAGCCGCGGCATCGCCGCCTCGCCGCGCGAGTCCTCCTACGGCGGCGGCACCTTCATCCTGGGCGAGAAGGCCAAGGAGAACCTGGAGAAGGGCAGCGGCAAGGAAGAGGAGGCCAAGGGCGAGGAGAAGAAGGAGGACGACCCGGTCGACCTGCAGGGCAGGATCCAGCAGCGGCTCAAGGAGAAGCGGGACCAGCAGGCCAAGAAGAAGGAGGAGGTGAAGCAGGTCGGGGACATCGTGGACGTGCCGCCCTCTCCCGAGGAATGGTGGACCACCGCCCTGCCCAAGGACCGGACCGCCTTCCTGCTGGCGTTCTTCGCCGAGAACTCGGGCAAGGTGAACGTGGTGGCGCGGCGCATTCGCGACTGCTCGACGTGCTACGGCAAGGGGATCCAGGAGTTCTTCGCCCGGAACGACCCCAACCAGGAGGGGGAAGAGGGGGACGTGCCCTGCCCGCGGTGCAAGACGCTCACCTTCGACCGCATCGTGGTCTTCAAGTGATGGGGAGGCGCTGGCTCCTCCTGGGCGCGCTGGCCGCGGGCCTGGCGGCCGGGGATGGCCTTCCTTCGGGCGCGTCTGGCCAGGAGGCGGGCGCGGCCGCTCCCGCGGGCGCCGCCCGCGGCGCGCCGGTCGAGCTGCTCGCCGTGGACGACCTGACCTGCGCCGCGCAGGGAGCCGCGGGCGGCAGCGTGCTGGCGATCGCCGACGGCGAGGAGATCCGCGCGGCCGAGGTGCTGCCGCTCCTCTTCCTGACGCACACCGAGCTGGTGTACGCCGCGCTCGAGCAGGCGGTGCGGCGGCGGCTGATGATCAAGGAGGCGCGGCGCCTTTGCGTGCGCATCGGGGCCGACCAGGTGGAGAAGAGCGTGGCCGCGGTGCTCAAGGCGCAGAGCGACGAGTTCGAGCTGGCCGCGGGTCCGGGGCGCGACTTCGAGCAGTACATCCTGGAGCGCTACGGCACCACGTCGGCGGCGTATCGGGCGGCGGTGCGAGATCAGGTGATGGAGGAGTTGTTCCTGGCGCGCGTGATCCGCTACCAGGCGCGGCTCGAGGAGCGCATCCAGGTGCGGGTGATCGTGGTCGAGGGGATGGACGCGGCGTGCGAGATCGCCGGCAAGCTCGACGAGGGAGCGAACTTCGCCGCCCTGGCGCGGGCCCAGTCCATCGACCGCAGCGCCGCGCAGGGGGGGCTTTTGCCGCCGGTGGCGCGCGACTGCCCGCACCCCCTGCTACAAGGGGCGGCAAGCCTGAAGCCGGGAGAGCGGGCCGAGCTTTCCTCCATTCCGGGCAAGAGCGGAGAGCTGTTCCGGATCCTGCGCCTGGAGAAGGAGCTTCCGGCCGACGCCAGGCCGTACAGCGAGCAGGCCGCGGACATCGAGCAGGAGCTCGAGACGCGCGTGATCGATCCCTTCGAGCTGACGGAGTGGGATCGGCGCGCGCGGGAGCGCTACCGCATCGAGGTGCGCATGGGCCGCGCTTGAAGGCCGCGCCCGGCGCTGATAAGGTCTCTGGTTTGTGAGACGGGGCCGCGGCTGGCCGCCTCGAAAGCCTTTGCATTGCGTGGTGCATGAAGGAAGCTCCGGAAAACGAACCGCCCATCCCGCCCGGCGAGGGCGCGGCGGAGGACTCTTCCGCCTGCGGCGCGGCGGAGGGCTCTTTCGCCTGCGGCGCGGCGGCCGCGGAGGCGAGCGCCGCGCTGGCGGATGGCGAGCTCGACCGCGTCGTCGAGGCGCTGCTCTTCTCCACGGCCGACGCGCTCAGCGCCGCGCGCCTCGCCGAGGCGGCGGGCGGAGTCTCGCCGCGGCGCGTGCAGTGCGCGATCGAGCGCCTGCGCGCGCACTACGCGGCCACGCTGCGGGCATTCGACATCCACGAGATCGCGGGAGGCTATCGCCTCTACAGCCGGCCGGAGTTCCAGGAGCACGTGAGCCGGCTGGAGAGGGTGCGCGCGCCGGAGAAGCTCTCGGCCGCCGCGCTCGAGACCCTGGCGATCGTCGCCTACCGCCAACCCCTGGTGCGGGCCGAGATCGACGCCATCCGCGGCGTGCAGTGCGGCCCGGTCCTGCGCAGTCTGATCGATCGCAAGTTGATCCGGGTGGTCGGCAGGTCCGATCAGCCGGGCCGCCCCCTTCTTTACGGCACAACCAAGAGGTTCCTCGACCATTTCGGCCTGGCGTCCGTCAAGGACCTGCCGCGCGTCGAGGAGCTGAAGGCGCCCTGACGAGGCAACAATGGTCTTTCGCTGGTTCCGCAAGAACAAGCAGTTCACGCGCTGGATGTACATCCTGGTCACCGTCTTCGTGATGGTGACGTTCACGGTGACCGGCGCCATGCTCCAGGGCCTGTCCGACGAGTCCGACGAGGTCGTGGTGGGCTCGTTCGAGACGCCCGGCGGCCGCACCGTCATGGTCAGGGCGGAGGAGTACGGGCGCCTCGCGCGCCAGCTCGCGCGTCTGGAGTCGAGCAGGGTCAAGGACGAGCGCGTCTGGGAGTTCCTCATGCTCGACGCCCTGGCGGACGAGGCCGGCATCGTGGCCGGAGACGATCTGCTCGCGGAGGCGATGCGCCAGACCTTCCCGTTCAAGTCGGATGACCAGTACCGGCAGTGGCTGCGGAACGCGCAGATGGAGCCGCGCGACCTCGAGGAGTACGTGCGGCAGACGACGCGCCAGGAGATGTACAAGGCGCTCGTGGACGAGGCGCCGCGCCTGCTCTCCGAGAGGATCGTGAGCCACTTCCAGAAGGCGCACGAGCAGTTCAAGGTCGATTACGTGGAGTTCAGCGACGCCGCCGAGGCCGCGCTCCTGGACCAGGACAGCCTGAGCGAGGAGCAGCTCAGGGAGTTCTACGACAAGGACATGAACCGGGTCGCCAGGGGGAACAAGTTCAGCTCGCCCGAGAAGTACACCCTGGACGCGGCCCTGCTGGGCGTGGAAGGCGCCGACGCGGCGAAGCTGCGCGAGGTCCTGGACGAGGGCAAGCGCCAGGTCAGCGACGAGGAGCTCCAGGCCTTCCTGGACGAGAACGCCGAGCGCTTCCCGGCGCAGGCCGCGGAGCCGGCGCCGGAGGGAGCGGCGGCGGAGGGAGGAGAGGACGGCGGCGCGGAGGAGGCGGCGAACGCGGGCGAGGAAGAGGCCGAGAAGCCGCGCACGCGGCCGCTGGCGGAGGTGCGGGACGTCATCGAACGCGAGATCCTCGTGCGGCGAGTGATCGATCAGGCGGCGGCCGAGTACCGGAGCGGGCTCGACAGGAGGAAGGCTGAAGCGCCGGCTCCGCCGCAAGGCGAGGGAGCGGCCGAGAGCCCGGACGAGACCGCGGCGCCGGCGGCCGGCGCCGAGGAGGAGGCCGCGGGCGGGGAGCCGCCGGCGGATCTGCTCGCCGCGATCGCGGGGAAGTACGGCCTGGAGCTGGTCGACTTCGGCGCGGCCAAGGAAGCGCAGGAGATCGCCAAGCTCGAGCGCATCGGCAGCGAGGAGCTCGTGCGCGCCGTGCCCTTCCTCGGCCTGGACCAGGCGCGCAGCGGCTACCCGACCGCGGATCTGCCCTGGGGCTTCCTGCTCAGGCTGAAGGGCAAGACGGCGGCGCAGCTCAAGTCGTTCGAGGAGGTGCGGGCGGAGCTGCCCGCCGCCTGGCTGGAGGAGACCGCGCAGAAGCAGGCCGAGGAGAAGGCGCAGAAGCTCTGCGACGCGATCCGCACGGCCGCGCGCCAGCCGGTCGCGGACGAGATCGCGAAGCTCGAGGAACAGGCGCGTGCCTTCGCGCAGGAGCGCATCGACAAGGAGGGCGTCAGCGACGAGGCGGAGCGCGAGAAGATCGTGGCCGCGGAGCTGGAGGGCGTGCGCACGCGCATCGAGGACCTGGCGCGGCCGTACGAGGGCGAATGCTTCGCCGCCGTTGCCAAGGAGCAGGGTCTCGCGCCTCGCACCATCGACTTCTTCCGCAAGTCGTACCTGCAGACCGAGTTCTACCGGGACGAGGAGCAGTCGCCCGAGAAGTTCCTCAAGGGGCACGCGCCGCTCTTCGAGGTGCCGGTGAACGGCGTCCTCGGACCGCTGCGCGACTCAGCGGACAAGTGCAGCATCGTCGCCCTGGTGGTCGAGCGCCGCTTCCCGGGCGTGGGGGAGATGCGCCTCTACGACCGCCAGGAGGCCCAGTGGACCTGCTTGAGCGAGAGCGACCCGAACATGATGCTGCGCATGCGCTATCGCGGGCAGAGGGGCAACCCGGAGTTCGAGTATCCGGCCCTGAGGCAGAAGCTGCGCCTGAAGGTCGTGGAGCAGGAGGCGCCGGCGCAGGAACCGCGGGAGCCCGGGGGGTAGGGGGCGCCTTCAGTCGACCGGATCGTAGCCGCCGCGCGAGAAGGGGTGGCAGCGCAGGATGCGCCATACCCCCTTGGCCGTCCCGGCGATGACGCCGCGCTTCCTGATCGCCTCGATCATGTACTGGGAGCAGGTCGGCGTGAACTTGCAGGACGGTGCGCGAAACGGCGAGATGAAGCGCTGGTAGCCGCGAATCAGGGCGATCAGGGGCTTGACCGGGTCCATGGGGTCAAGGCTCGCTCGCCGGACGCGCGCCGGGCTTGCGCGCGGCCGCGGTCGCCAGGCGCAGGAGCAGCGGGCGCACTTGGTCGAGGCGGTCCGGGAAGGCCGGGGAGCGCGGCACGGCGACGAAGTCGAACCCCGCGGGCAGGAGGGGGCGGTCCAGGCGGAACGCCTCGCGCAGCAGGCGCCGCGCGCGGTTGCGGCGATGGGCCGGGCCGAAGCGCCGGCCGGTGGAGATGCCGAGGCGGGAGAACCCGAGGCCGTTCCTCACTCCCACGACCAGGAGCGCAGCCGAGGAAGCACGCGCGCCGCCGAAGGCCGCGTCGAAGCGCGCGCCGCCGCGCAAGCGCAGGAGGCGCGGCAGGCGCGCGCCGCTCGGGCCGCTCTGCGCTCCGGCCGGCGCGCCGCCGTCAGCGCGGGCGCGTGCGCACATGCGGGCGCTTTCTTGTCACGCTGCCCTCAGAGTTCGCCCCGGAACTCGCCGCCGCCCGCGAGGTCCGCCTTGCGCCGCATGGCGTCGGCCACGGCGTCCACGAAGTAGGCGCCGCGGCTCGCGGCCTGATGGACGAAGGTCTCGTAGTCCTGGATCGCCGCCTCGCGCGACCTGAGGGCCTCGTAGGCGCGCGCGCGGTTGTAGTAGTCGGCGGGCTCCATGGCCGCGAGCGCCTCGATCTGCGCGTAGACGGAGGTGACCTCCTCGTAGCGCTTGAGCTTGTCGGCGATGGTGGCGAGGAGCTTCAGGCCCTCGATGCGGCGCTCGCCGAGGCGCGCGAGCATCTCCTCGTACAGCTCGCGGCGTTCCTCCGGCAGGGTCTCCAGGCTCATGTTCTCCGAGCGCAGGCGAATGCTGTTGGACAAGGTCGCGATCATCGCCCGGGCCACCTCGGCGGCCTCCTCGTAGCGCTTGAGCACGGCGTAGAGCCGCGCCAGGGTGGAGCGCGCCTGCACGTCGTCGCGCCCGCGCGGCGAGGCGAGGACAGCGAGCAGCGCGCTCTCCGACTGCGCGTAGCACGCGTCCATCTGCTCGCGGGCCTGCGCCAGCCTCTCCTCGCGCTCCTCGCGCGTCAGCTTCTCGTCGGCCTCGATCGCGCCGATTTGGTTGCTCCAGAGCAGGCCGAGCTGGTACTGCGCCTCGCCCAGGCCGAGCCGGGAACGGAAGTCGAAGTCGCTCTCGATGTCGACGCACTTCTGGAAGACCTGGGACGCCTCGTGGACCTGGGCCGCCCCGCCCTGGCGGAGCAGCGAGAAGCCGAGCACCTGGTTGAGGGAGAGGTCGTCCGGAACAATGAGCAGCCCCTTGCGGCACTGGTCCTCGGCGCGCCGGAACAGCCCGGCATCGTAGAACCGCTTGCTGTTCTGCTTGAACGTGACGAGGCGCCCCGACTCGACCTCGCCGACCGGGCTGGTGCACGCGGCCAGCGCCAGGAGCAGCGCGGCGGCGGGGGTCCGAAGTCCAGTGATGCGCATGTCCATCCTCTCTCGCCGCGGGCCGGCGCGTTCCCGTGCCATAGAACGCGGCACCCTCATGGTAACGATCCGGGGGGCGTCGCGTCATCCTGGGCCGCCACGAGCCGGCGCGCGCGCTCGGCGGCGCCCGTCACGAACAGCGTCTTGCTGCGTGCGACGCTCACGGCCCCCGGCTTGGCGCCGCGTTCCTTGCGGACGTGCTTGCGCTGCGTGTAGATCACCTCCGCGCCGGCGGCGCCCCTGCGCTTGGAGAAGTGCACGGCCAGGGCGGCCGCGTCCAGCAGGTCCTCGAGCGAGGCGGTGCGCCCGCGCGGCAGGCGGATGACCACGTGCGAGCCCGCTCCTCCGTGCACGTGCAGCCAGAGGTCGTTGCCGCGCGCGATGCTGAGCGTCAGCCGGTCGTTGTCGGCGTTGCTCTTGCCGACCAGGACCTCGAGGCCGCTCCCCAGCCGGAAGCGCCTGATCCCGGGGAGCGGCGCGCGCGCGCCCTGCGCCTGTCCTGCCGGCGCTTTCTGCTCGGATCGCGGCGAGAGGAGGCCGGCGCGCGCCAACGCGCCAGCGAGCGCCTGCGGCAGGCTGCCCGCGGCGCGCGCCTGCTCGAGCTGGGCGGCGAGGCTCTCGAGCAGGGTGAGCCGCTCGCGGGCCTGACGCAGGCGCGCGCGCGCCACGGTCTGGGCGCGCTCGAGCCGCCGGGCGCGCCGGTAGTAGGCTTCGACGTTGGCGCGAGGAGCGAGGGCCGGGTCGAGGGGAATGCGCACGCGCCCGCCGCGGTAGAGGTCGTCCACCTCGAGCGCGTCCAGGCCGGAGCGGATCGCGGCGAATCCAGCTGAGAGCAGGTCCCCCAGCTCGCGCAGGCGCGCCGCGTCCTCGGGGGCGGCGAGCTGCTCGGCGAGCCGCTGGCTCAGGCGCTCCTGGCGGGTGCGCTCGCGCGCGAGGGCGGCGCCCGCGGCTCTGAGCGCGAGGTCGCATTCGGCCTCGAGATCGAGACGGCGGTAGGCGGCGTCGGCGGCAGCGGCCAGGGGAAGGGCGCGCGCGAACTCGCCGGGAGGAGCGGCCGGCAGGGGCGCGCCCGGGCGGGCCGGGCCCGAGAGCGGCGCCGGCGCCGCGTAGCGCGTGCCCACGGCGCAGGGCCGGCGGCCGCCGCGGCGGCGCTCGAGGGCGCGGATGGTGTCGCGCTCGTCGACGAGCAGCAGATTCGGCGCGGCGCCGAACAGCTCGGCGACCATGCGCCAGGAGGCGGCGCCCGCGGCGTGCGCGGGGGCCAGCTCGATCTGGACGAGGCGGTCCGCGGGGCGAGCCGCGATGCAGCGGATCGTGGCGCCGCGTACGTGGGGAGCGGCGTCGCGCGTGAACGCGGACTGCGCGGGAGAGGGCTGGTCGGGCGGGCGCTGCGGGACCAGGTGCAGGCGCGCTCTTCCGGGCGCCGCGACGATGAGGAGGCGCAGCGCCAGGCGCTCCTCCCCTGGCCGGGCCAGGAGCAGCAGGCGCCCGCCGCCGGGCGCGTCGATCAGGTCGCGGACCACCATGCCGGCGGCCGCGGCGTGGGCTTCCGCGGCGAGCGCGGCGATGAGCTCGGCGGCGAGCGGGGCGGAGGGCGAGGTTGGCGCGAGGCTCATGCCGGGACCTGGGATCCGCGGGCCGGATCCGGCTCTGGCGCCTTAGGGCGGCGTCCGGGGAAGGCTCGGAGGCTCGACCAGCTCGTCCTCGTCGTAGATCCACGGCGCCGAGATGATGTCGTAGCTGACGAGCTCGTCCGTGTCGAAGAACAGCTGCAGCTCCTTGGCGGCTGCCTCGGGCGAGTCCGAGCCGTGGATGAGGTTGAAGGAGTCGGAGATGCCGAAGTCCCCGCGGATCGTGCCCGCGTCGGCCTTGGAGCCGAAGGTCGCCCCCATCATCTTGCGGCACACGGCGATGGCGTTCTTGCCCTCGAGGGCCAGGATCACGACCGGGTCCTTCGACATGAAGGCGAGCAGGCGCTGGTAGAAGGGCTTGCCCTTGTGGTCCGAGTAGTGTCGTTCCAGCGTCTGCCGCGGGATGCGACGCAGCTTGGCGCCGACGATCTTGAACCCCTTGTCCTCGAAACGGCCGATGATGCGTCCCACGAGCTGCCGCTGGACGGCATCCGGCTTGAGGATGATCAACGTCCGTTCCACCAGGGTCTCCTTCGTGCGGGGTGCGAAGCCCGGCAGTATACTGGCTGGCTGGAGGTCGGCCTCATGAATACGCGGTGGATCGGCGCGGCCCTCCTGGCGCTTCCTTTCCTTGGCGCATGCAAGCTCGAGCGGCAGCACGAGTTCCTGCAGCACCAATACCTGATCCACGACATGGACAACGCCGAGGCGAGCCACGAGCACCTGCAGCAGGAGCTGCTGCGGGAGCGGGCGCACGTGAACCGCCTGAACGCCGAGGTCTCGCGCCTGATGGCGCGCGAGGAGGCGCTGGCGCTCGAGGCGTCCGACATGGTGGAGCGGATCGCTGCGGCGGAAACGGTTCTCGCGGGCTTGATCAGCCAAGTGACGGATCTCGAGGCGAGGGTCGAGCAGGAGAAGAACCTGATCGCGCAGGGGGAGACAGCCCTGGAAGAGGCCAGGACTCCGTCGCAGCGGGAGGAACTCCAGGCGCGGATCGAGCAGCTTCTGGCGGAGGTCCTCAGGTTGTCGGCCGTGCTGGCGGGGATGCCGGAGACGATTCCGGTGGCGCTGCCCGCGTCCGAGCCGGCGCCCGCGCCCGAGCCGGCGCCCGCGCCGGCGCCGGCGGATCAGCCTGCCCCGCAACCGGAGCAGCCGGCTGCGCTGCCAGAGCAGCCGGCTGCGCCCCCGCCTGCGTCGTAGGGAGAAGACCAGGAAGGGATGCTGAGGAGCGTCGCAGCCGTTTCCCCAGTTCCGGGGAGGGATGCGCGACTCCCGGTGCATGCCGTGCGCGACGAACGAGCAAGGGCTTGCTTGCGGCGTAGGCGATGCTGGCGAGGGGTGTGGTTGAGCGACGGCGGGTGCGAGTAGTACGCCGTCGCGACCCTCCCCTCCCCCGGGGAAACGCCGCTCCGCTCCGCATGCGCCCGGGTCGACACCCCCGCGCCGGACACGGTCGCCGCGGGTGGTGGCGGAGGGCACGGTGGCGAGGCAGCGGGGCGAAGCGCGGCCTCAGCGGCCGACTCGGAGCGGCCCGCTCGGGAGCGGCGCGTGCGTCGGCGTCGCGGAGGAACGGACCGGCCGGCCGGGCTCGCGCACTCTGTCGACGCTGGCAGTCAAGGCGGGCTGCTCCGGTACAACTCACGTGCGGTAGGCGGTCGCGGGCAAGAGCCCGCTCCCGCCCCAGAATGGTGCACCGCGCGGGGACGCGCGGTGAGAGAGGCGGCGCAGATGGTTTTCCTGGGACTCGGAGGGGAGCGTGAGAGAGGAGCGTCGCAGCCGTTTCCCCGGGGTCCGGGGCCGCATCGCGCCTCCCTCTGCATCGTGCGCGCGACGAACGTCGAGTGGCTCGTCGAGGTCGTGGCGATGCTGGCGGATGGTGCGGGTGAACAGCGGCGGGTGCGAGTGGAACGTCGTCGCTGGCGGCTCAGTCGTTCTCGATCTTGATCGTGGCCAGGATCGTATCGAGGTCGCTCGATGCCCGCTTGACCTCGTCCAGGGTGCCGACCACGCGCACGGTGAAGAGATGGCGCGCGCCGCGCAGGTAGATGACCGATTCGAAGCGGTCGGACGCCGCCTCCTGGGTCTGGCGGTCGACCTGGACCACGGTGCGCCCGCCGATCACGCGCTTGCGGCAGACGATGTTGTGGCCGGCGGGCGCTGCGCGCGAGTAGGCCGCATCGTCCACGGCGATCATCTCGGGGATGCCGAGGGACGGGTCCATCAGCTCCACGCAGTCGATCTTGATGGTGGTGCGGGGATCGCGCAGGCGATGGGCGCGCAGGCTGAAGAGCGAGCCGCTCTCCGCCGCCTCGATCTCGAAGTCCGGCGGCGCCTGGAGCAGGAAGCCGGCTTCGGGCTTCTCGAAGCGGTTGTCCGGCAGCTTGCCCCAGCCGCGGCGCGTTCTCATGGCTTCGCCGTAGGTCATTCCCTCGGGCACGTCGACGCGCAGGGAGCCGAGCAGCGCGTCGAAGAGGGCGACGCACTCCTCGAGGATGGTCTTCGGGCAGCGCAGGTCGATGGCGAGCAGGAAGCGCTCGTCGAGCCGCACGTAGACGCGGATGAGGCGGCGCTCCACCTTCTTCTGGCGCGCGCTGAGGGCGCATTCCGCACCGTAGTAGCGCGCCTGCGCGCGCAGCGCCGTGCGGCCGGCGACCTGGATGGGCGTGCGCAGCTCGACCTTGGCCGGCGCGTTCTCCTGCGACCAGAGCTGCAGGTCGGTGTCCAGGGCTCTCTCGAGGTCGTAGGCCCTGCTCGTCTGCAGCAGGAACAGCTCGATCTCGCACTGCAGGTCCATGCCGCGCAACAGCACCCTCTCCAGGGCGAAGCCGATCTTGGGGCAAGGGACCAGGAACACCCCCTCCGGCACGGGGAAGGAGAAGAGGCCCGCGTCGCTGTCGTACGCGCCGCCGCGCAGGGACAAGAGCCCCTCGGCGTCGTACTCCTCCAGGCCCACGATCCTCAGGTCGGGCCCCTCCCTCTGCAAGTAGACGACGTGGCAAAGCTGCTCGAGGGGCTGGCCGCTGGCGGAGTCGATGTTCCGGCAGATGAAGGCCTGCGTCGATTCGCCGATGGTCAAGAGCCGCAGGACCTCGGTCCGGCACGTCGACCCGGGAAGCTGCCCGAGGAGGTCCTCGTAGGTGGTCCTGAGCTTGCCGTAGTCGATCTTGCCGTACAGCTCGCAACCGAAGGTCGGTGAGACCGGCCGCATGATCGCGTCCAGGTCGGCGCGCCTCCAGGCGTCGTCAAACTCCATGAGGATGGCGCGCGGGACTCCGTCCTCGGCGGCATTCTGGGCTCGGGCGCCGCCGGTGCAGAGCGCGGCCGCGAGCAAGGCCGCCGCGCCGCTGGGGGAGAGCGCGCCCGCGCGACTCATCGCGCGGCCCCGGCCTCGGCCGCGCTCGCGAGCGTGCGGCGCAGCGACTGGTGGAAGAGGTTGCCCGACTTCCGCCGGTAGCGGTCCGCCAGCACCGGCTGGGAGTCGAAGAGCCCGATCGCGGAAGGAAACTGCTCCTGGGCCACGGCCTGGAGCCGGATCTGGTGCTCATAGGCGCCGAGCGGGTCGGCGGCGGCCTTGTCTTCGAGCGTCGACTCGGGAGGCGCGGTCGGGCTGCTCCCGTCCCGCAAGGCAACGTAACCGATGATGAGCAACGCTGCCGCGGCGGCCAAGACGCTGGAGCGCACCAGGGCGAGAAGGGGACGCCGCCGCGGCGGGCGCGCCGCGCGCTCCGCCCGGGTCCACTCGGCCAGGACCTTGCCCGCGAATCCGGCGGGAACCGCGGGGGCCTGCCAGCGCGCGAGCAGGTCATCGACCCCGGCGGCGATGCGCGCGTGCCGGGCGCACTCCTGGCACCGCGCGACGTGCTTCTCGAACGCCACGGCGCGCTGCGCCTCGAGGTCTCCAGCGCGCCAGGCGTCGATCTCGGCCCGGAGATCGGCGCAGCGCACGTCGCGCGGCCAGAACTCGCTGGCGAGATCGCGCAGGATCCGAGCGGCGAGGTGGGGAGGAGGCGGCGGCGCGGTCCAGGAGGAGAGCAGGCGGTCAGCCTCGAGCGCGGCGGCGCGCGCCTCGGCGCAGCGAACGCACTCTTCGCCGTGCGCGCGGACGAAGCTCTCGTCCGCGGCCGCCAGGTCCCCCTGCAGGTGACCCGCCAGCAGCGCGCGGAAACGAGCACAATCGTCTGAAACGTCCATCATCACCTTGTTCCACTCACTAGCCAGCGACTCACTGCAGGACGTAGTTCTTCAAGCTGCCGCGCAGGGCCTCCTTCGCCCGATAGAGCCGGGACTTCACCGTGCCCTCGGAGCAGCCTGCGACCTCGGAGATCTCGCGGTAGTCGAGGCCCTCGTACTCGCGCAGCACGAAAACGAGCCGCTGGTCGTCCGGCAGGCTCGCGACCGCCTCCTGGATGTGGCGGTCAAGCTCCAGCGCCAGCGCCTCGCCCTCGGCGGGCCTCGTCGTCGCCTCGACCTCGCTGGCCTGGTTCTCGTCCTTGTCCATGGCCGCATCCAGGCTTACCAGGTTGAGGCGGCGCTTCTTGAGCACGTCGAAGCAGTGGTTCTTCACGAAAGCGTAGACCCACGTCGAGAACTTGACCCCGCGCCCGGCGTCGAAGCGCCCGAGGGAGCGGAAGACCTTGAGGAACACGTCTTGAGTGACGTCCTCCACGTCGTTCGGGAAGCGGCCGCCGACCATCCGGTAGACAGTCTGGAAAACCGGCTTCTCGAAGGCTTCGAGGATCGAGCGGAAGGCATCCGGGTCGCCCTGCTGGGCGAGCAGAACCACCTCATCCGCGATCTCGACCATCGCACCTCCGGGTCGCCTTCGAGCTTTCATAAGCGCGGAGCGTCGATTCGTTCCCAACTTGGGTCCGAATCCGGCACTCCGGTCGCTCTTCGGCTTTTCTGTGCGGAAGCGCTCGCCTGGGGACGCGCCTCTTCCGAGAATGGACGCTCTGCCGGCGCTCATGAGGTACGGGCAGCACGTCTGATCCGAACGCCGTAAGTCTAGCGAATTCTCAGCATCTGCGTGTTGAAGCGGTTCCAGGCATGGAATATGATCCCGCTCCCTTTTTCACAGGCCGGCGGAAACGCATGGTTTGCGAGAAAGGGCGTGCTCGGACCGCCGGGCGCTCGTGATTCATGACATAGCAAGCAGTTGCGACGGCATCGGGGTATCCGTGAACGCGCACCGGCGACCGAAGACTGGTCTCGCCGAGGCGATGCGGGTCGCCGACCTCGGATTGCGCTTCGTCATCACCTGCGTCCTCGGTGCGGCTGTCGGATTCTGGCTCGATCGCGAGTTCGCGCTTCTCGGACGCTTTCCGATCCTGACGCTGGTTGGTTTCTTCATCGGCCTCGCGGGCGCCATGACCATGCTGATCCGCGGCATCGGCCGGCCGGAAGACGACGAAGAGACCGATGACTCGCCGGATTCGCGGCGTGGCGGCTGATGGCGCCGGGAGCGCGGCGGCTCTGGCCGTCGCGGCGGCGTTCGCCGCGCTCCTCGCGAGCGCGGGGCTCGCCTTGCTGGCCGGCGGGATCGCGGCTGGAATCTCGGCGGCCGCGGGCGCGCTGTGCGGCGCGGGCGTGCAGTCGGGCGCGGCGATCCTGCTGCTCCGGCGCCGGCCGCCGGGCATGTTGTGGAGCCTTGGGGCGCCGGCCCTGAGCTCGCTCGTGCGCGTGGTGGGCGGCGCCGTGGTCGTGACCGCGACGCTTGCCTTGGGCGTTCCGGCCCCGCTCGCGTTCCTGGCGGGATTCGGCGCCTTGTACGTGGTGCTTGAGGTCGTGACGGACCTCCTGGTCGTGAAGAGAGAGAACCGGTCGAACCGGCCCGGGTGAATCAGGTGTACGCAGAAGAAGCTGGCGCCTACGCCCCTCCTCCCCCAAACGAGGTCTTCAACGGCCTGTTCGGCCACCTCACGCCGCACACGTTCTTCAGCTTCGACCTCTTCGGTCTGACCTGGAACTTCACGAACCACACCGCGACGCTGCTCATGGGCGGCTTCCTCGTTTGGCTGCTGTTCTGGGGCGCGCACGGGCGCCGTCGAGAACTGCGGGCGGGGGCCGTGCCGAAGGGCCGCTGGCCGAACTTCGCCGAGGCGCTGGTGCTCTTCATTCGCGACGAGATGGTCTACGACGCGATGGGGCGCGAGGTCGGCCGCAAGTTCGCGCCCCTGTTCCTCACGCAGTTCTTCTTCATCTGGTTCGTGAACGTCCTCGGCAACGTGCCGATCCCGAAGATCGGCGGCGCGCCCACGGCCAACATCGCCGTGACCGGCGCCCTGGCGATCACCACGCTCACCGTCATGATCGGTTTCGGCATCAAGGCCTCCGGCCCGATCGGCGTGTGGAAGAGCCTGGTGCCGCACGGCCTGCCGCCGGTCATCCGCGAGATCCTCTTCATCGTGGAGCTGGCCGGCTTCTTGATCATCAAGCCCGGGGCCCTCACCATCCGTCTTTTCGCGAACATCTTCGGCGGACACCTGGTGCTCTTGTCGCTGTTCGGCATCGTCTACGTGTTCGGCAGCTGGGCCATCTTCGGCGCCGTGCTGCCGATGGCGCTCTTCGTCGCCATCCTCGAGCAGCTCGTGGCCGTGCTGCAGGCGTTCATCTTCACCATCCTGTCCATCATGTTCGTGCAGATGTCCATTCACCCGGAACACTGAGAGCGAGATTCACTGGAAACCCACAACGGCGGCGCGGCGCGCGCCGCCGGCCTGAGTCAAGAGAAAGGAGCGCTTCGCATGGAGACCGTGGAGACCGTCATCAACCTCATGCCGATCGGTGCGGGAATCGGAGCCGGCCTGGCCGTGATCGGCGGCGCCGTGGGCATCGGCATGCTGGCCGCGCGCGCGTGCGAGGCCACGGCGCGCAACCCGGAGGCAGGCGGCGCCATCCGCACCAACATGCTCATCACCGCCGGCATGATCGAGGGCGCCACGCTGTTTGCCATCGTCCTCTGCCTGCTGCTCAAGTTCCTCTAGTCCTTGGTCCGCTCGACGAGGTCTGGAACGGGTCATTGACCTCCGGGAGGTAAGTCATGGAGCTGGTGGCGCCGGTGCTGGCATCGAGCGAAGGGGGCCTGAACCCCCTGCATTTCGATCCCAGCGCCTTCGTGCTGACGTTGATCATCTTCCTGCTCCTGCTCGCCCTGCTCGTCAAGTTCGCCTGGAACCCGATCCTGGACGCGCTCGACGCGCGCGAGAAGCGCATCGAGGACTCGGTGACCTCGGCGGAGCGCGCGCGGCGCGAGGCGGAGGAGCTGGTCGCCGGCTACAAGGCCAAGCTGGCCGATGCCGAGCGCCAGGTTGCGGTGCGCATCGAGGAGGGCAAGGCCATGGCCGAGCGCCAGGGCCAGGAGATCGTGGAGCGGGCGCGGGAGGCCGCGGACCGCGAGCGCGTGGCGGCCGTCCGCGACATCGGGCTGGAGAAGCAGCGGGCGCTTTCCGAGATCCGCTCGGAGGCCGTTACTCTCTCCCGCATGATCGCGGAGAAGGCCATTTCGCGCGGGCTGGACGCAGAGGATCACCGGCGCCTCGCCGAGGAGTTCCTCGCGGCGATGAAGTAGGCGGCTCATGGCAGTCAGTCTGGCAACGGTCCGTTACGTCAAGGCGCTCTTCTCCGTCGCGGCGCGCCGCGGGGAGAGCGAGGCGCTCAAGGCCGAGCTGGGCCGGCTTGGCGATCTCTTCGCGGGGTCGCCGGAGCTGACGGCTGTGCTGCGCGACCCGCGCTTGCCCGCGGCGGCGAAGAAGAAGGTGATCGAACGCGCCGGGCTCGACTCGGCGCCGCAGACACTGCGCGACTTCGTCGCGCTCTGTCTGGACCAGAGGCGTCCCGAGGTGATCCTGGAGGCGCCCGAGGAGTACGACCGGCTCGAGCGCGAGGCGCGAGGCGTCGTCGTCGCGCGCGTGCAGACGGTGGCGCCTTTGGGCCGCGACACGCGCATCTCGATCCTGGCCCAGCTCGAGGAAGTCACGGGCAAGACGATCGAGCTGGTCGAGGAGATCCTGCCGGAGCTGATCGGAGGAGTGCGCATCCTGATTGGTTCCAGAATGTACGACGGCAGCATCAGGCGCCGCCTGGATGACATCGCGGCGCACCTGCTGTCGACCAGGCTCGCGTAGCGGGCCAAAGGAAACGGTCGCCCAATGGTCAGGAATCGGACTGGCGATCAACGCATAGAAGTGCGGAGGAGATGATGGAGCTGCGTCCGTCGGAAGTCTCGTCGATCATCCAGAAGGAGCTGGAGCACTACCGCTCCGAGCTCAAGGCCGAGGGGGTGGGGACCGTGCTGCAGGTTGGCGACGGCGTGGCGCGCGCCCACGGCCTCGAGGACTGCATGGTGTCCGAGATCCTCGAGTTCCCGAACGGCGTGTTCGGGATGGCCCTGAACCTGGAGCAGGACAACGTGGGAGCCATCCTGTTCGGCTCCGACCGCCTGGTGAAGGAGGGCGACCAGGTCAAGACCACGGGCCGCATCATGTCCGTGCCGGTGGGCGACGCGCTGCTCGGCCGGGTGGTGGACGCGCTCGGGCAGCCGCAGGACGGCAAGGGACCGATCACCACCGACCGCTACCGCCCGATCGAGGGGCGGGCGCCGAACGTCATCGAGCGCCAGCCGGTGAAGGAGCCGCTGCAGACCGGCCTCAAGGCGATCGACGGCATGATCCCGATCGGCCGCGGCCAGCGCGAGCTGATCATCGGCGACCGGCAGATCGGCAAGACCGCCATCGCCGTGGACACGATCATCAACCAGAAGGGGCAGGACGTCATCTGCATCTACGTGGCGATCGGCCAGAAGCAGTCGACGGTCAAGTCGGTGACGCTGGCGCTGGAGAAGGCGGGGGCGCTGGACTACTCCATCATCGTCAACGCCTCGGCCAACGAGCAGGCTTCGATGCAGTTCATTGCTCCCTTCGCCGGCGCGGCCATGGGCGAGGAGTTTCGCGACAACGGCCGGCACGTGCTCATCGTCTATGACGACCTCTACAAGCACGCGCTCGCCTGGCGCCAGGTGTCGCTGCTGCTGCGCCGGCCTCCGGGCCGCGAGGCATTCCCGGGCGACATCTTCAACCTGCACTCGCGCCTGCTGGAGCGCGCCGCCAAGTTGGCGGACAACGCCCACGAGCTGAACCCGGCCCAGTTCAAGGCCGGCGGCGGCTCGCTCACGGCGTTGCCGGTGGTGGAAACGCAGGAAGGCGACGTGTCCGCGTACATCCCGACCAACGTGATCTCGATCACCGACGGCCAGATCTACCTCGAGCCGGAGCTGTTCAACGCCGGCGTGCGCCCGGCCGTGAACGTCGGCCTTTCGGTCTCGCGGGTCGGCGGCTCGGCGCAGACCAAGGCGATGAAGCACAAGAAGGTCGCCGGCTCGCTGCGCCTCGACCTGGCCCAGTACCGCGAGCTGCAGGCCTTCGCCCAGTTCGGCTCGGACCTGGACGCGGCCACACAGCGGCAGCTCGCCCGCGGCGAGCGCCTGGTCGAGCTGCTCAAGCAGGG
>JACQZJ010000008.1 GCA_016213895.1 Planctomycetota bacterium | reverse complement strand
GACGCGCGCGTGGGCTTCACCGAGGAGCCGCCCTTCGCGGAGCCCTTCGACCTGGTGCTGAGTTCGGGCGTGATCTCTTTTTCTCCGGACGCGGGGCGCTTCCTCGCCGGCCTCGAGCGCCTGGTGCGGCCGGGCGGGCGCCTGGTGATCGGCGACTTGAACCCGCTCTCGCGCGGCTTCCGGCGCCGGCGCGCGGAGCGCATGGTGCTTCCCTGCCGCGAGCTGAACGCCCTGCCGCGCGGCCGGGTGGCGGAAGACCTGCGCGCGCGCGGCTTCCGCATCGACTGGCTGCGCCACTACCAGAATACGTCGCCCTTCCCGGAGCTGCTCTTCCGCTCGCGGAGCCGCCCGTTCTGCCGCCTGCTCCTGCAGGCGAACCGGCTGGCGAGCGCGCTCGACGCGGCCTGCGGCGCGCGCGCCGCCCGGCTCTTCGATTCCTGGATCATCGGCGCGACCAAGGCGCCGGCGGCCTCTACGTGCGCCGGCCGATCCGCCGGTCCCGCGTCGTCCTGAGCAGGCTCGAGCGGCGTTGCGCCACCTGGGCGTCGAGCCGCTTGAGCGCCCGTTCGCAGTGGTCCATGAGCTTCAGCCCCTTCTTCCGCGGCGCGCCGGGAGAGAAGAGCGCGTAGGTGAGCCAGGGGAAGACCGCGGTCACGTCGCAGTGCACGTAGGCCGAGCGCTCGACCCCCTGCGCCGAGATCTTGCCCCAGGTGTGTCCTTCGGAGGCCGGGCAGGAGGAGAGGGCGCCGTTGTCCACGGGATCGACGCAGAACTGCACGTCGATGTCGAAGCCCTCGGTCTCGACCTCGAGGATCTGCCCGAGCAGCGGCTCGCCCTGCAGGGTGTAGTTCTTGGGCACGCCGCCGCCCAGGATCCAGATGGCGAGCTTCCGGCCGAGCGCGCTCGCGCAGTAGTGCTGCAGCGCGCCCATGAGGTAGACGTCCTCGGCCGCGTCGATCTCCAGGCGAAACGCGTCCCCCAGGAGCTTCTTGAGCTTCACCATGTTGAGGAAGATCGAGCCGTCCGCGGGCGCGCCGACGAAGATCGGCACGCGCGCGCGAAAGGCGCTCGCGAGCAGCGAGGGCTCCGCCACCCCGAGGGCGCTCTCGATCTCGGCCAGGTGCTTTCCCAGCAGGTGGTGCAGCTCGGGCGTGGTCATGCGGCGCTGGAACTCCTCCTGCCGCAGGAGCGCCGAGAAGAAGCGGTCGGTGTCGAAGAGCACGTCCTCGCCGAAGCCGAGGTCGTAGATGCGGATGATGCCCAGGCGCCGCAGGCGCAGGTCGCCGGCCGCCGGGTTGATCTCGCGGATGCGGTGGCCGAGCACGCGATGGGCGTCGTGGTAGAGGTTGGCGCCGGTCGTGACCAGGCAGTCCACGGCGCCTCGCTCGAGCAGCGGGATGATGCACGACTGGTGCAGGCCCGCGGGCGTCATGGCGCCCGAGAGCGTCAGGAAGACCGCGTGCTTCTCCTTCAGGGAGCGGCGCATCAGCTCGAACGCGGTGCGCTCCTGGCGGCCGACGTAGGCGGAGAAGGCCTTGGCGATGATCTCGTCCGGCCGCTCGTCGCCGCTGATCGGCGGCGGCGAGACCGCGGGTGCGGCGCGGAAGCGGCGCCGGTCCGCGGCCGCCTCCTTGCCCTGCATCTTCTTCGACCGACCCTGGCGCGCGGCCATCCCGTCACCTCACGAAGTAGCCGAGCATCTTGTAGGCGATGCGCGCGGCCAAGAGGCTGCTGTGGTGATTCACTCCGTCCGGGGCCAGCTCGACCACGTCGCAGCCCACGACGCGGCGCCGCTCTCCCGCCAGCGCCAAGAGCGCGAGCGCCTGGTAGTAGTCGAGGCCCCCGGGCTCGGGAGTGCCGGTGGAGGGCAGCTCGCTCGGATCGAGCCCGTCGAGGTCGAAGCTGACGTAGACCGGGTCGCCGAGGCGCTCGACCGCCGCGGCCGCGAAGTCGCGGGAGCCGCGCAGCTCGCGCGCGCGGAACACGGCGATGCCGGCGGCCTGCGCGAACTCCCATTCCTCGCGCGCGAAGGCGCGCGCCCCGCAGTTGACGATGCGGCAGCCCAGCTCGGCGGCGCGGCGCATGACCGAGGCGTGGCCGAAGCGCGTGCCCTCGTACTGAGCGGCCGCGCCGCCTCGCGCACGCGCGCCACCTCGTTCTCGGGACCGCCTTTGGCCGGCGCGACCGGCGGGAGGGTCGCGATGCCGACCTCGAAGGTGTCGCGTTCCAGCTCCTCGTCCCACAGCTCGACCTGGTTCGAGGCCTCGATGATGGCTGCCGGGCCGCGCGCCGCGCCCGCGCCGAACGAGCAGGTCCCCTCGTACGGGATGGGCAGCACGGCCACGCGCGCCCGGTCGTAGGCGGCGTGTTGCGGCTCGAGGCCGAGGAAGTTGTGCGGGAAGAGCAGGTCGGACATGGGGGGCAGGGTAGCGCGAGCGCCCCGCGCGCCGCAACGTGCTATCCTGCCGGCTTCGCGCTGCTCCGGAGGGCGGCGCCCGTTCCTTTCGACCGCGGAGGCGCCATGCGGACGCCGCGCGGGGCGCGTCCCCGCCGAGCCACTTCAGCGGAGTGGAGCGACTGGCGCTGGCAGGTGCGAAACCGCCTGCGCACGGTCGAGGAGGTGGCGGCGGCCCTGCGCCTGCCCGGATGGGCGCAGAACGTCGAGCGCGGGCTGCTCCGTCGCTTCCCCGTGGCCGTGACGCCCTACTATCTGTCGCTCGCCCGGCCTGGGAAGGCAAACGATCCGATCGCGCGGCAGATCCTGCCAGCCGCCGAGGAGGGCGTGGCGCTCGCGGGCGAGACCCCGGATCCTCTGGCCGAGGACGCGCTCTCGCCCGTTCCCGGAGTGGTGCGCCGCTACCCGGACCGCGCGCTCATCGTCCCGACGAGCTTCTGCGCCACGCACTGCCGCCACTGCTTCCGCAAGCGCGGCTGGGCGGGCGGCGGCGTTGCCCTGAAGAAGAGCGAGCTGCTTCGCGCCGTGGAGTTCGTGCGCAGCACGCCCGCGATCCGCGACGTGCTCGTGACCGGCGGGGATCCCCTGCACCTCGGGCCGAGGCTCCTGGCGATGCTTCTCACCGAGCTGAGGAAGGTCCCGCATCTCGAGGTGCTGCGCGTCGCGAGCCGCGCGCCCGTCACCCTGCCGCAGCGCATCGACGAGGAGCTCCTCGCCCTGCTGCGCGCGGTGCGGCCGCTCTGGTTCCTGACGCACTTCAACCATCGCGTCGAGGTGACGCCGCTCGCCGCAAGCGCGCTCCGCCGCCTGGTCGACGCCGGGATTCCGGTCCAGAACCAGACCGTGCTCCTCAAGGGAGTAAACGACACGAGCGCGAAGCAGCTCGCGCTCGCGCGCGCCTTGCTCGCGCTCGGGGTCAGGCCCTACTACCTGCACCTGCCCGATCCAGTGGCCGGGACCGGGCACTTCCGCGTGCCTCTCGATCGCGCGGTGGACGTGGTGCGGGGCATGTTCGGCAAGATCGCTGGCTTCGGCATCCCGCGCCTTGTGGTCGATCTGCCGGGCGGCAAGGGCAAGGTGCCGGTCATGCCGAGCTTCTTGCGGCGCCGCGACGGGGACGACCTCTGGTTCGAGAGCCCGCTCGGCGGCGGCGAGGTGCTCTACCGCGAGCGGGCCGCGAACAGAGGTGACGCGCGATCTCGGCCGGGTGTTGCGGGGCCTCCCGAGCCAGGCTAGACTTGCGCCTTCCAGTCGACAGCACTGCCCGATCGTCTAATTGGCAGGACAGCGGACTCTGGATCCGCTAGTCTAGGTTCAAGTCCTAGTCGGGCAGCCAGATACGGGGCCTGCAGCGCGCGGCGCGGCAGGCCCTTTTCGTTGCGGCCGCCGGGCGCGGGCGTGCCGCCTCCGGCGCCCTGGTCTACTCGACGGCGATCAAGACCGCGTTCGTATTGCGGAAGCCCGCGGGCGCGGCAGGGTCCGGGATGAAACCTTGCACGGCGAGCGTGGCGAGGGGCGCGTCCATCGGGATCGTGGTCTCGAGGATGAGCGTGCCGGACGATCCCGTGACCGTCCAGAAGGGGGTGAGAGGCGGCGCGACCAGGAGCGAGCAGCCGCCTCCCATGGGCAGCGACGTGGTCGAGCTGGAGGCGACGAGGAGAACGGGCACGGGCGAGATGCTCGCGTCGTCGAGGACGATGCTCACGGACCCGCCGGGCACCGGACAGCCCGTAACATCCAATCCCGGAGCTTCCAGGGCCGTGCCCGGGCAGCCCTGCCCGATCGAGCTGATCGGCCCGCAAGCGGTCGAGATGATTCGGACGTAGGGAAGCATGGCGTCGCCCGGCGCGCCCGCGACGATTTCCGGAATGCCATCGCCGTTGATGTCGCCCGCGTCGCTGAGGCCCCGGCCGAAGAGGTCGTCCAAGTGCCCGGGCATCCAGAACAACGACGAGCCGTTCTTGCCCGAGTGGGCTTCGATTCCATCCGGCGCCCTGACTTGCAGCAGGACGTCGCTGTACCCGTCCCCGTCGATGTCGCCGGCTCCGGAGACCGTGCGGCTGGTCTCTCCCGCCACGTAGGAGTCTCCGAACCAGCGGATGCTGCTTCCGGTCTTGCCCGAGACGACGAAAGCCTCCGCGGACAACGAGAAGCTAGCCGCCATCATGTAGTAGACGTAGCCGCTGACGATCACGTCGGCATACCCGTCGGCGTCCACGTCTCCAGCATCGCTGACCCAACCACCCAGGTCCAACGGGATCCCAGGCCCAAGCTGCAGGAGGTGGTAGAGCGACGTACCGTTCATGCCAGAGAGGATTTCGACGCTCCCTGAGCCACCGAAAGGCGTGTCCTCATCCTTCGGCGCGCCCACGACGAAGTCCGGGAAGCCGTCGTTGTTCACGTCCCCCGCGTCGCTCACCGAGGCTCCGAACTGGTCTCCGGCGCTGTTGCCGTGGAAGGCGTAGAGCAGGCCCTCCTTCAGTGAGTAGACCCGCGCGCGGCCCGCGTCGACCTGTCCCTTGTAATCATCCATGCTGGCGCCGACCAGGACGTCCGGGAAGCCGTCGTTGTTGATGTCTCCGGCGCCGCTCACGGAGACGCCGAACGCGTCGTGCAGCGAGTTGGCATGCCACGTGTGCAACGTGGCCCCGTTCTTGCCCGAGTAGAGCCGGGCGTAGCCCTTGGTCGTGTCCGGGTAGTCGCACGGCGCGCCCGCGATGATGTCGCCGAACCCGTCGCCGTTCACGTCGCCGGCGTCGCTCACCGACCAGCCGAGGTTGTCGAGTCCCGTCTTTCCCGGAAAGGAGTACAGCGCGCCCGCATCTCGGCCCGAGAAGACCGTGACCACGCCCGCCAGGTGAGCGGGCGTGTACGCCCCGGGCGCGCCCACGACCACGTCGGGAAACCCGTCGCCGTCCACGTCCCCGGCGCCGCTCACCGACCAGCCGAATCCCTTCTCGAGGCCGGGCGCGGGATAGAGGACGTGAAGGTCGCCCTGAGCCGCGGCGAGCTGCGCCCAGCAGGAGGCGATCGCCGCGCCGGCGATACGGATTGGCAACCTTTTCATGGCTGTTCTCCCTTGGCTACGCCGCTCGCGCGGCTGCCCGTGCTGTGCCGTGCCACAGCGGTTCTTCCGTTCTGGTGGGGCTACCTGAGACATGTATGCCGGCGTGCCCGTCACGTAACGCGTCTCGCCTTCGGCGGCGATGGCGCATGATCGCCGATCCGGCGGCGGGGCACTTCTCCGAGATGCAGCAGGGGGACACGGCGTGCCGTTCCGCCGCGGCCGCCAAGGGACGCCAGCTCCGATGAGTTTCAGGTCGGCGCGACGAGAACGCGCGGTGAGCGCGTGTCATGGACCAGATACGGGGCCTGCAGCGCGCGGCGCGGCAGGCCCTTTTCGTTGCGGCCGCCGGGCGCGGGCGTGCCGCCTTCGGCGCCCCGGTCTACTCGACGGCGATCAAGACCGCGTTCGTGTTGCGGAAGCCCGCGGGCGCGGCCGGGTCCGGGATGAAGCCCTGCACGGCGAGCGTGGCGAGGGGCGCGTCCATCGGGATCCTGGTCTCGAGCACGAGCACGCCGAACGGCTGCGTGACCGTCCAGAAGGGCGTGAGGGGAGGCGCGACCAGCAGGGAGCAGCCGCTGCCCATGGGCAGCGACGTGGTCGCGCTTCCGGCGAAAAGCAGCGCCGGCGCGGGCGAGAAGCTCGAGGCGTCGAGAACCACGAGCAAGGACCCGCCCGGCACCGGGCAGCCCGTGACATCGAGTTTCGGTGTGTTCGCGGCCGATCCCGGGCAGCCTTGTCCCACGGGCAAGATCCTGCCGCAGCGGGTCGAGATGACGCGGACGTACGGAGTGGATGTCTTGCTCGGGGCGCTCACGACGATCTCCGGAATGCCGTCGCCGTTCACGTCGCCCGCGTCGCTGAGCGCTTCGCCGAACAGGTCATTGGCACTCCCGCCGTATTCGTTGAACAGCCACCACCCGTGCTTGCCGGACCAGGCCTCAACACCGTCCGGTGTCCTGAGCTGCATGAGCGCGTCGCCGTACCCGTCCCCGTCGATGTCGCCAGCCCCGGAGACCGCGCGGCTGTGTTCTCCCGAGCTGTAGATCTCGGAGCTCCCTCCGATGACGGTCCCGCTCTTGCCGGAGACGACGAACGCCGCCGCCGACGTAGAGATGGACACGCCGAACATCATGTAGCAGTAGCCGCTCACGATCACATCGGCGTACCCGTCGGCGTCCACGTCTCCCGCGTCGCTGACGCAACAGCCCAGAGCTTGCGGCAGGCCCATGCCCGGGACGGGGTCCAGGAACCGATAGAGCGACGTTCCGTCCTTGCCCGAGAAGACCTCGACGCTGCCCGAGGCGACGGGAGAGAAGCTCTCGTCCATCGGCGCGCCCACGACGATGTCCGGGAAGCCGTCGTTGTTCACGTCCCCCGCGTCGCTCACCGACGATCCAAACGCGCCTCCGGCGCTCTGTCCATCGAACCGGTAGAGCTGCCCGGCCTGGATAGAGAAGACGTGCACGCTGCCCGAGTCCGGCAGGCCGTTGTTGTCCTCCATGCTGGCGCCGACCAGCACGTCCGGGAAGCCGTCGTTGTTGATGTCTCCCGCGCCGCTCACCGAGATCCCGAAGCCGTCGTGCAAGGACTTCGCCAACCACTTCTGCAGGGTGGCGCCGCTGTCGCCGGAGTAGAGCCGGGCGTAGCCCAGGCTCGTGTCCGGGTAGCCGCACGGCGCGCCCGCCAGGATGTCCGCGAAACCGTCGCCGTTCACGTCGCCGGCGTCGCTCACGGACCAGCCGAGGTTGTCGCGCGCCGAGTTCCCCGGCAGGGAGTGCAGCACTCCCGCGTGCTGACCGGAGAAGACCATGACCAGCCCCGCCATCGAGCCGGACGTGGAGGCTTGGGGCGCGCCCACGACCACGTCGGGAAACCCGTCGCCGTCCACGTCCCCGGCGCCGCTCACCGACCAGCCGAATCCCTGCTCGAGGCCGGGCGCGGGATAGAGGACGTGAAGGTCGCCCTGAGCCGGAGCAACACCTGCCCAGCAAAGAGCGATCGCGCCGGCGATCCCCACCGCCACCTTCTTCATGACTCTTCTCCCACCGCTCCGCTGCTCGAGCAACCGCCCGCCCGGCGCCACGTCGCCGGTTCTCCTGCCGCTCGAGAAGAGCGCATCTTGAATCATCTATGGACGCACGGCCCGCGTGTAACTCCGTCCCCACCCGCCGCGTTACAAAGCCGTGACCGCGGCCGCTCAACCCTGGCGCGTAGAATCCCGAAAAGCAGTGATCAAGCACCCAGCGGCTCCCGGGCGGCGCCTGGCCGAGCCTGGACCTGACGAAGTGGACTGGAGGTTCCTGTGATCGACGCGATCTCGCTCGCTCTCGTGCTCTCGATGTCTCCCGCGCTTCCGCCGCAGGATGGCGCCAAGCCCGAACGGCCCGCGCAGGCGCAGACCGAGAAGAAGGGCGACAAGAAGGTCGACAAGAAGAGCCCGGAGGCGCGGCGCCGGGCCGCGCGCATCAAGGCGGCCCGCATCAAGGCCGCGAAGGCCAAAGCGGCCGCCGAGGCCAAGAGGGCGGAAGGCGCGGCTGAGCCGCCCGCCGAGCCCCCGGTCGCGAAGCCGCTGCCCGAGGGCTTGCTGGCCAAGCCGGTGACCCCGGGCAGCGTGGTGCTGCGCGTGGGGCCGAAGCTCGAGCAGAACGGCAATGCCAAGGAATACAGCAAGAAGAAGGCCAAGCCGGAGCGGGTGCAGGTCAGGATCCCGTCTTAGGGACACGCGACTCCCCTCCTCGAGACAGCACACAGGCGCACGCGGGCGGACCGAGAGGACCGCTCGCGTGCGTGCTGTTTCCAGGCGTCACGAGGCCAGGCGAAAGGAGCGTAGGAGCGCGCGCAGACGGTCGAGCGCGCGGTAGTGCTTCGACTTCACCGTGCCGAGCGGCAGGCGCAGCCTGCGCGCGATCGCGCGGAACTCCCAGCCCTCGAACTCGCGCAGCCGAAAGATGCCCCTGAGCTCCGCGGGCAGGTCGTTGAGCGCCCGGCCGAGCGCGCCCAGGAACTCGCGTCTCTCGGCCCGGCTCTCGGGCGGCTCCGTCTCGCCGAGCCATTCGCCGGCCGGCTCGCCGTCCGCGTCCGACACCGAGAGCGGCACGCACGGCAGGCGCCTGCGTTTGAACTGGTCGAAGCAGAAGTTGCGGGCGAGGGCGTAGGCCCAGGTGGAGAAGCGCACGCCGCGCTCCGGGTCGAAGTCGCCGAGGTGCGCGAAGATGCGCAGGAACACTTCCTGCACGCAATCATCGACGTCTCCGGCGTTCCGCGTGCCGAGCAGCTTCCTCACCGTGGCCCGGATGGGCCGGGCATAGGCGGCGACGATCTCGTGGCGCGCCGCGGGCTCACCTTCCCGGGCGCGACGGATCACGTCTTCCGGGAGCAATGCGACCATCTCGAAGCCTCCTGGCGGCAGCCGCGGAGGCTGCCGCCCGCAGGAGCGCACCGCGCGTGCCGCACGGGCCTCGTCCCGCCGGAGTGGTCGTAAGTGGATGTTGAGAAAGAAGATGACGCCGCCAGCCGCGCCGTCTGGCCCCGGGGCGCGGCGCGATCCGTTAGCTCTCCCTGATGATCGCTGTTAGCGAGTCGCGGCGCGCGGCTACTTCAGGCGCTCCCAGTACTCCTCGGGCATGTCGTGCGCGATCTTCAACGCGCCGTTCGCTCCGCCGTAGACCGGCTCCTCCACGGTGAAGACCGAGCCGCCGCCCAGGCGCGCCAGCATCTCCTTCTCGATCTCGTCCCCGAGGCCGTCGATCTGGCTGCCGCCGCCGCCCAGGAGCACGTTCATCTTCAGCCGCTCCTGGAACTCGGGATCGCAGGTGGCGATGAGCCGCGCCAGGCCGTCCACGATCGGCGGCACGATGGCGCGGCAGGCGGCGCGCACGTCGTCCGTGACGTCGAACTCGGCCGGCTTGCCGTCGATCGGGATCTTCACCTTGATCGGCTCGATCGTGTCCCTGACCGACGACCAGCGCTCCTTCCAGCCGCGCACCATGTTGACGTTGACCTGGGCCTTGGGCACGCGCCGCCGCACGCGCGCGAGCAGCTCGTTGTCGATGTGGTCGCCGGCGTGCTTCAGCGTGATCTGGTCCTCGGCGCCGGGCATGGTGCCGTGCATGCGGCACAGGTCGGTCGTGCCCGCGCCGATGTCGATCACCAGCACGTCCGACAGGCGGTCCAGGCCGTAGGCCACGGCGAAGGGCTCCGAGCAGATCATCACCGAGTCGATGACCGCGCGCGCCGCGTCGATGATCGCCTTGCGGTTGTGGATCGACGCCTGCGCCGGGCAGCCGATCACGCCGTAGAGCAGCTCGTCCGTGCGCGGCGCGGCCAGGGCGACGGCGTGGCGCACCAGGTCGCTGGCCGCCTTCATGTTCATCTTGCCCTCCTCGCCGGTCCCGCCGTTGTCGGAGAACTTGATGACGCCGTGCTCCAGCGGCCGGTAGAAGTCGACCGAGAGGCGGTGGTCGAAGGCCTCCTGCCCGAAGAGGACGTCCTTTTTCAGGTGCTTGCGCGAGACCACGTCCTTGGGGTAGCCGATGACGCTGGCCAGGGACTCGCGCACGCCGTTCGAGCAGGCGATGGCCGTGCGCGACGTGCCCAGGTCGATGCCGATGTAGAGCACGCCGTGGTCCTTCTCGACCGGCCCGGTCGCGCCTTCCTGCGTCTGGTCCCGCGTGTCGATCACCATCTCGTTCCTACCCTCCGCGCGCTGCGTGAAGTCCTCGGGCGCTGCCCCGGCTTGCGCCGCGGCCTCACGCCCTGCCCTGCTCGGCTCCGGCCTGCGCGTCCTGGATCACGGCGCGCAGCTCCATGTTCAGCTTGAAGATCTCGTCCAGCAGGCTGCGCTTCTCGGCGGCCCGCGGATCCGCGGCGTCCAGGCCCTGCACCTCGCGGTAGATCGACTCGATCCCCGGGTCTCCGGCCTTCATGCGCTGCAGGCGGTCGACCAGCGACTCGGTCTCGGCGAGCGTGCGCGTCAGCTTGTCGACGCGCCGCTCGAGCTGAAGCACGCGATGACGCTGCTCCGCGCGCGCGGAATCGAGCGCCCGGCCGCGCTCCTCGTCGAGCAGGCGGCGCGCGATGGCCGCGATCGAGCCGGCGGTGGCGCCGGAGCCGCCCGCGCCGCCCTCGCCCGCGAGGAGCGCGCGCACCTCCTCCTCGAGGCGCCGGCCGTATTCCTGCATGCCGCGCGCGCCGACCGCGACCTCGTCCAACGACACCGTGCGCCGCCGCTCGCGCGCCAGGGCGCCGCTCGAGCTCTCGATCTCGCCGCGCAGGAGCATCAGGTTGGCCAGGAGCTGGCTCTTCTCCTGCTCGAGGGAGCGGGCGCTGTCCCGGAACGAGTCGCGCTGCTCCACCAGGCGGGCGAAGGCCTCGCGCGCTTCCTGGTTGATGGTGGCGAGCGCCTGCGGCGAGAGGTCGGCGCCGTGCCGCTCCAGGGCCTGCTCCACGGCGCGGGCGAGCAGGCGCTCGACGCGCTCCCAGTCGAGCACCGTCACCGAGCGCACCCCCTGCTTCCGCAGACGCGAGACCGGCACCACGTCGGAGTGCTCTCGGAAGAGGCGGAACAAGCTGCTCGCGAGACCGAGGATCATGTGCCCTGCCGGGAGTAGCCCGTGCGTGCAAGGACGACGCGCGCCGCGGCGCGCCGCCGGTCTGGCCGGCCGCCCGATCATAGCCGCGCCGCGGAAACGGTCGATATACTAGGCGAACACCGGCCCGGCCCGCGCTAGCATTCGAGCCGGCCCCGCGCGGGGGGACTGCGCGGGAGGCGGCCGCACGCGACGCCGGACTGGAGCGCCTCGCATGAAAGGAGTCGTGGGCATGGAGGACCGCAGGGAGGCGCCGGCGGCGCCCGGGGAAGTGGCTCCGCCCGTCATCGTCATCACGGACAGCTCCATCGATCCGCACGTGGTGATGTACCACGAGCCGAAGTCGCTGCAGGCCGAGCAGTACCGCGCCTTTCGCACCAACATCCTCGCCATGCACCGCGGGCGCGGGTCGCGCGCCCTGGCCGTCACCTCGGCCATGAAGGGCGAGGGCAAGTCGCTCTCTGCCGCGAACATCGCCATCTGCCTGGCCGAGGCGCAGGGCATGCGCGTCTGCCTGCTCGACACGGACTTCCGCGCCCCGCGCGTCGCCCAGCTCCTCGGCATCGGCCCCGGTCCCGGCCTCTCCGACCTGCTCATCGACGACCTGCCGCTGAGCCGGGTGCTCGCGGAGACCAAGGTCTCGAACCTGATGCTGATCCGCGCCGGCCGCGAGCCGCGCAACCCCGCGGAGCTGGTCGGCTCGGACCGCATCCGCGACCTCCTGGCCGTGCTCAAGACCGACTTCACGCACATCATCTGCGACACTCCGCCCGTGAACCCCTACACCGACGCCGCCGTGCTCGGCGCGCGCGTGGACGGCGTGCTGCTCGTGGTGCGCCTCGGCCGCACGCCGCGCGAGCAGGCCGAGAGGGCGAGGAACGTCCTGGAGCGCGCGGGCGCCAACGTGATCGGCACCTTCCTGACCGACGTGCCGCTCGGCGACAAGGACGAGGCCGACTACTACCGGCAGCTGGAGGAGTAGGCGCCGCGCCGCGCGCGGGCCGCTCCTCGGCTGCCGCAGGTGAGGTCATGGGGCGCATCCTCGTCGTTCGCGGACTTGCGCCTCCGCCCCGGGGAACGGCGCGCGCGCCCGGGGACAAGTCGATCACCCATCGCGCGCTCATCCTCGGCGCACTGGCGAACGGTGAGACCTTGGTCCAGGAGCCGCTCTGGTCCACGGACACGGGCGCCACCGAGCGCTGCCTGCTCGCCCTCGGCGCGCGCGTCGCGCGCGGCGCGGGCGAGGCGCGCGTAGGCGGCCCGCTGCTGCCCGGCGGTTCGGAAGTCCCGCTGCTCGACTGCGCGGACTCGGGCACGAGCGCGCGCCTTCTTCTCGGCGTGCTCGCCGGCCTCGGCCGCGCGGCGCGCCTCGACGGCTCCGCTTCCCTGCGGCGCCGGCCCATGGGCCGCGTGGTGCGGCCGCTCGTCCTGGCGGGCGCGCGCTTCGCCGCGGGCGCGGGCGAGCGCCTGCCCCTGGTCATCGAGGCGGGCGGCCGCCTGCTTGGTCTCGAGCATCGTCTGCCCGTGGCCTCGGCGCAGCTCAAGTCCGCCCTGCTGCTCGCTGGATTGTTCGCGGAGGGCACGACGCGCGTCAGCGAGCCCGGCCCGTCGCGCGACCACACCGAGCGCATGCTGCCGCTCTTCGGCGTGCCCGTGGCGCGCGCGGAGAACGCGGCCGCGGTCGAGGGCGGGCGGTGGCTGCAACCGGCGGTCGTTCCCGTGCCCGGGGACCTCTCGTCCGCGCTCTACCTCGGGCTGCCCGCGCTTTTCCTGCAAGGCGGCGACGTGACCGTGGAGGGCGTCGGCGTGAACCCGACGCGCAGCGGCGCCCTCGAGGTGCTTGCGGCCATGGGCGCCGCGATCGGGAATGCGCCGTGCGCGCCGGCCGCAGACGAGCCGCGCGCCGACCTGCGCTTCCTGCCAGCGGAGTTGTCCGGCGTGGAGGTGCCGGCGGAGCTGTTCCCGCGCCTCCTGGACGACGTGCCGGCGCTGGCCGTCGCCGCGGCGCGCGCAACCCGCGGCCGAACGGTCTTTCTCGGCGCGGGCGAACTCCGACACAAGGAGAGCGACCGCATCGCCGCGCTCGCGGACCTGCTCGCCGCGTTCGGCGGCGAGGTCGAGGAGACCGAAGACAGCCTCACGGTCCACGGCGGCGCCAGGCTGCGTCCGGGGCGCGTGCAGGCGCGCGGCGACCACAGGATCGCCCTGGCCGCGGGCGCGCTCGCCCTGACGCTTCCGGGCGAGAGCGTGATCGAGGGCTTCGAGTGCGTCGAGCAGTCCTTCCCCGACTACGTCGAGCGCATGGCGGCGCTGCTCGGACCGCAGGCGGGCGCGGTCCTCGAGGTCAAGGCCGCTTGAGGCTGCGCCGCGCCAGGGGGCAGCGGGTGGGCTCCTCCTCGGCGGCAGCGTGCACGTAGCCGATCTCGCGCAGCTCCTCGAGCAGCTCCTCGGGGAGCGCGGCCTCCTCCGCGGCGCGCGCGCCGCGCGTGCAGAGGAAGCGGCACAGCTCCGCGCGCAGGAACTCGGCGAACACCGCGCGCCGTTCGTCGAGGGGCTTCTCCTCGAGCGGGTCCGCGCTCAGGTCGAAGAGCAGCTGCTGGCGCGTGAACAGGTCCTCGTGATAGGAGCGCCCGAGGAAGCGGATGCCGAAGCGCGGCCGCGCCCCGCTCGAGCGCAGGAAGAGCGGCCGCTCGCTGCCGCGCGCGCCGAAGAGGCCGGGCGAGAGGTCCCGTCCCTCGAACGGGAGATCCTCGGCGCCCGCGCCGAGCAGCGAGAGGAGCGTGGGCGCGACGTCGATCAGGGAAGAGGGGCCGGCCACGCGCACGGGTGCGAGGCCCGCCTGCGGCGGGAGCGACATCACCCATGGAACTTCCACCTGCTCGCCGAAGACCGTGTCGCCGTGTTCGAGCGAGAGGTGCTCGCCGAGCGCCTCGCCGTGGTCGGAGACCACGGCGACGAGCGCGCGCTCGAGCAGGCCGCGCGCGCGCAAGAGCGCCAGGATCTCGCCGGCCGCCGCGTCCGCGGAGCTGAGGTTGGCGTCGTACAGCTCGCGCAGGGCCTGGAAGTCGCGTTCGCCGTAGGGCTCGACCTGGTGCGTCTTGTAGGCGTCGATCGACTGGCGCGACCCGTCCGCGGGCCGGTCGTAGCCCGAGGTGATCCCGGCGCGAAAGGCCTCGGGCGGGCGATAGGGTGCGTGCGGCTGGAAGACGTGCACGTAGAGGAAGTAGGGCTCGGCGAGCTTGTCCTCTTCGATGTGCACCGCGAGGCGCGGCGCCAAGAGTGCGGCCGCGACGCCCTCGTCCCACATGCCGAGCGACCGGTCGTAGAGCGGGTCGAAGAAATCAAAGCCGCGCGCGAAGCCGTACTCCGCGGCCGCGTTCGGGTTGGTGACGAGCGCCACGGTCGCGTAGCCGCGGGCGCGGAGGAGCGCGGCGAGCGCCGGCGCGTCCTCGGCCAGGCGCGGCGCCTTCCCGGCCGCGGCGCCGGCCACCACGCCGTGGCGGTCCGGGTAGAGGCCGGTCATGAGCGAACCCACGGCGGCGAGCGTGTAGCTCGCCGGGCTCGAGACGTCCTCGAAGACGATGCCGTCGCGGGCGAGCGTGTCGATGTTCGGGGCGTGCTCGACCTGCGCGCCGTAGGCGGTGAAGTGGCGCGCCGCGGCCGCGTCCACGGTGATGAGGACCAGGCTCGCGCCCTGCAGGCGCCGGCGCAGCTCGAGGAGCGGAGCTTCCGGCGGCGCGGCTGCATCCCGCGGCGCATCGCCGCCGCGGATCGCGGGCTCGGCGAGGGCGAGGCGCAGCGGGCGCGCGCCGCCTTGCGGCGCAGCGGTCTCGAACTGGATCGAGACCACGGCGCCGGCGAAGAGCGACAGGTCAGCGTCGAGGTCGAGCGCGCGGCGCTCGGCGGGAGGCGCGGCGGCGTCGATGTCCTCGCGCGCGAGGAGGAGCTGTCCCGCGGGCTCGGCCTGCAGGCGCACGATGAGCGGCACCGCGCGCTCGGCGCGATCGTCCGGGTGCACGGCGAGGCGCGCCGTGAGGCGCGGCCGGCCGTACGGCAGGCGCAGGGCGAGGTCCGGGCCGGGCGCGGCCGCGGGCGGCGCGTCTTGCGCGCCGGCCTGGAACTCGATGCTGCGGAAGATGGCGCCGGCCGCGTAGCGGAAACCCTCCGCCTCGTACCGCCAGGGCAGCAGGCGCGCGAAGGAGAACGACAGGCGGTTCTCTCCCTGGCGCAAGAGCTCCTCGGGAATGACGAACGTGCGGCGGTCGGCGCGGTCGCTGTGCTCGAGGTCGAAGGCCGCGAGCGGCTCGGCCGCGCCGTTCAAGCGCGCCTCGACGCGCTGCGCTCCCTGGCCGTCGTCCACGGCCGCGGCCTCGACCGTGACCGTGCGCGGCCCGGGGCGAAGCGCGGTGAACCAGACGCAGGCGGCGTTCCCGATGGCCAGCGCGCAGGCCTCGCCCGCGGCGCTCGTCAGGCTCTTGAAGCCGGTGGGGACCCGCCGAAATATTCATGGAATATGGGATAGAGGGGATTGCCGTAGTGCAGGATGTTCTTGACGCACCACGGGGCCACGGCCAGGGCCGCGGCGCCGGCGAAGAGGAGCACGGCGCCCGCGAGGAAGACGGCGAGGCGGCGCGGGTGCATGGGGCGGCGCGGCTCCTCGGCCGCGGCGGGCTCAGTCTCTCTCGAAGTGGACACCGTCCGTGGAGTACCACAAGCCCGAGAAGGAATCGAGCACCACGCGCTCGCCGTCGAGCCACAGCGTGCCGCCGCGAGCGCGATGCCCGTCCGGCTGCAGGATGAGCACGCGGCGCTCCAGGCGGCACCAGGCCGCGAGGCTCCTCAGGTCGTCGACGACCACGGGCTCGTACCCTTCCAGGCGGTTCTCGTCCAGGAAGGCCTTCCCTTGCTCGGGGTCGTGGAAGAGCGGGCAGAAGGGCTGTCCGCCCGCGATCGGCTCGTCCGCGAGCTCGATGGCCACCGGCCGCTCGGAGTCTCCCAGGCGCGCCAGGCGGCAGAAACGCATCCCCGCGCGAAAGCCGAAGAACGGGACGTCGCCCAGGCGGTCCACCATGTAGCGGTCGGCCGCCTCCTGGTCGATCTCCGGCAGGATTTCCTCCTCGCCCTCGTAGGCGGACCAGCTCCCCGAGGAATCGAGCAGGAGGTGCTCGACGCGGTTGCGGGCCGCGTCCATCTTGAGCCTGAGGAAGCGCGGCATCCCCGTCTCGTCCAGGCAGAAGAAGATCGGGTCCGCGTCGTCGAGCATGGCGCCGGCGAAGCCCTCCGTGGCCCGCGCCGCCAGGTAGTCGGCGAGGTCGCCGGCCTCCTCGACCTCGATCGGCTGCTGCTCCTCGGCCTGGCGCACCGCGGCCGCGCGGCGCGCGCCTTCGCGCGAGCTGAAGACCAGCACCGAGAGCCCGTCTGGCTGGGCGCGCGCCAGCGTGTAGAGCGGCAGACGGCCGGCGGAGAGGAAGAAGTGGGGCTTGCCCGCGCGCGCCGCGCGCCCGACGCGGAACTCCTCGAGATAGCGGTCCACCACCTGCTGGAACATCTCGCGCAGCGACTCGTGACCCTCGGCCACGTCCACCGCGCCGCCGGACCAGCGCGCGATCGCCAGACAGTCGCCGATGTCGGTGCGCACCAGCACCGCGCCGCCGGCGCTCGCGCCGTCCTGCTCGAGCCGCTTGAGCAGCGTGATGGTGCGCGCCGAGGGCGTGCGCCCGCGGTCCACGAGGTAGTACTCGTGTCCTTCGTGCAGGATGCGGACCCTTCGTTTGCGCACGCGCTCCTCTGCGCCTTTCGCCGTGCGGCACTGCACGGATCAGGAGAAGTATAGCAGCCCGCGGCGCGTCGCGACGGGAATCGCGCGGCGGGAACGCGCCGCGCGTTCTCGGTCAACCAGCGAAGCGCGCGCGCGCGGGACGCGCGCCGAACAAGGAGAAGAAGACGAGGCCGGCGAGGAGAGCGGCGAGCGCGTTCATCTTGATGTCCGCGACGTCGTAGTAGCGCACCGCCGACAGGCCTTGCGCGCACTCGTCGATCCAGCCGGCGAGCACGGTCGCGGCCAGGGCGGCGAAGTACGCCGCGACGCCGCGCGCGTCGACCACGGCCGCGCGCAGCGCCAGCAGGTAGAGCACGCCGTACTCGACGAAGTGGAAGCGCTCGGAGGGCGCGGAGCGCACCGTGACCATGGCGTAGACGAAGAGCGCGACCGCGGGCAGGGAGCGCAGATAGGCGAGTGCGCTCGTCAGGCGCGCGCGCGCCACCAGCAGGTACGCGACGGTCGCCGCGGTGGCGGCGAAGAGCAGCTCGACCGTGCGCCACAGGAAGCCGCGCGAGCGCAGGAACAGGGAGGTCTCGAAGGCCACGTCGATGGTGACGATGATGCACGCGGCGCCGGCCAGGAAGAGCAGCCAGGAACGCAGGCGCTGGCCGGCGCGCGCGCTCACCGGCGCGCCTCGAGCAGCTCACGGATCTCGCGTCTGATGCGCTTGCGCCGCAGGAAGAAGAAGGCGAGGTGCAGCGGCAGCGTCAGGATCTCGCAGAGCGAACGCAGGAGCAAGAGGAGGACGGAGCGCGAGACGGCCACGGTCAGTTGTCCGCCGAAAGCGCGCAGCGGAAGCCGGTCCACTGGTTCTCGGTCGACAGCCCGGGATAGACCCAGCGGAAGGTCGCGGACACGTTGCTCGCCCCGGAGTTGAAGTTCCCGCCGCGGATGACCACGAGCAGGAGGTTGGAGTCGATGCGCTCCGCGAGCGCCGTCCCGTCCTCGGTCGAGGCGGTCCACTCCTCCACGTTCCCGGCCATGTCGAGGCAGCCGCAGGGCGACGCGCCCGCGGGGAAGGAGCCGACCGGAGCAGTGTCGCCGATGGCGGCGTCGCGGTCGTTGGCGCGTCCCGCCTCGTACTCGCTGCCCCACGGATACGTGCGGCCCTCGGCGCCGCGCGCCGCCGCCTCCCACTCGTCCTCGCTGGGCAGGCGCTTGCCGCACCAGGCGGCGTAGGCCAGCGCGTCGTTGCAGCTCACGCCCACGACCGGGTGATCGCCGCGGCCCTCGGCGAAGGAGACATCTCCTTCCTCGCTCCTCGTCCAGTAGCGCGGCAGGTGCGCGGGGCGCGCTTCCTCGCCGAGCCACTTCCAGAAGACCATGTACTCGGCGTTGGTCACCTCGGTGCGGTCGATGAAGAAGGCGCGCAGGTTGACGCGCTTGCTCTTCTTGCCGATGCCCTTGCGCCCCTGCACCCAGCCCGAGTACGGCCCGATCTCGTAGCTGCCCGCCTTCACCTCGACCCTGCCGGGCGGCAGGCGCTCGCCGCCGGCGGCGTAGCGCTCGGGCGAGCGCTCGCGCTCGAGCCGCTGGCCGACCTCGATGTAGCTGGCGCGCGCGCGCGCGTACTGGCGCGCGGCCGCGACGTGCGGAAAGAGGGAGTCGTTCCACACGCGGGCGAACTCCTGGCCCGAGAGGAACAACTCCTCTACGAAGTGCGTGACGCGCGGCTCGAGGTCCGCCGACTCGGCGTCGAGGAGGCTCGGCAAGAGGGGGGTGGAGAGGAGCTGCGCCAGCGGCTCCTGCAGCACGGGGTCGAGGTTGCTCGCCGCGAGCGCGGCCGCGAGGCCGTCCTGGGCGATGACGAGCTGGGCGGCTTTCGCCGGCGCGCGCGCCGCGCCCGCGCCCGTGAGCTTGTCGCGCAGCGCGGGCGCCTCGGCCTGGATGGCGGCGGCGATCTTGCCGGCGAGGACCGTTGGCTCGGCGCTCGCCTGGGCGAAGAGCCGTTCGAGCAGGGCGTAGGCCTCCTCGAGCTGGGCCTCGGCCGCGGCCAGCTCGGTCGTCTTCTGCTCGAAGAGCTGTTCCAGCGCGGTCTTCGCCTTGTCGTCCTGGAGGACGAGAAGCGCCGCGACGAGAAGGACCGTCTTCATGGCGCGATATTCTAGCCCGGATACCCCGCCACCGGTGCGCGAGCACCGACGCGAAGCGTGAGATCGGGAACAGGTGGAGACGGGCAAACGGCACGCGGCCGCGGGACAGACTGTCTTGGCCGAGACCTCGTCGCCGAGATCGAAGCGCGAGGAGGAAAGCAACTCGGTGGAGTTCTTGACGACGAGCAACGACGAGATCGGCGACGAGGGCCGGCCAGGCGCGGACCGGTGGTGAGGCATTCGGGCTGGCGCGGCGCCTGGCGGGCGCGCGGCGTGCTCCGTGGACTTCGCAGCCGCGGTTCGCCACACTCCGGGCATGCCAGAGGGAGCAGTCATCCCAGCTCTCGACGCGCCGGTCTCCTCCCTGAAGGGAATCGGCCCGGCGCGCGCCCGCGCGCTCGCCGCGGCCGGCATCAGCGACGTGCAGGACCTCTTGCTGCATGTTCCGCGCCGGCACCGCGAGCGCCTGGCGCCGGTTGCGGTGCGCGACCTCGTGGCCGGCGCGCGCGCCGCGATCGTCGGCGCGGTAGAGCGCGTGCGCGCCAGCAGGCGCGGCCGGCGCTCGCTGGTGCGCGTGCTCGTCGCGGACGAGAGCGGCGCGATCGAGGTCCTGTTCTTCAACCAGCACCACTTGAAGTCGAACTTCGCGCGCGGCGAGACCTTCTTCTTCCAGGGCAGGGTCGGGGAGCGAGACGGCGTGCGAAGCCTGCTGGCCGAGGACTACGAACGGTCGGGCGCGCTGGCCGCGCCGCTGCGCGCCGGCCGCGTTCCGGTCTACGACTTGCCCGCGGGCGTGCCGCCGCGGCTCTTCCGCCGCCTGATCGCCGGCCTGCTGCCCGCGCTCGCCCCGGGCACTCCGGACTGGCGCGCGCGCTCCGCGCTGCCCGCGGCCGGCCTGCCGTCGCTCGGCGCAGCGCTCGCGGCGCTGCATTTTCCGGCGAGCGAGGAGGACCTGGCCCAGGCGCGCCGCCGTTTCGCCTACGAGGAGTTCTTCCGCATCCTGCTGCCGCTCGAGCGCGCGCGCGCCACGCTCGGCCGGCGCGTGAAGCCGCGCCGCGTCGCGCCCGAGCCGCAGGAGGTCGCGACGATGCTCGCGGCCCTGCCCTTTGCGCTCACCGCGGCGCAGCGGCGCGCCCTCGACGAGGTCCTGGCCGACCTCGCCCGGTTTTCCCCCATGCACCGCCTGCTGCACGGCGACGTGGGCTCCGGGAAGACCGCGGTCGCCCTGGTGGCCCTCGCCGCCGCGGCGCGCGCCGGCCACCAGGGCGCGCTGCTCGTGCCGACCGACGTGCTGGCGCGGCAGCACCTGGCCACGGCGCGGCGCTTCCTCGAGCCGCTCGGCGTCGAGGTGGAGCTGCTCGCTCGGACCTGCGCTGCGGCCGAGAGGAAGAGCGCGCGCTCTCTTCTTTCCGGCGGCGCGCCCTGCGTGGTCGTGGGCACGCACGCGCTGCTCTCGGCGTCGGTCGAGATCCCTGCTCTCGCTCTCGCCGTGGTCGACGAGCAGCACCGCTTCGGCGTGTCGCAGCGCGCGCGGCTGCGAAGCAAGGGCGTCGCGGTCGACCTCTTGGTGATGACGGCCACTCCCATCCCGCGCTCGCTCGCCATGACGCTCTACGGCGACCTCGACCTGTCGCTGCTCGACGAGCTGCCGCCCGGGCGGCGCGTGGTGGCGACGCGCCGCGCGCCCAGAACGGAGCTGCGCGCCGTGCTGGAGGAGGTGCGGGCCGACGTGCTCCGCGGCGGCCGCGCCTTCATCGTCTGCCCGGTGGTGGGAGGATCCGAGGAAAGCGACCTCGCCGCGGCCGTGACCTTTGCCGCGAAGCTCGCGCGCTTCTACGGCGGCCAGCCGGCGGTGGGGTTGGCCCACGGCCGCAGGCGGCCCGAGGAGAACCGGGCGGCGCTCGAGGACTTCCGCAGCGGAGAGAGGCCCGTGCTCGTGGCGACCGTGGTGGTGGAGGCGGGAGTGGACGTGCCCGAGGCCACTCTCATGGTGGTCCTGGACGCGCAGCGCTTCGGCCTCGCCGCCCTGCACGAGCTGCGCGGCCGCGTGGGCCGCGGTAGGGCACCTGCGCAGTGCATCCTGGTGGCGGGCGAGGGCTCGCCCGAGGCGAACGCGCGCCTGGACGTGCTCGTGGCGGAAGCGAACGGCTTCAAGATCGCCGAGGAAGACCTGCGCCTGCGCGGCCCGGGGGAGCTGTACGGCGCGCGCCAGCACGGCCTGCTCGACCTCTGCCACGCCGACCTGGTCCGGGACCTCGACCTGCTCGCCCTGGCGCGCGCGGACGCGCGGCGCGTGGTCGAGAGCGGCCGGGACGCTGGGCTGGAACCGCATCTGCCCCGCCTGGCGAGCGTGATGGAGGCGCCGTCCTGCGAGCCGGGGCCGGGGTAGGGACGAAGCCAGGCGTCCGGCCAACGCCCGCGGCAAAGCGTGACCAAGGACCCGTAGCGGCGCTACACTGTGCAGCAGCGCGGGGCCTTCCCTGCGGCCGCGAACGCCGCGCGGGAGGTACGTTAGGGCAAGCAGAAGGCGCCGCGACTGACGAGATGCAGCGTGCCCCGTTGCCGAGGCCCCCTCGGGAAAGCAAAAGGAGAAGGAAGGATGAGACAAGAGGGAATGGGACGACTACACCGACTGTGGCTGACCAGCTTGGGCCTGCTGGCCACGGGGTGTGCCGGCGTCCACGACCGCCATTGTCCCGAGCACCAGAAGGAGGCTCATGTGCCCGCGGTGGTGCTCCGGGTAGCGATGGAGGACGGAAGCGGGCTGAGAATCGCGGTAGCCGGTAGGAAGCCCTGTGGTCAAGGCAGACTCAAGGAGGAGATGGAGGCGCTGCGACGGAACATGCGCTCGGCAGAGGGAACGGGGGACGACGGACGTGCGGTTCAGCTCGAGGTGGAGGGGAATGTTCCCTTTGAGCGCGTCATTGGTGTTGCGGAGGCCATATGGGCCGCGGGCCTGGAGTGGTCGTTTCGTGACATCGATCTCGACGTGGAAGTTGTCCGGGATCCGTTCGAAGCGGGACAGGCGGAGTCGCTCGACCTGGCGAAGCCTCTGGCCAGCGAGTTCGCGAGGGAAGTCGAACCTGATCCCGATGGGTTGGTTGGCGTCAACGTCGACCGTGACGGGCGCTACGAGATGCTGAGAGGGGGCGGGGTAATGAAGGCGGATGAGCGCCTCTCTTGGGCAGAGTTGCAGATAATGCTCAAGCTCCGGATGGACGAGCCTCGACCTGGCGGCTTGGAGTGCCGCGACACTGACATGTGGGCGACGCGTGTGCTCGTTCTGCGCGTTGACCGCAGGGCGCCTTTTCGGGCTGTCCGCGACCTCCTTGAGACCTGCCGCTACGAAGGGCTACAGATTGAGCACATCTACCTCGCAGTGGGGACGCGCTAGGCCGCCTGGGTTCTCTCGACTTTCCCGTGGTTCCTGTGGGTCGCGCCCTGACCTCAGACGTGCGCGGCGCGCGTGTTCATGGGCTGGAGGCCGTTCGCCGGCGCAGTGGTCAAGGAAGACTCCCTGGAGGCGAGAGTCACAGCGAGCGGGCCCTGGGGGCTCCTGGTCGAAATGGTGGACCGCTTCGTGGGGTCGCTCACCCCCTTGCCCCAGGTCGCGGGGCGCTTGATCCACGGGCAGCGGCTGCGCGATCCGGAGGTCCGAGTCGCGACCCTCGAGCTGGAGCCCCGCGGCGAGAGGCTCCTCGAGCCCCTGACGCTTTCCTGCGGGACCGTCCAGCCGTTCGCTTGCGTCTCGGCCTGGGGTTTGCGCGGCGCGTAGAGGCTTCTGATCTTGGTCCAGAAGCGCACGGAGGAGCGCGATGCCGCGTTCACTGGTCGAATCCTCGAGAGGTCGTCGCCTTTGACCCGCGGTCCCTCGGCTGCGCCGGCGGCAGATGCCGGGTCCTGACCGAGACCGTCAAGGAGATTTCGTTCCTCGGGGGGCCGCTGGAGTGCGAGATCCGCTTCGATCCCGCTGCCTCGGGCTACGAGGGCGAGTGCGCGGTCTACCACGTCGCCGGCAGCGGCCCGCGCGACCTCGTCGCCAGCCCGAGCCCGGGGCCGATCGTGCTGCAGGACACGATCCCGGCGGGGACCGGCAAGGTCTACGCCCTGGCGCGCGCGGGCGCGCCCCCTGTGCCCGGAGCGATCTTCAGCGGACGTTGATGCTCCGAGGGAACTTGTTGGTGACCAGACCACCTCCGAATTCGACCAGCCACCCCAGCTTCTTATCGCCAGAAGGATGCGGCCATTTCGCCGCCAACGAGTCGTAGAAGCTGCCCGACATCTCGGCCGGAAGGCCGAGCTGATCGATCACGACATGGAAAGGCGTGCCGATCCGGATGGCGCGCATCTCTTCCTGGCTGGGCGTTCGCTGCGGGCGAGACGCGAGGTTCTCCCATTTCAACTCCCCGTATGGCTGGCCTGACCCGATGAGTCCGACGAGCGTGCGCAACTCCTCTCGAAGGGATGCGACTTCCCGCTCCAGTGCCGACTTCAGGTCAGCGAGCCCATGCGCGGCATCGTCGCCGGGCGTCGTGAGGGACGCCACGGGCACCTCCTCCCTTCGCGCATCCGCGACCGGCTGGTCCGAGGCCGCGCTCCCTGGTTCCTCGGCAATCGCCGGCCCATGCCAGGCCTTGAGCGCCAGCGCGAGGCGTTCGCTCACGTCCTCCAGCCGGCGCGTCATGGCCTCGATTCGAGCCAGCTCTGGCTCGTGTTGTTCGAGCGACGGCGGCGAATCCGCCGGAACGTCGCGGTTCAGGTTCAGGGCTTGCAGAATGACCGACACCACGAGGAGCGCGCAGGCCGCGCCGAGAAGCAGGCGAGCACCCATGATGAACGGAGCCTCCCTTGATGTTCCCAGGCAGCCGCCGGCAGGCCTCCAGGCGCGGGACGCACGAACCCTCGGGGGGGCGGCCTGGGCGGACGCGAAGCTACGCCGCGGCTCGCTCGCCGTCCATGCCGATCCGCAGCGTCAAGACCGTGGAGAGTTTCCGGTGGCCGTGCCTTGCTCCTGCAACGTCCGATTCGCGCTCGACGCCGGCTTCTGCAGCCGCCAGCACTCCAGCTTTCCAGGGAGCCGCGGGTGACCAGGTCACCGAGACCCGTGCTGGCTGGTGAGGTCGAAACGCAGACGCAGCGGCCGTACCCCCGCTCTGGAGGCCGCTGCCCGTTGCCTGTAGGGTATGCGGCATGCCGGCCTTCATGACACGCGCCAGGTCCGTGAGTCGCTCGTTCGTCGCGCTCGTCGTTGCTTTGACCTGCGCCGGGGCCGCGGCGAGGGCCGTGGGCCAGGACCCGGCGTCGCCCGAGCTGCCGAAGACCGGACGGCAGAAGGCGAAGATCGAGATCGAGCTGCCCGCGGCGCCGAAGAAGCAGGAAGAGCCCGGGCCGGCCACGCCGGAACAGCTCGTGGCGTCTCTTTCCGGCGACCTGGCCGCCTACCCCGGTGGCGCGGGCGTGCGAGCCATGGAGCGCCTGGTCGAGGCCGGCCCGGCCGTGGCCGCGCCGCTGCGCGCCCTTCTCGAGGGCGCGGACATGGGGCCCAAGCTCGCGGCCGCCCTGGTCCTCGCGCAGCTCGCGGACCGCGAGGCCCTGGACGCGCTCGAGCGCCTGTTCCGCGACCGGCGCCACGCCAAGCGCTGCGGCGTCATCCTCAGCGCCATCGCGCGCATCGACCGGGAGCGCGCGGACGCCGTGGCCGTGATGAGCGCCGGCGGCAAGGACGCCAAGCTGCGCGCCGCGGGCCTGAAGTACCTGCGCGGTCAGCTCCGGCCCGAGCTGGCGCCCGCGCTGCGCGCGCTGCTCGGCCACGCCGACGGCCGCGTGCGGCAGAGCGCCTTCGATCTTCTCGCGCACCTTCCCGGCGCCGATCTCCAGGAGGACGCCTTCGCCCTCCTGGGCGACGAGCACGCCGGCCTTGCCACGGCGGCGACCGCCTACCTCGTGGAGCACCGCGCCGCGGAGGCCACGCCGCGCCTGCTCTCCCTCGCCCGCGAGGACCCGCCCTCGCGGCGCTCGCTCTGGGCCCTGCTCACCCTGGCCGAGCTGGAAGAAGAGTACTCCGAGGCGCTCCTCGGCGACGACCTGATCGCCCTCTGCCAGCCGCGCCTGCGCTCGCTCGACCCGCTGGTGCGCTGCTCGGCGGCGATCGCGCTCGCGCAGATCGGGCTGCGCCGCGAGGCGGAGGACGCGGAGGTCCTGCTGCGCGAGCACGTGCTCCCCGCGATCATGGGGACCTTCCTCGAGAACCAGTACTTCCAGGACTATCTGCCGCTTTTCTCCTACTGCCAGACGCGCGTGCAGCGCATCACCGGCCTCGACCTCGGCCAGGACGTGACCAAGTGGCGCGAGGCGTGGAGCGGCGGCGGCAGCACGCCGCTCATCCGCCGCGACCTGGATCCCGCGCGCCTGTCCGAGGTCGCCGCCGGCCTGGTCATCCAGTACGAGCGCCGCGGCATGCTGCGCGCCGGGCCCGATCTCGAGATCGTCCTCGCGCCCTGCGCATTCCTCGGGGTCGAGGTGCGGGGCGTCGACCTCGCGCGCGCCTTCTATCTCGACGAGGAGGCGCTGCGCGGCCTGGCCGCCGGGCTCCTCGCGAGCGGCGTCTTCGAGCAGGGCCGCGCCGCCACGCGCGGCGAGCGCACGCGCGCGTGCTTCCGGCGCATCCGCGTGGTGTGGGAGAACCGCGAGCGCGCGGTGGTGGTGGGGAGCGAGGCGGACGCCGCGTTCGCCGCCGCCGAGGACGCGATCCGCCGCGCGTGCGACGATGCCTTCTGGCAGAAGCTCTTCCCCGGCGACCCCGCGGCCTTCTCCGAGTTCCTGCGCGCCGAAGGGCCGCACTTCGCGCCGCCTGGCGGGACCTGATCACGGCCGAGGACCTCGATCTCCTGCTGCGCGGCCTGGCCGAGGAGATCGTGCCGGAGGGAGCCGCGGCGCTGCTCGCCAGGATCGTCATCGACCGCGGCGATCCAGCTTTCTTCGCGCCCTGCGCGGCGCGGCTCGCCGAGCGCTTCGGCGAGCAGGGCGAGCGCCTGCTCCGCGCCCTGGCGCGCGGCCTGAACGCGCTGCCCGAGGCGCTCGTCCATCCGTCCCCGGCCGTGCGCCTCGCCGCCGCGGCCGATTGCCGCGAGTCGGGCGGCGTCGCGGCCGAGCACCTCCTGGCCGTGCTCGAGGACGAGGATCCGCGCGTGCGCCGCCAGGCGATCCTGGCCCTCGCCAGCGTGCCGGATCTGCAAGCCCGTGAGCGGCTCTTCGAGATGGCGCGCTCCGAGGACCGGGCGCTGCGGCGCATCGCCCTCGAGGCGCTCGGGCGCGAGGGATCGGCGGACGCGCTCGCTCTCCTCGCCGAGGCGCTCGAGAGCGGCGACCCTTGGTTCGCCGCGCCGGCCTGCCGCTCCCTCGGAGAGCTGGGCGGCTCCGAGGCGCTGGCGCTCCTGCGCGGCGCGATCGAAGCCCAAGGCGCCTCGGGCGAGATCGGCCGCGCCGCCCTGGACACGCTGGCCGAATGCGGCAGGGAGCAGGCCGGCGCCGCGCTCGAGAGCTTCCTGGCCGCCGAGGACCAAGAGCTTTGCGAGGAGGCGGCCCTCCGGCTGGCCGCGCTGGGCGCCATGGCGGCCGCGCCCGTGCTGCTCGCGGCGCTCGATAGACCGGAGCGCATGGGCCGCGCGCTCGATGCGCTCTCGCTCCTTTTCTGCTGCGACTCCGGCGAGCAGGGCGCGGCCTTCGCGCAGCGCTGCAAGGACGCCCCGGAGATCGCGGCGGACGAGTGGTTCCGCCGCGCCCTGGGCCTTGGCGACATCCCTGAGGAGGGTCCGGACCTGGTGCGCGGCGTCCCCCTCGACGCGCTCCTCCAGGCGCTCAAGGACGAGCGCTGGTACGTGCGCCAGAACGCGGTCGCGCGCCTGGAGGAGGAGTTCGGCGCGTCTCTCGGCCGGCCGCAGCGCTTCGCCGGCGAAGAGGAGCTGCAGCGCATCGCGGCGCGCTGGGAGGCCTACCTCTTGGTGCCGCGGGAAGCGAGGCTCTGGTGACGGCGCAGGCGCAGGAGATCGGCCGCCGCATCGAGGAGGAGGCGCGCTTTCTCGACTCGATCGTGGCCGAGGTCGGCAAGGTCATCGTCGGCCAGGACCTGCTGCTCAGGCGCATGGTGCTCGGGCTGCTCACCGGCGGCCACCTGCTGCTCGAGGGCGTGCCCGGGCTGGCCAAGTCGCTGGCGGTCGAGACGCTCGCGCGCACGCTCAGCGCCACCTTCCACCGCATCCAGTTCACGCCCGACCTGCTGCCGGCGGACATCACCGGCACGCCGGTCTACCAGCAGGCGACCGGCCGCTTCGAGGTGAAGAAGGGGCCGATCTTCGCCAACCTGATCCTGGCCGACGAGGTCAACCGCGCGCCGGCCAAGGTGCACTCGGCGCTGCTCGAGGCCATGCAGGAGCGCAAGGTCAGCATCGGCGAGACCTCCTTCCCGCTGGAGGAGCCCTTCCTGGTGCTGGCCACGCAGAACCCGATCGAGCACGAGGGAACCTACGCCCTGCCCGAGGCCGAGCTGGACCGCTTCTTCCTGAAGGTGGTCGTGGACTACCCCTCTCCGGCCGAGGAGGCGGAGATCGTCAGGCGCATGGCCAAGACCGGCGCCCTGCCGGCGGTGAGCGCGGTCGCGAGCCGCGAGCGCATCCTCGCCGCGCGCGGCCTGGTGAACGAGGTATACGTCGACGAGCGCCTGGTGCGCTACGTGCTCGCCCTGGTGCGCGCCACGCGCGCGCCGCGCGAGGTCGGGCTTGCGGAACTGGCCGCGGCGATCCGCTACGGCGCCTCGCCGCGCGCCTCGATCGCGCTGGTCCTGGCCGCGCGCGGCAACGCGTTGCTCGCCGGGCGGAGCTATGCCACGCCGCAGGACGTCAAGGACGTGGCGCGCGACGTGCTGCGGCACCGCATCATCCTGACCTACGAGGCGGAGGCGGACGAGGTGCGGCCGGACGATCTGGTCGGCCGGTTCCTCGACCGGGTCGAGGTCCCCTGAGCGGCGGCCCGGTCGATTCCGGCCGTTCCGCGGCGTCTGGGCACACCAGGGCCCGGCGCCGCCGTCTTCACAGTCGATGAAGGACGTCTCGACACAGGAGATCCTGCGCAAGGCGCGGCGCATCGAGATCAGGAGCCGCAAGCTGGTCTCGCTCGCCATGGCCGGGGAGTACCGCAGCGTGTTCCGCGGCACCGGGGTGGAGTTCGACTCGGTGCGCGAATACGTGTTCGGCGACGACGTGCGCGCCATCGACTGGAACGTGACCGCGCGCGCGCGCCGGCCCTACGTCAAGCGCTTCGTCGAGTCGCGCGAGCGCTCGGTGCTCCTGGTCGTGGACCGCTCCGCCTCGCTCGATTTTGGTTCGACGGGCGCGTCCAAGGCGGAGCTGGCCGCCGAGCTGTGCGCCGTGCTGGCGCTGGCCGCGGCGCACAACCGCGACCGGGTCGGCCTGCTGCAGTTCAGCGACCGCGTCGAGGCCTTCCTGCCGCCGGGAAGGGGCCGGGAGTGGCCGCACCGCCTCCTGCGCGAGCTCCTGGGCCTCGCGCCCGCGGGCCGGCGCACCGACCTCGAGCTGGCCATCGTGGAGGCGGAGCGGCGGCTGCGGCGCCGCGCCGTGGTCTTCCTCGTCTCCGACTTCCTCGAGCCACCGCCCGTGCGAGCGCTCGCGCGCCTGAGAAGGCGCCACGACGTGGTCGCCCTGTGCGTGCGCGATCCGCGCGAGGAGGTCCTCGCGGGACTGGGGATCGTGGAGTGCGTCGATCCGGAGAGCGGGGTCTTTTTCTCC